>NZ_JBIVKZ010000006.1:0-394368 GCF_044751025.1 Streptomyces sp. NPDC088747
AACGCCCGGTTACATTCCGAACCCGGAAGCTAAGCCTCATAGCGCCGATGGTACTGCAGGGGGGACCCTGTGGGAGAGTAGGACGCCGCCGAACTTATTTTGGAGAAAACCCCTGTACCGGGAAACGGTACGGGGGTTTTCTGCGTTTAAGGGGGTCTTTCTTGAAACTGGAGAGCCCCCCTTTTCTCTTTTGTGGTCGCTTACAGTCGGCCGGCTGCTTTCAGTGCCAGGTATGCGTCCGCCAGAGCCGGTGCCAGGTTCTCCGGGGTGGCGTCGACGACGATGACTCCGTGGCGTTGGAGCTTTTCGGCCGTGCGATGACGCTCTGTCTGGGCCTGTGCCGCCGCTGCCGCCTCGTACACGGCCTCAGTGGTGCCTCGGGCCGCTGCCATGCGGGCGATGTGGGGATCCGCCACCGCGGCCACGAGGACCGTGTGGCGTTGGGTGAGACCGGAGAGTACGGGAAGCAGGCCTTCTTCGATGGGGGCCGCGTCCAGGCTGGTCAGCAGCACGATCAGCGAGCGGCGTGGGGCCGTACGGAGTGCTGTGGCGGTGAGGCCGCGGGCGTCCAGCTCGACGAGCTCCGGTTCCAGGAGTGCCATCGCGTTGACCAAGGACGGGAGGAGTTCGCCTGCTGCCCGGCCCTGGACCAGGGCACGTACCCGGCGGTCGTACGCGAGGAGGTCGACGCGGTCGCCGGCCCGGGAGGCCAGGGCGGCGAGGAGCAGGGCCGCGTCCATGGAGGCGTCGAGGCGCGGGGCGTCGTCGACGCGGCCCGCCGAGGTACGGCCCGTGTCCAGGACGAGAAGGATGTGGCGGTCGCGTTCGGGGCGCCAGGTGCGTACGGCGACCGTGGTCTGTCGGGCTGTGGCGCGCCAGTCGATGGAACGGGTGTCGTCACCGGGGACGTACTCGCGGAGGCTGTCGAACTCCGTGCCCTCGCCGCGGGTCAGCACGCTGGTGCGGCCGTCGAGTTCGCGGAGCCGGGCCAGCCTGGAGGGGAGGTGCTTGCGGCTGGTGAAGGGCGGCAGGACTCGTACGGCCCAGGGGACTTCGTGGTTGCCTTGGCGGGCGAAGAGGCCGAGGGGGCCGTACGAGCGGATGGTCACACGGTCGGACCTGCGGTCGCCTCGGCGGGTGGGGCGTAGGCGGGTGGTCACGCGTCGGCGTTCGCCCGGCGGGACCGTCAAGCGGTGGCGGGAGGCGGCTACTTCGGTGCCGGGTTCCCAGCTGCTCGGGGGCCAGGCGTCGCGGAGCCGGGCGCGGAGGGGGCGGCCGGACGGGTTGGTGACGGTGAGGGTCACGTCCGCGGGTTCGCCGAGGCGTACCGAGGTGTCGCCCGAGCGGGTCAGGCCGAGGCGGCGTACGGGCGCGGCGAGGGCCGCGTCGCAGGCACAGGCCAGGGCCAGCGGGACGTTGACGGCGAGGATGCCCGTCCAGCTCGGTTCCCAGATGCCGACGGGGAGTGAGCCGAGGGCCGCCACGAGGGCGGCGCGTCCGGTGAGTGCCATCAGCGGGGGACGGGGACGTGGGCGAGGATCGCGTTGATGACGGAGTCGGCGGTCACGCCCTCCATCTCGGCCTCGGGGCGGAGTTGGATCCGGTGGCGGAGGGTGGGGAGGGCGAGGGCCTTCACGTCGTCGGGGATGACGTAGTCGCGGCCCGTCAGCCAGGCCCAGGCGCGGGCGGTGGCGAGGAGGGCCGTCGCGCCGCGCGGTGAGACGCCGAGGCTGAGGGACGGGGAGTCGCGGGTGGCGCGGCAGATGTCCACCACGTAGCCGGTGATTTCGGGGGAGACGGATGTCTTGGCGACCGCGGCGCGGGCGGCTTCCAGGTCCGCGGGGCCCGCGACGGGGCGTACGCCGGCGGCGCGCAGGTCGCGCGGGTTGAAGCCCTCGGCGTGCCGGGTGAGGACGCTGATCTCGTCCTGGCGCGACGGGAGAGGGATCGTCAGCTTGAGGAGGAAACGGTCCAGTTGGGCTTCGGGGAGGGGGTAGGTGCCCTCGTACTCGACCGGGTTCTGGGTCGCGGCGACCAGGAACGGCTCGGGGAGCGGGCGCGGGGTGCCGTCGACCGTCACCTGGCGCTCCTCCATGGCCTCCAGCAGGGAGGACTGGGTCTTGGGAGGGGTGCGGTTGATCTCGTCGGCGAGAAGCAGGTTCGTGAAGACCGGGCCCGGCTGGAAGGAGAACTCCGCGGTGCGGGCGTCGTAGACGAGGGAGCCGGTGATGTCGCTCGGCATCAGGTCGGGGGTGAACTGGACGCGTTTGGTGTCGAGTTCCAGTGCGGACGCCAGGGCCCGGACGAGCAGTGTTTTCGCGACGCCGGGGACACCTTCGAGGAGGACGTGTCCGCGGCACAGGAGGGCGACGACGAGGCCGGTCACTGCGGGGTCCTGGCCGACCACGGCTTTGGCGATCTCGGCGCGCAGGGCCTCCAGGGATGCGCGGGCGCTGCCCTGGTCCCCGGTGTTCCCGGCGTTGTCAGTGGTCGGGTCCATCATGAATGGCGTACCTCTCTTGCGAGGGCGTCGAGTTGGTCGGCGAGGGCGATGAGGGCTGCGTCGTCGCGGGGCGGCGGCCCGAAGAGGAGGGAGTGCAGGGCCTGTCCGTCGCGTCGGCCGTGGAGCTGGGCGGACAGGGCGGGAAGCAGGGACTCGGGCGTGTGCGCCTGGGTGACGGGGACGCCGACGAGGGGGGCGAGGCGAGTGCGGGTGGTGGAGCGCAGGGCGTCGGCCGCGCGGTCGCGGGCGTTGGCCTTGCGGTAGAGGCGGGCGCGGCCTTCGACGGTTTCGGAGGCGCGGATCGCGACGGGGAGGCGTTCGGGCACGAGGGGGCCCAGTCGGCGTGCCCTCCAGAGGGCGGCCAGGCCTGCCGCGAAGAAGAGCTGGAGGGTGCCCCAGAGCCAGCCCGAGGGGAGCAGGTCGAAGAAACTGCGGTCGCCCGCGTCGGTGGCCGAGGTATCGGCGAGCGAGGGGAGGTACCAGACCACATGGGGACGGGAACCGAGCAGTTGAAGGGCGAGCGAGGCGTTGCCGTGCTCGTCGAGGCGGGAGTTGTAGAGGATGTCGGGCGCGCCGAGTACGACGGTGTCGCCGTCCCCCTCGGAGGCGGGGATGCGCAGCAGGGTGGGCAGGCCGTCGCCGGGGTAGCATGCGTCGACGGCGGGGTCGGCGGTGCTGTAGCGGATGCCGCCCGTGTCGGCGTTCCCCGCGCGCCGGGCGGCGGGCAGGTCGCAGTCCGGGGAGAGCTTCGAGTCGAAGCTGGTCACCGGGTCGGCTGTGAGCTCCGGGGCGAGGGTGCCAAGGGAGGGGGAGGTCGGGGAGATCAGGATCGTCCGGCCGCCGGAGTTCTCGGTACTCGCGCGCAGGGCGGTCTGCTGTCGGCCGGTCAGCAGGTCCGGGGCGGCCACCAGGAGGGTCGTGTCGGGGCCGGCCGCGGCGCGGGCCTCGGCCAGGGTGCTGACCAGCCGGGTGGACACGCCCTGGTCGGCGAGGAGTTCGGCCACGGCCCGGCTGCCGGACGGGTCGGCGGAGCGGGGGTCGAGGCGGCCGTGCTCGGCGTTGGACCGGACGGCGGCGATCGCGACGGCTGCCGCCAGGAGGAGCACGAGCGCGAGGACGACGCCGCGGCCGCGCCTCCACAGTTGGCGGGCGGTCGGGGATGCCGAGGTGTGGGCCGAGGTCGGCCGGAGGGTGGCCTCGGTCATCGGGCGGCCCCCTGGCCGGTGTTGTGGGGTGTGCTTCGGGTGCTGTCGGAGAGCATGGGTTTCGCGCGTGTCAGGTCGCGGTCGAGCTCGGTGAGGCGGTCGTACGTGCGTCGGTGCGCGGCCCGGCCTCCGTACGTGACATCGTCGAAGTCCCGTGCCGCGGCGCGCAGTCGGTCTCCGTGGGAGGGCAGGGTGCGGGCGGCCTCGGCGGCTGCCTCGTCCGCGGTGCGGCCGGGGCGCGGATCGAGGAGGGCGCGCTCCTCCAGGGACCGGACGATGGCGCGCATGCGTTCCTGGACGGCCTGGTTCCAGTGGCCCTGGGCGGCATGTGCCTCGGCCGCCGCGCGGTGTTCGGCGGCACTGCGGGGGCGGTCGTCGAAGAGCGCGGGGGCCGTGGTGGGGGCGCGGTGCGGAGTGCCCAGGCGCCACCACAGCGCGCCGAGGACCGCCAGTACGGCCAGCACGATGACGACAAGTCCGAGCGCTCCGCCGGGAGTCGCGCCCGAGGCGGCGTTGAACAGCTTGTCCACCCAGTCCCAGAAGGCGTCGAGGGCGCGCTGGGCCAGGCTGGGATCGTTCTCGTGGTACATCGGCTTGGACAGCTCGCGTTCGGCCGCCTCCCGCGCGGGGTCGCGCGGGATCGTCACCGGCGGTTCGTCGCCGGTGGGACGCGCGGCCAGGACGGCTGTGAAGCCACCGCGCGGCAGTGCCGGTACCGCTGTGAGAACTCCCCCCGCCAGGCCCACCCCGTCAGCTCCCCGGGGTGGTGCCGGCGGCGCCGGTTCCGTAGTCCTGGACGCCGGCGGCGCGGGCCAGGTCGAGGTCGAGGGCCTCACGCCGGATGCGCTGGTCGATGTACAGGAGCACGGTGACGCCTGCCGTGATCGGGAAGGTGAGCATCGATCCGATCACCGAGCCGATCCCGCTGACGATGAGGAACGTCCAGCCCAGGGAGCCGCCGTCGCTGTCGAGGAAGCCGGTGACGCCGTCGCCGCTCACGGCGCCGGCGAGGAAGGCGAACGGGATGACGATGATCGACGCCATGATGTTGGCGATGATCGTGGCGAGCAGCTGGATGCCGAACACACGCCACCAGGAACCGCGTACGAGCTTCGCGGAGCGGCTCATCGACTTGAAGACGCTCTGTTTCTCCAGCATCAGGGCGGGAGAGGCGAGCGAGAAGCGGGTCATCAGCCAGATGGCGACGACGCCCGCGCCCAGTCCGCCGATGACGGCGAGCGCGATGCCCGCGTCGCCCGAGGCGGCCAGTCCGACGACGACTCCCGGCACGGTGCCGAGGGCGACGATCACGACGGCGATGAGCGGCAGCAGGACGGTCAGGCCGATCAGTTTCAGCAGTTGGGGGCGCGCGTCCCGCCAGGCTTCGGCGGTCGTCACCGGCTTGCCGAGCACCGCGCGGCTGGTGACGGTCGTGAGCAGGGCCGTCGCGACGATGGTGCCGAGCAGCGTGATGAACAGGACGGCGCCCGAGCTCAGCAGGGTGGTCCCCAGGGCGCTGCCGACCTCACTGGCGGTGGCGGTGGAGTCGTTGAGGGTGTCCGCGGTGGAGCTGTCGTCCAGGACGAAGCCCTGGAACAGGATGATCGCGATCTCCGTGACGACCGCGACGGTCAGCGAGATGCCCAGGACGGTGCGCCAGTAGGTGCGCATCGTGGAGACGGCGCCGTCGAGGATCTCGCCGATGCCGAGCGGCCGGAGCGGGATCACGCCGGGCTTCGCCGCGGGCGGCGGGCCGCCCCAGTTGCCGCCCCATCCGCTGGGGCCACCGGGGCCGCCGCCCCAGCCGGGGTATCCGCCGCCTTGACCGCCGTAGCCCCCGGGGCCGCCGTAGCCGCCCGGGCCGCCGGGCTGCTGACCGCCCCAGCCCGGGCCGGGCGGAGGTGGCGGCGCCTGTCCGGGCGCCGCGTCCTGCGGGCCGGGAGCGGACCACTGGCCGGGCGGGAGCTGCTCCTTGGACCACTTCGAAGGGGTACCGGGCTGCTCCGTGCCGCCCTGGTCCGACGGCTGCGCGGCACCGGAGGTGTCCGGCCCCTGCCCGTCGGAGGGGGCAGATCCGGGCGAGGCCCAGCCCGGAGTGTCGTTCATCGTCGCTCCTTCACGGTGCCCGTCCGCGGGCGCGGCGGCAGGTTGGCAGCCATCGTGCCACGGTGTCCGCGGCTGGGGACCAGCGGTCGTAGGACTGGGGACCGGCGGTCGTATGAGCTGTACACCTTCAATTGTCTGCCGGGTACGGGGCAGACTGGGCGGATGGCTGATCAGTACGCGCAAACCCGCGAGGACAGCGGGCCGACGGACATACCCGTGATCCGCTGGGAGGAGCCCCCCGAAGGTCCCGTCCTGGTGCTTCTCGACCAGACGAGACTGCCGGCCGAGGAAGTCGAGCTGGTGTGCACGGACGCGCCCGCGCTGGTGGAGGCGATCCACACGCTCGCCGTGCGCGGAGCGCCGCTGCTCGGTATCGCGGGGGCGTACGGCGTCGCGCTCGCGGCCGTACGCGGCTTCGACGTGGACGATGCCGCCCGGTCCCTGGCAGGGGCCCGGCCCACCGCGGTGAACCTCGCGGTCGGGGTGCGCAGGGCGCTGTCCGCGTACACCGCGGCGCTCTCGGGCGGTGGTGACCAGGAGCTGGCCGCCGGGGCCGCGCTAGCCGCGGCGCGGGCGCTGCACCGGGAAGACGCCGAGGCCAGCGCGCGGATGGCCAGGCACGGACTGGCCCTGCTCGACGAGCTGCTGCCCGGCGGAGGGCACCGGATTCTGACGCACTGCAACACCGGGGCGCTGGTCTCCGGAGGGGAGGGCACGGCGTTCGCGGTGGCCCTTGAGGCACACCGGGTGGGGCAGCTGCGCAGGCTGTGGGTGGACGAAACGCGGCCGTTGCTGCAGGGTGCTCGCCTGACGGCGTACGAGGCGGCGCGCAACGGAATGGCGTACACCTTGCTCACGGACAACGCGGCCGGCTCGCTGTTCTCGGCGGGAGAGGTGGACGCGGTACTGATCGGCGCCGACCGGATCGCGGCCGACGGTTCGGTGGCGAACAAGGTGGGGAGCTATCCGCTCGCGGTGCTGGCCAGGTACCACCACGTGCCGTTCATCGTGGTGGCGCCGGTGACGACGGTGGATCTGGACACCCCGGACGGGGCATCCATCGAGGTCGAGCAGCGCCCCAGTCATGAAGTGACGGAGATCACAGCACCGCAGGTGCCGGTGGCGGGTGTGGAAGCGGGAGGCGGGATAGCGGTGGCACCCCTGGGGACCCAGGCGTACAACCCCGCGTTCGATGTGACGCCGCCCGAGTTGGTGACGGCGATCGTGACCGAAGAGGGCGTTGTTTCGCCCGTGACAGCCGAGGCGCTAGCCGAGCTGTGTGACAGGTCACGCCAGGTAACGATTTAGTTAATGGGATGATGTCGTTTATGAAGGGACGAGTCCTTGTCGTCGATGACGACACCGCACTGGCCGAGATGCTCGGCATTGTGTTGCGTGGTGAAGGTTTTGAGCCGTCTTTCGTAGCCGACGGCGACAAGGCGCTGGCCGCTTTCCGTGAGAGCAAGCCCGATCTGGTGCTCCTGGACCTGATGCTTCCCGGCCGGGACGGTATCGAGGTGTGCCGCCTGATCAGGGCGGAGTCCGGGGTGCCGATCGTGATGCTCACGGCGAAGAGCGACACCGTCGATGTCGTGGTGGGCCTCGAGTCCGGGGCGGACGACTACATCGTGAAGCCGTTCAAGCCGAAGGAGCTGGTGGCGCGGATCAGGGCGCGGCTGCGTCGGTCCGAGGAGCCGGCGCCGGAGCAGCTGGCCATAGGTGATCTTGTGATCGACGTGGCCGGTCACTCTGTGAAGCGGGACGGGCTGTCCATCGCGCTGACGCCGCTGGAGTTCGATCTGCTGGTGGCGCTGGCCCGCAAGCCGTGGCAGGTGTTCACGCGTGAGGTGCTCCTGGAGCAGGTCTGGGGCTACCGGCACGCGGCGGACACCCGGCTGGTCAACGTCCATGTCCAGCGGCTGCGCTCCAAGGTCGAGAAGGACCCCGAGCGGCCGGAGATCGTGGTGACCGTCCGAGGTGTCGGTTACAAGGCCGGACCGAGCTGACGTGTCCCGGGACAGTGCCGCTTCGGCGCCCGGCGAGCCGGGGGTCCGCTCGGGGCGGCCTGTCGGCCAGAAGGTGACGGGCTCCCGCTGGATGCGGTTCGTCGAGGGCGGGCTGCTCCAGGGCGGGGTCCAGGGCAGCCCGGTCCTTCGGCTGTTCATGCGCTGGGTGCGCCGTCCGCTGCTGCCGGTGATGCGGCTGTGGCGGCGCAACATCCAGCTCAAGATCGTCGTCACCACGCTGCTGATGTCGCTCGGTGTGGTGCTGCTGCTCGGCTTCGTCGTCATCGGGCAGGTGCGCAACGGCCTGCTGGACGCCAAGGTGAAAGCCTCGCAGAGCCAGGCCACCGGCGGATTCTCGGTGGCCAAGCAGAACGCAGACTCGGCGGCGACGGCGAACGGGGCCGACACCTCGGGTCCGGACGGCCGGCCCTCCAAGAACGTCAGCCAGTGGATGAGCGACCTCGTGGTGTCCCTCTCCAGCGGCGGCCAGGGTGCCTTCGACGTCGTGACGCTCAGCTCCTCGGCGGCCGGTGACGGCGGCGCCGGACTCGGCCCGCGCTCGTCCGGCAACGTCGACCCGACGCTGAGCGTCCCGGAGGAGCTCCGCAACCGGGTCGACGGCAGCATGGTCGCGGCCCAGAGCTACACGAGGGTCGTCTACAAGGACTCCAAGGACCCCCAGCCCGCGCTCGTCATCGGCAAGCAGGTCAACGACCCCAACAACGACACGTACCAGCTCTACTACCTCTTCCCGCTGACGCAGGAGGAGAAGTCGCTGAGCCTGGTCAAGGGCACGCTCGCGACGGCGGGGCTGTTCGTCGTGGTGCTGCTGGGGGCCATCGCCTGGCTCGTGGTGCGTCAGGTCGTCACGCCCGTACGGATGGCCGCGGGCATCGCCGAGCGGCTGTCCGCCGGGCGCCTCCAGGAACGTATGAAGGTCACCGGCGAGGACGACATCGCGCGGCTCGGCGAGGCCTTCAACAAGATGGCGCAGAACCTCCAGCTGAAGATCCAGCAGCTGGAGGAGCTGTCGCGGATGCAGCGGCGGTTCGTCTCCGACGTCTCGCACGAGCTGCGTACGCCGCTGACGACCGTACGGATGGCGGCCGACGTCATCCACGACGCGCGCGTGGACTTCGATCCGATGACCGCCAGGTCCGCCGAACTGCTCGCCGACCAGCTCGACCGGTTCGAGGGGCTGCTCGCGGACCTGCTGGAGATCAGCCGCTTCGACGCGGGCGCGGCGGCGCTGGAGGCCGAGCCGATAGACCTGCGCGTGGTCGTACGACGGGTGGTCAGCGGCGCCGAGCCGCTCGCCGAGCGCAAGGGCACGCACATACGCGTCCTCGGCGACCAGCAGCCGGTGATCGCCGAGGCGGACGCCCGGCGCGTGGAGCGGGTGCTGCGCAACCTCGTCGTCAACGCCGTGGAGCACGGCGACGGCAAGGACGTACTGGTCAAACTCGCCGTGGCGGGCGGGGCCGTCGCCGTCGCGGTGCGCGACTACGGGGTCGGCCTCAAGCCCGGTGAGGCGACCCGGGTCTTCAGCCGCTTCTGGCGGGCGGACCCGGCACGCGCTCGTACGACCGGCGGAACGGGGCTCGGGCTGTCCATCGCCCTGGAGGACGCCCGGTTGCACGGCGGCTGGCTGCAGGCGTGGGGCGAGCCGGGAGGCGGCTCGCAGTTCCGGCTCACGCTGCCGCGGACCGCGGACGAACCGCTGCGCGGCTCGCCGATACCGCTGGAGCCCAAGGACTCGCGGCGCAACCGTGGACTCAACGAGGCCGGTCTGCCGCTCGACGGCAGCGGCAAGCTCGCGACGGTGCCGGTACAGCAGCCTTCGGGCGGGAGTACGCCGCCGCGGCCGGCCATGGGTCCGCGGCTGGGCGGGACCTCGCCCACGGCCGACCCGACGGCGCTGCCGGGCAACGGCGCGCGCGTGGTGCCGCGGCCCACCGGGGGCGCGCGACGACCCGACGACACACCTGCCCCGAAGGGGGAGCGGGCCGCGCGGGAGCGCGACCCGGCCGGTGAAAAGTCGGAGGAGCTGGAACAAGGGGAGGCATTCCGTGGGCGCTGACCGCGAGGCGAGAGGCGGTCGACGGCGTCCGGTGCGGCTGGCCGCGTACGTCGGCTGCGGCGCACTGGTACTGGCCGGGTGCGCCTCGATGCCCGACAGCGGTGACCTGCGTGACGTGGAGTCCACGCCGCGCGCGGACTCGCAGGTGCGGGTCTTCGCGATGCCGCCCCGGGAGGACGCCCAGCCGGCGGAGATCGTACGGGGCTTCCTGGAGGCGCTGACCAGCGACGACCCGCAGTACGCGACGGCGCGCCTGTACCTGGCGGCGGGCACCCGCAAGACGTGGGACCCCTACCGGTCCACGAAGGTCCTCGCGGACGGCCCGAACACCGAACTGGTGCACTCGGGCAGCAGGGAAGGCGCCGCCGACGACTTCCTCTACCAGCTGAGCGGCAGCAAGGTCGCCACGGTGGACGCGCAGCACGCGTACGCGCCCGAAGCCGGCGCCTACACCGAGGCCGTGCACCTCACGCGGCAGAAGGACAGGCAGTGGCGCATCGACGGGCTGCCCCAGGGTGTGGTGATGGGGAAGTCCGACTTCGAGCGCAACTACGACTCCGTCAACAAGTACTACTTCGCTTCGAACGGGTCCTCCGGGTCGGGCGGGCAGCGTGTGACGGTCGCCGATCCGGTCTATGTGCGCGGGGAGGTGGATCCGATGACGGAGATGGTCCGCACGCTCCTGAAGGGGCCCACGAGCTGGCTGGACCCGGTGGTGACGTCGAGTTTCCCGTCCGGCACGGCGTTGAGGAAGGGCGTCAAGTCCCTGTCGCCCGACGACCACAACAGGGTCACGGTTCCGCTGAACAGCAGGGCCGACCGGGTCGGACAGGCCCAGTGCACCCGGATGGCGGCCCAACTCCTCTTCACGCTGGAGGATCTGACGCCCACGGGTGTGGACGAGGTGGAGCTCCAGAAGTCGGACGGTTCGCAGCTGTGCGCGCTGACCGAGGGCCGGGCCGAGACCGTCGCCTCGCACGGCACCGGACAACTCCCCGACTACCAGTACTTCATCGACGGCAAGCAGCGCCTGGTCCGGATGCCCAGTGGCAACGGTGACAAGCAGCCCGAGGCGGTACCCGGCGCACTGGGCCAGGGCGACACGAAGCTGCGGTCGGCCGCCGTGTCCCGGAAAGAGGATGTCGCGGCGGGGGTCTCCACCGACGGGGGTTCGCTGTTCGTCGGGTCGCTGGTGTCGGGCAGCTCCCTCGGGGAGGCGGTGCTGCGCAGCGAGGGCAAGACCGCCCAGGACCGGCTGACGACGCCCAGTTGGGACGGCCGGGGCGACCTGTGGGTGGCCGACCGTGATCCGAAGAAGCCCCGGCTGCTCCTTCTGGAGAAGGGTGCGGGCGAACCGCTGGTGGTCTCGGCGCCGGGTCTCGACGGGCGTATCGAGGCGGTGCGGGTGGCCGCCGACGGGGTGCGGATCGCGCTGATCATCGAGAAGGACGGCAAGAGCTCGTTGCAGATCGGCCGGATCGAGCGCGACATCAAGGCCGGCGAGCGGCCCGTGGTCTCCATCCTCGAACTGCGCGCCGCGGCACCGCAGCTGGAGGAGGTCACCGCCATGTCGTGGGCCGGGGACAGCCGGCTGGTGGTCGTCGGGCGCGAGGAGGGCGGCGTCCAGCAGATGGCGTACGTCCAGGTCGACGGCTCCACTCCGGTGGGCACGGCGCCGTCGGCACTGACCGGCGTGAAGGAGATCGCCGCGTCCGAGGACGAGCGGCTGCCGCTGGTGGCGCACTCGGAGGAGGACGGGATCGTGCGGCTGTCGTCCGGGGAACAGTGGCAGACGGTCGTCAAGGACGGGACGGCGCCGGTCTATCCCGGCTAACGCCGCCCTCTGCGGGCGGGTGTTGTACGAGGTCGGAGGAGCGGCGGGGTCGGTGGACCTGGTCGCTCCTCCGTCGCGTCGGCCGACGGCTGCGCGGGGTGCCCACAGCCGCCGGGCCCACGGGGCCGCGGGTTGTCGACAGCCGTCGGTCCACGGGGCGGCGGGTTGCTGACAGCCGCCGGTCGACGGCGCCGCAGGTTCTCCACAGCCGTCGGCCGACCGTGCCGCGAGTTGTCCACAGGGAGTTATCCACAGGCCTGGCAGGGTTGCCCGTGCCTTGGCACAGTGGTGGGCATGCGGGGGTGGTGGCAGGACCTCACCGATCTGGTGCTGCCGGCCGAGTGCGGAGGCTGCGGGAGGCCTCGCACGGTGCTCTGTTCCGAGTGCCGTGCCGCCCTGACAGGGGCCGCACCGAGCCGGGTGCGACCGGTGCCGGAGCCGGCCGGGCTGCCTGTGGTGCACGCGGCGGTTCCGTACGGGGACGAGGTGCGGGCGGTTCTCCTGGCCCACAAGGAGCGGGGTGTGCTGCCGCTCGCGGGGCCCCTCGGCGGGGCTCTGGCCGGGGCTGTGCGGGCGGGACTGGGGTGCGCGCGCCTCCCGGTGCCGGACGGGCCGCTCATGGGCGTGGAGGGGCGGCTGAGTGCCGGGAACGGGCAGGTGCGGGCCGAGGGACGGTTGGGAGAGGGCGGGGGGTCGTCGGGGATGGCCGACGGTCGGTGGAGGTCGAGCGGATCGAGAGGGGAGTACGGGGGTTGGTCAGGGGTTCCTGGCAGCGGGCCGGGGGCCGGTGGCGATCGGCATTCGCCGGGGAGGGCGGGTCCGGGTGGTCCCGGGATTGCCGGGGCCGGGGCCGGGGCCGTGCTGCTGGTTCCGGTGCCGTCCTCGCGGCGGGCGGTGCGGGCGCGAGGGCATGATCCGGCGCGGCGGATCGCGCTGGCGGCGGCGGGTGAGCTACGGCGTACGGGGACGCCGGCCCGGGTGCTCGCCGTGCTGCGGCAGCGGCGGGCGGTGGCCGATCAGTCGGGGCTCAACTCCCGGCAGCGGCTGGCCAACCTCGCGGGCGCCCTTGAGGTGGCACCCGGGGGAGAGCGGCTGTTGGCGGGCGGCGGGCGGATCGTGCTGGTCGACGACCTGATGACGACGGGTGCCTCCCTCACGGAGGCGGCGCGCGCCGTTCGGGCGGAAGTGCCGTACACCGGGAGCGCCGACGACGCTTACCGCGCGGCGGCATGGGCAGCAGCAGGGGAACGAAGGCCGGACGCGACGACAGCGAGGGCAGTGGGCGAGCCGCACACGGCCCGGACGGCCCGGCAGATGCCGGGCGGGCGGCGGGCCCGGAACGACACGAGGACGGACGGAGCGGGAGACGTGACGGGTGTCGGTGAAGCGGGAGTCATGATCTGCGCGGCTGTGGTCGCGGCGCCTTCGGACTCGTTCGAAATAAACCGGAACTGACTGAGAACTTTCATCGTTGCAGGTAATGAGCCGGTCAATTCACCTGAACGGAGGTACGCGGCAGTAGAGGGTGACGTCATCCGTCCGGGCGAGATATGTTCGGTTGTGAGGCAAAGGCGCAGGCCGAACCTCGCATATCCGAATGCCGTGCCGCGGGTTTTCTGCAATCACCCGCACCGGCCGGGGTGTAGATCTTGCCCATGGGGGAGGAGGAGGTGAAAGTCACCGAGTCCGAGGTTCCGGAGTTCACCGGAGCCTGGTGCAAAAGGGAGATGCTCCGCCGCTGGAGCGGGGCTATCCGGGAACGGAGTTCTGCGTGGACATCGTCGTCAAGGGCCGCAAGACCGAGGTGCCCGAGAGGTTCCGGAAGCACGTGGCCGAGAAGCTGAAGCTGGAGAAGATCCAGAAGCTCGATGGCAAGGTGATCAGCCTCGACGTCGAGGTGTCCAAGGAGCCCAACCCTCGGCAGGCGGACCGTTGTGACCGGGTGGAGATCACACTCCGCTCCCGCGGCCCGGTGATCCGGGCGGAGGCGTCGGCGAACGACCCGTACGCGGCACTCGACCTGGCGGCGGACAAGCTCGAGGCCCGGCTGCGCAAGCAGCACGACAAGCGCTACACCCGCCGTGGGACCGGCAGGATCTCCGCCGCGGAGGTCGCCGACCGCGTGCCGGACGCCGCGACGCTGAACGGCAACGGCAGTGTCGTCCACGACGACGAACCCGAAAGCGTGCCGACCAAGAAGGTCGGTCCTCTCGAGGTCATGGGTGAAGGCCCCCTCGTCGTCCGCGAGAAGTCCCATGTGGCCGCCCCGATGACGCTCGACCAGGCGCTCTACGAGATGGAGCTGGTCGGGCACGACTTCTATCTGTTCGTCGACTCCGAGACCAAGGAACCGAGTGTCGTCTACCGGCGGCACGCGTACGACTACGGCGTCATCCACCTCAACACCGACCCGATGGTCGCCCAGGCCGGGTCGACCGCGCCGGGCGGTGCGCTCGGCGGCTGACCCACCCAGGTGACGGTTGAGCCGGTGCCCCTGGAGCGCTCGTGCGCCCCCAGGGGCACCGGTGTGCGGGCTCTCGCGCCCCGTTCTGTCACCGCGCTGTCGCCCGGGCATGGAATCATGGCCGCACCGGCCCAACCCGTGGGCCGCTGCCTTGGGTTGGCGATGGCACAGAACCACAGGCCACGGCCTTCAGGGGGAGGAACGATGGCGGACAGCTTCGGACCGATGCGTGACGGGGATGCCGATGACGGCGTCGCCGGCATGGGGCCGGACGCGGGGTCTCCGCGCAAGGAGCCCATCCGGGTCCTGGTCGTGGACGACCACGCCCTCTTCCGCCGCGGCCTGGAGATCGTGCTCGCCGCCGAGGAGGACATCCAGGTCGTCGGTGAGGCGGGTGACGGGGCCGAGGCGGTCGACAAAGCGGCCGATCTGCTGCCCGACATCGTGCTGATGGACGTACGGATGCCCAAGCGGGGCGGTATCGAGGCGTGCACCTCCATCAAGGAGGTGGCTCCCAGCGCGAAGATCATCATGTTGACGATCAGCGACGAGGAAGCGGATCTCTACGACGCGATCAAGGCGGGCGCGACCGGTTATCTCCTCAAGGAGATTTCCACGGACGAGGTGGCCACGGCCATTCGCGCGGTGGCCGACGGTCAGTCGCAGATCAGCCCTTCCATGGCGTCGAAACTGCTCACCGAGTTCAAGTCGATGATCCAGCGCACCGACGAGCGACGACTGGTGCCCGCGCCGCGGCTGACCGAACGCGAGCTGGAGGTTCTCAAGCTCGTGGCCACCGGGATGAACAACCGCGATATCGCCAAGGAGTTGTTCATCTCCGAGAACACCGTGAAGAACCACGTGCGCAACATCCTGGAGAAGCTGCAACTGCACTCCAGGATGGAGGCCGTGGTGTACGCGATGCGGGAGAAGATCCTCGAGATTCGCTAGGCGGTCGGGTTCACCGGGTTCACCGGGTTCACCGGGTTCTTTCGGTGAGTTGGGCGTGCGGGGCGGTCACGCGAGGGCGAGGGCCAGCTCTCTCGCGAGGGGGGCGCGCAGCTCCGGGGCGGCCACCCGCTCCACCCGTACGTCCGTGCAGTCCACCCAACTCGCGGCCTCCACCAGGGCCTGGGCCACCGCGGGGACCGCCTTGGGGCCGTCCAGGGTGACCTGTTTGGCGACCAGGGTGCGGCCCTCGCGGGCCGGGTCCACACGGCCGACGAGCCGGCCGCCGGCCAGGACCGGCATCGCGAAGTAGCCGTACACCCGCTTCGGTTTGGGGGTGTACGCCTCCAGGCGGTGGGTGAAGCCGAAGATCCGCTCGGTGCGCGCCCGCTCCCAGACGAGGGAGTCGAACGGCGACAGCAGCGTCGTACGGTGGCGCCCGCGCGGGACGGTCTCCAGAGCCGTCGGGTCCGCCCAGGCCGGCTTGCCCCAGCCCTCCACCGCCACCGGGACCAGGCCCGAGTCCGTGATCACCGCGTCGACCTGGTCTCCCCTGAGCCGGTGGTAGTCGGCGATGTCCGCGCGGGTGCCGACGCCCAGGGACTGGCCCGCCAGGCGCACCAGGCGGCGCACGCACTCCGCGTCGTCCAGCTCGTCGTGGAGCAGCGCATCGGGGATGGCGCGCTCGGCGAGGTCGTACACCCGCTTCCAGCCGCGGCGTTCGGTGCACACCACCTCGCCGTACATCAGCGCGCGCTCCACGGCGACCTTGGTGCCCGACCAGTCCCACCACTCGCTGGTCTTCTTCGCACCGCCCAGATCCGTGGCCGTGAGGGGGCCTTCGGTGCGGAGCTGCTTGATGACCTGGTCGTAGGTGCCGTCGGGGAGGTCGTGGTTCCAGTGCGGGCGGGCGCGGTAGGCGCGGCGGCGGAAGGCGAAGTGGGGCCACTCCTCGACGGGGAGGATGCAGGCCGCGTGGGACCAGTACTCGAAGGCGTGGGGTGCGCCGTCCGGGCCCGGTGTCCAGTACGCCTGGTCGACCGCCGTGCGGCCCACCGCGCCCAGGCGGGCGTACGGGACGAGTTCGTGGGAGCGGGCGAGGACGGAGATCGTGTCGAGCTGGACCGCGCCCAGGTGGCGGAGGACTCCGCGCACTCCGCCTCTGCGGTTCGGGGCGCCGAGGAAGCCCTGGGCGCGCAGGGCGATGCGGCGGGCCTCGTCGGCGGAGAGTGTGGTGGTGGGACGCGGGTGGCTCGTCATGTGCTCACGGTAGGCGGTGCCACTGACAACGGGGTCGCCGGTGCGCGCGCCCGTTCCCGGGCCGCCCGGCGAGCGGGCCGGGCTCGGGGTGCGGGCCGGCCTCGGGGTGGGTGTGCTTGCCGCGCTCGCGGGGTGCGGGGTGCGGGGTGCGGGGTGCCGGGTGCCGGGTGCCGCTGTGCCCACCCGTGCCGCCCCTTGCGGCACGCATGCCCACAGCTACGCCCGTTGTGAGGGCGCCGGCAAGTACGGGGCCGTTGACGGTAGGCCCAGGTCGGAGGGGAGGAGGGAGGCGACCCAACAGTCCCGGCGTACGCCCTTGTTGTTGATGGCGGAGCGGAGGGTGCCTTCGAGGGTGAAGCCGGTGCGTTCGGCGACGGCGAGGGAGGCCGCGTTGCCGACCTCGGCACGCCATTCCACCCGGTCGAGGGAGATGTCGGTGAAGGCCCAGCGGGAGGCGGCGAGCGCGGCCTCGGTGACATAGCCGTGGCCGCGGTGTTCCTTCCTCGCCCAGAAGCCGATCTCGCCGGTGCCCAGGGAACGCATCGTGATGGCGAGCATGCCGACGAGTTCTCCGGCGGGGAGGAAGATCCCGAAGGTGAACATGGAGCCGTCGGTCCAGCCGTCCGGCACGATCTGGTCGGTGAACCCCGCCGCGTGCTCGGGCAGATAGGGCGACGGGATCGTGGTCCAGCGCTGGATGTCGGGGTCCTGGACGGCGTCGTACACGGCGTCGGTGTCGTGCGGTCCGACGGTGCGCAGCAGGAGGCGGTCCGTGGCCAGGGTGACGGGGTCCATCGGCCGATTCTGCTCGGGAGGGCGGAAGGACGCCATTACTTTGCCGAGAGTGTTTGCCCGATTACTTTTCGCGTCGGGAACGCGGCACCTTCCGCAACCCCTGCCCGTTGTCCTGGTGGCTGTCACGTGCAGACCTCCCGGCGCGGTGGGGTCCTCGCTTACGATGGCCGTTGCTCAAGCTGCTAATTATCTGTCATTGAAACCGACCGTCCCAGGCCCGACCGGCAAGGAGACAAACCCCCGTGTCCGTCCTCTCGAAGATCATGCGTGCAGGCGAAGGCAAGATCCTGCGCAAGCTGCACCGCATCGCGGACCAGGTCACCTCCATCGAAGAGGACTTCGTCGACCTCTCCGACGCCGAGCTGAGGGCCCTCACCGATGAGTACAAGCAGCGGTACGCCGACGGCGAAAGCCTCGACGACCTGCTGCCCGAGGCCTTCGCGACCGTCCGCGAGGCTGCCAAGCGCGTCCTTGGCCAGCGTCACTACGACGTGCAGATGATGGGTGGCGCGGCCCTCCACCTGGGCTACGTCGCCGAGATGAAGACCGGTGAGGGCAAGACCCTGGTCGGCACGCTGCCCGCGTATCTGAACGCCCTCACCGGAGACGGCGTTCACTTCATCACGGTCAACGACTATCTGGCCGAGCGCGACTCCGAAATGATGGGCCGCGTCCACAAGTTCCTGGGTCTGAGCGTCGGCTGCATCCTCGCCAACATGACGCCGGCCCAGCGTCGCGAGCAGTACGCGTGCGACATCACGTACGGCACGAACAACGAGTTCGGCTTCGACTACCTGCGCGACAACATGGCGTGGTCGCAGGACGAACTGGTGCAGCGGGGCCACAACTTCGCGATCGTCGACGAGGTCGACTCCATCCTCGTCGACGAAGCCCGTACGCCGTTGATCATCTCCGGTCCTGCCGACCAGGCCACCAAGTGGTACGGCGACTTCGCCAAGCTGGTCACGCGGCTGAAGAGGGGCGAGGCGGGCAACACCCTCAAGGGCATCGAGGAGACCGGGGACTACGAGGTCGACGAGAAGAAGCGCACCGTCGCCATCCACGAGTCCGGCGTCGCCAAGGTCGAGGACTGGCTGGGCATCGACAACCTCTACGAGTCGGTGAACACCCCGCTGGTGGGTTACCTGAACAACGCCATCAAGGCCAAGGAACTCTTCAAGAAGGACAAGGACTACGTCGTCATCGACGGCGAAGTCATGATCGTCGACGAGCACACCGGCCGTATCCTCGCCGGCCGCCGCTACAACGAGGGCATGCACCAGGCGATCGAGGCGAAGGAAGGTGTGGACATCAAGGACGAGAACCAGACGCTCGCCACGATCACCCTCCAGAACTTCTTCCGCCTCTACGACAAGCTCTCCGGCATGACCGGTACGGCGATGACCGAGGCCGCCGAGTTCCACCAGATCTACAAGCTCGGCGTCGTCCCGATCCCGACCAACAGGCCCATGGTCCGCAAGGACCAGTCGGACCTGATCTACCGCACCGAGGTCGCCAAGTTCGACGCGGTGGTCGATGACATCGCCGAGAAGCACGAGAAGGGCCAGCCGATCCTCGTCGGTACGACGTCGGTCGAGAAGTCCGAGTACCTCTCGCAGCAGCTCTCCAAGCGCGGCATCCAGCACGAGGTGCTCAACGCCAAGCAGCACGACCGTGAGGCGCCGATCATCGCCCAGGCCGGCCGCAAGGGCGCCGTGACCGTGGCCACGAACATGGCCGGCCGTGGTACGGACATCAAGCTCGGCGGCAACCCCGACGACCTCGCCGAGGCGGAGCTGCGCCAGCGCGGCCTCGACCCCGAGGAGCACCTTGAGGAGTGGGCCGCGGCACTGCCCGCCGCCCTGGAGAGGGCCGCGAAGGCGGTGGAGACCGAGTTCGAGGAGGTCAAGGACCTCGGCGGGCTCTACGTCCTGGGCACCGAGCGGCACGAGTCCCGGCGTATCGACAACCAGCTGCGCGGTCGTAGCGGCCGTCAGGGCGACCCGGGCGAGTCCCGCTTCTACCTGTCGCTGGGTGACGACCTGATGCGCCTCTTCAAGGCCCAGATGGTCGAGCGGGTCATGTCGATGGCCAACGTCCCCGACGACGTACCGATCGAGAACAAGATGGTCACGCGCGCGATCGCGTCCGCCCAGTCGCAGGTCGAGCAGCAGAACTTCGAGACCCGCAAGAACGTCCTGAAGTACGACGAGGTCCTCAACCGACAGCGCGAGGTCATCTACGGCGAGCGCCGCCGTGTCCTGGAGGGCGAGGACCTCCAGGAGCAGATCCAGCACTTCACGGACGACACGATCGACGCGTACATCGAGGCCGAGACCGCCGAGGGCTTCGCCGAGGAATGGGACGTGGACCGGCTGTGGGGCGCCTTCAAGCAGCTCTACCCGGTGAAGGTCACCGTCGAGGAGCTTGAGGAGGCCGCCGGTGACCGTGCCGGTCTGACCGCCGACTTCATCTCCGAGTCCATCAAGGACGACGTCCACGAGCAGTACGCGGCCCGTGAGGAGCAGCTCGGCTCCGAGATCATGCGTGAGCTGGAGCGCCGGGTCGTGCTGTCGGTCCTGGACCGCAAGTGGCGCGAGCACCTCTACGAGATGGACTACCTCCAGGAGGGCATCGGTCTGCGCGCCATGGCGCAGAAGGACCCCCTGGTCGAGTACCAGCGCGAGGGCTTCGACATGTTCACCGCCATGATGGACGGCATCAAGGAGGAGTCCGTCGGCTACCTGTTCAACCTGGAGGTCCAGGTCGAGCAGCAGGTCGAGGAGGTCCCGGTCGAGGACAGCGCGCCTTCCCTGGACAAGAAGACGGACGCCGTCCCGGTGGCCGCGCGTCCCGAGATCCGCGCCAAGGGGCTCGACGCCCCGCAGCGCCCGGACCGGCTGCACTTCTCCGCGCCCACCGTGGACGGCGAAGGCGGCGTGGTCGAGGGCGACTTCGCCAACGACGACGAGCCGGTGCGCTCGGAGTCGGACGGCCTCACGCGCGCGGAGCGCCGCAAGCAGCAGAAGGGCACGCGACGCCGCAAGAAGTGACCGGGCGGTGAGTCGGCCGGTGGGTCGGTGACGTCGACCCGCCGGCGAGCCGGTGGTCCAGCGTTCGGCTGAGGGCCGGGCACCTTCGGGTGCCCGGCCCTTTCCCTGTGCGGAGGTCGACACCGTTGCTGTTGCCGACGCCGGTTCGGTGGTCTCAGTCGTCGTCGGTGTGGGGCATGCGCGGGCCGCCCAGTTCGACCGCCGTGCAGCGCCAGCGGAGGTCGGCCGCCTGCTCCAGCCGGAAGGCCATGGCGCGGAGCTGGTCGCCCGCGCCGATGCGGGCGAAGGCCTCGATCGCGCCGGTGCGCGGCACGTAGTAGCCGATGTCGCGGACGACCGGCCGGGTGCCGCGGGTGCGCAGGGGGCCGCGTTCGGCCAGCCAGGCGAGTTCGTCGTAGGCGCGGCCCGCGGTGTGGCGCAGCATGCAGTGGACGGGGCGCTGGCCGCTCAGGACGGCGAGGAGGAGGTCGGCGAAGAGATCGGTGGGGCGGGGCTGGGGAGCGGGCCTGTGGGGCGCGGGGGCGGGCGGCTGGAGGGCTTGACCCGGGGTCGCTCGACCGGGGGTCCGGCCGCCGCGCGGGGCCTCGGCGGGAGCGGTATCGGTAGCGGTAGAGGGCAGGGCTCCGGACGGTGTCGTACGGGGGCGGGTACGGGACGGTGCCGCCGGGGGCCGAGTCGTGGGGGGCGTGACCGGCGTGACGGTCCCGGGTGTCGTGACCGGTGTGGTGGACCCCGGGATCGTGACCGGTGTGGTGGACTCCGCCACCGCGAGCGGTGTGGTGGGGGAGGTGTTTCCGGTGGGGGACTTGGGGGACGGGCTGCCTTCCGGGGGTGTGCGAGGTGTGCCTCCGCCCGGTGCGCGAGGTGTGGTGCTGCCGGGGCGGCGGGGGTCCTGGCGGCCCGGCGGGCGGGTGCCCGGGCGGCGTGTCGTCCTGGTCATCACCTTGTTCATCCGTGGTCCCCGCTCGATGGGCCCGGTTTGATACCGGGCAGTAACTTTTGCGTTGGGGATCTTGTACGAGGCGGGGGCGGGCCTCCGCAAGGACGTGGGGCGCGCGTCGGGGCGGCCGGAATGTTCACCTATCAGGGTGGCCGGGAGGGACGGGAGCCTTGGCGGCGCCGGGGTGCACCGGGTGAATCGCGGGCCGGGGGTGGACGCTCCCGAGGACATGGCCGGGGACTCGAAAGGGGACGCCCGCACGTATCCTGAAGACCCTCCCGGGAGGCGCGGGACCACCCTTCCCGGACCTCTCCGACTACGAAAGCGGCCAGCCATGCGCGTCTACGTCCCCCTGACCCTCTCCGGTCTCGCCGAGGCGTACAAGGCGGGGGAGCTGGGGGCGGGACCGTTCGTCGCGTACGCCGTCACCCCCGCGTTGCGGGAGTGGTACCTCTCCGACGACATCGAGGAGCTCGAGTACGCGGCGCTGAACCGTGCCGCGCTCGCCTCGCTGCGGCTGCTCGCGGTCGATCCCGGAGCCGTCCGGCGCCGCGTGGTCCTCGCGGTGGACGTGGCCGACCGTGACGCGGTCGCCGATCCCGACCGGGGCCTTGAGCCCGGAGCGCTCGGCGAGGTACGGGTGTCCGCGGCCGTACCGATGGCCAAGGCCGCCGCCGTGCATGTCGACCTGACGGACGCTGAGACGGACATCTCCGCCGCGGTGGACGCGCTGGGGGCGGCCGATCACGGGGACGACGACGCCCAGTTCGTCGTGGACGGGGCCGAGGACCACGAGTTGCTGTGGTTCGCCACGCAGGAGATTCCCCAGCTGGTGGGCCTGGGGGACTGACCCGGCAGGACTGGGGGACCGGGACCTCCCCGTTCGTCGCGGAGTCGCCCGGGACGGTGGCCGCGGAGGAATTTTGTGGAGCGTTGTCAGTGGCGGCGGGTACTTTTTCTGTCATGGGGAAGCGCGAAGCAGCACATATCGTGTGGGACTGGAACGGGACGCTGTTCCACGACAACGCAGCCATCATCGGGGCGACGAACGCGGCGTTCGCCGAGCTGGGCCTCGAACCGATCACGCTGGAGCGGTACCGAGCGTTGTACTGCGTCCCGGTGCCGAAGTTCTACGAGCGGCTGATGGGCCGGCTGCCGACCGATGCCGAGTGGCAGGTCATGGACGAGACCTTCCATCGTTACTACGCGGCTCAGCGGGCGGCGTGCGAGCTCACCGTGGGTGTGCCGGGCCTGCTCGCCGAGTGGGGGTCGGCGGGGCACAGCCAGTCGATCCTCAGCATGTACGTGCACGACGAACTGGTCCCGTTGGTGCGGGGGTTCGGGATCGAGCCGCACTTCGTACGGGTGGACGGGCGGACCGGGCCCTCCGGCGGCAGCAAGGCCGAGCACATGGTGCGGCACCTGAGCGCGCTCACCGCTGTGGACCCGGCCCGGGTGGTGGTGATCGGCGACGCCTCCGACGACGCGATAGCCGCGCGGCACGTGGGCGCGCAGGCGGTCCTCTACACCGGCGGTTCGCACGGCCGTGCCAGCCTGGAGAAGGTCGGCGTGCCCGTGGTGGACAGCCTGGAGGAAGCGGTCGTAGAGGCCCAGCGGTTGGCGGCCTGACCGAGGCGGGGTCCGGCCTGACCGAGGCGGGGTCCGGGGCGACCGCGGCCCGTCGGTGTCGCAGGGGCCGCCGAGGCCGGTGAGTCCCCAACGGGCCTGATTCGCGGGGGAGCCGACCACCCTGCACGTCGGCGTCCCTTTCGTCCCTGTGCAGAGTGTCAAAGTTCCACCCCTGCTTTTGTACACATACGGCTCATGACGGCCCCGGGGTGGGGAGCGATAGCCTGGTGGCGTGATCAGCGCGATATCTCGCGGGGGCATCGACGCCCCTGCCCCGCGCCCGGAGCGCACGGACGACATCCGTGACCGGGCGGCGGTCGTTGATCTTCGCGGGCGGGTCGGGGAGTCGAGGGCGGCACGGACCCCCGGAGCGACATCCGGGGTGCCGAAAGCACCTGGCACAGGGCCTGGAGCATCCGGGGCGCCGACGCTGCCGAGAGCAGTGTCACAGTCGCCGCGGGTGCCAAGAATGGCCGATAACCCCCCGCTCATCTCTCCATGCGGCATAGCGTCGGACCAGACCGGACACCCCGCGTCACGGCGTTGCGTCGGAGAAGAGACCGTACTTCCTTCTACGTCACGCAATGGCGCGCGACAGGAGCCAGAGGACAATGCAGACCAAGCTGGACGAAGCCAAGGCCGAGCTGCTCGAACGGGCCGCCCGGGTAGCTGAGAACAGCCCGGTCGGGGGGCACCTACCGACTGGGACGACGGGCGAGGACACTCCTGACCGGGACACCGTGTTCGCGTTCCTCCAGCGCTACTACCTGCACACCGCAGCGGAGGACCTGACCGACCGTGATCCGGTCGACGTCTTCGGAGCCGCCTTCTCGCACTACCGACTGGCCGAGAACCGTCCCCAGGGCACGGCCAACGTGCGGGTCCACACACCGACCGTCGAGGAGAACGGCTGGACCTGCAGCCACTCCGTCGTCGAGGTCGTGACCGACGACATGCCCTTCCTCGTCGACTCGGTCACCAACGAGCTGTCCCGCCAGGCGCGCGGCATCCACCTCGTCATCCACCCCCAGGTCGTCGTACGGCGCGACGTCACCGGCAAGCTCGTCGAGGTCCTGCCGACCCGGCCCACCGGCGATCTCCCGCACGACGCGGCCGTCGAGTCCTGGATCCATGTCGAGGTCGACCGCGAGACCGACCGCGCGGATCTCAAGCAGATCACCGCCGACCTGCTGCGCGTGCTCTCCGACGTCCGCGAGACCGTCGAGGACTGGGAGAAGATGCGCGACGCCGCGCTGCGCATCGCGGAGGAGCTGCCCAAGGAGCCGACCGCCGACGACCTGCGCGACCAGGAGGTCGAGGAGGCCCGGGAGCTGCTGCGCTGGCTCGCCGAGGACCACTTCACCTTCCTGGGATACCGGGAGTACGAACTGCGGGACGACGACGCCCTCGCCGCCGTGGCCGGCACCGGCCTCGGCATCCTGCGCTCCGACCCGCGGCACGTCGGCGAGGACAGCCACCCGGTCAGCCCGTCCTTCGAGCGGCTCCCCGCGGACGCCCGCGCCAAGGCCCGCGAGCACAGGATGCTGGTGCTGACCAAGGCCAACAGCCGATCCACCGTGCACCGTCCGTCGTACCTCGACTACGTCGGTGTGAAGAAGTTCGACGCCGACGGCAACGTGATCGGCGAGCGGCGCTTCCTCGGGCTCTTCTCCTCCGCCGCGTACACCGAGTCGGTGCGGCGGGTTCCCGTGGTGCGCCGCAAGGTCGAGGAGGTCCTGCGCGGTGCCGGGTTCTCGCCCAACAGCCACGACGGGCGCGACCTGCTCCAGATCCTGGAGACCTACCCCCGCGACGAGCTGTTCCAGACCCCGGCGGACGAACTGCGGTCCATCGTCACCTCCGTCCTCTACCTCCAGGAGCGGCGCCGGCTGCGGCTGTACCTGCGCCAGGACGAGTACGGGCGTTACTACTCCGCGCTCGTCTACCTCCCGCGCGACCGCTACACCACCGGCGTGCGCCTGCGGATCATCGACATCCTCAAGGAAGAACTGAACGGCACCAGCGTCGACTTCACGGCCTGGAACACCGAGTCGATCCTGTCCCGGCTGCACTTCGTGGTCCGGGTCGAGCAGGGCACCGAACTGCCGCAGCTCTCCGACACCGACAAGGAGCGCATCGAGGCGCGGCTCGTCGAGGCCGCCCGCTCGTGGGCCGACGGTTTCGGGGAGGCGTTGACCGCCGAGCTGGGCGAGGAGCGCGCGGCCGAACTGGTGCGCAGGTACGGGGGCGCGTTCCCCGAGGGATACAAGGCCGACCACAACCCGCGCGCGGCCGTCGCCGACCTGGTCCACCTGGATGAGCTGGCCAAGGACGACACCAAGGACTTCGCCCTCAGCCTGTACGAGCCGGTCGGCGCGGGCCCCGGCGAGCGCCGCTTCAAGATCTACCGCACGGGTGAGCAGGTCTCACTCTCCGCGGTGCTCCCCGCGATCAACCGCATGGGTGTCGAGGTCATCGACGAGCGCCCGTACGAGCTGCGCTGCTCGGACCGTACGACCGCCTGGATCTACGACTTCGGCCTGCGCCTGCCCAAGTCGCTCAACGGCAACGGGGACACGCTCGGCGACGACGGCCGCGAGCGGTTCCAGCAGGCCTTCGCCGCCACCTGGACCGGCGCCGCCGAGAACGACGGCTTCAACGCGCTGGTGCTGAGCGCCGGGCTCAGCTGGCGGCAGGCGATGGTGCTGCGCGCGTACGCCAAGTACCTGCGCCAGGCGGGCTCGACCTTCAGCCAGGACTACATGGAGGACACCCTCCGCAACAACGTCCACACCACCCGGCTGCTCGTCTCCCTCTTCGAGGCGCGGATGTCGCCGGACCGCCAGCGCGCCGGTGTCGAGCTGACCGACGCGCTGATGGAGGAGCTGGAGGCCGCGCTCGACCAGGTGGCCAGCCTGGACGAGGACCGGATCCTGCGGTCCTTCCTCACCGTCATCAAGGCGACCCTGCGGACCAACTTCTTCCAGGAGGCGCTGGGCGCGAAGCCCCATGAGTACGTCTCCATGAAGTTCGACCCGCAGGCCATCCCGGACCTGCCGGCGCCGCGTCCGGCGTACGAGATCTGGGTGTACTCACCGCGCGTCGAGGGTGTTCACCTGCGGTTCGGCAAGGTGGCACGTGGTGGTCTGCGCTGGTCCGACCGGAAGGAAGACTTCCGGACAGAGATCCTCGGGCTGGTCAAGGCGCAGATGGTGAAGAACACCGTCATCGTGCCCGTCGGCGCCAAGGGCGGATTCGTCGCCAAGCAGCTGCCCGACCCGTCCGTGGACCGCGACGCGTGGCTCGCCGAGGGCATCAGGAGCTACAAGACCTTCATCTCCGCACTGCTCGACATCACCGACAACATGGTGGCCGGTGAGGTCGTCCCGCCCGTGGACGTCGTACGGCACGACGAGGACGACACCTATCTCGTCGTCGCCGCCGACAAGGGCACCGCGACCTTCTCGGACATCGCCAACGGGGTCGCCGAGAGCTACAACTTCTGGCTCGGCGACGCCTTCGCCTCCGGCGGTTCCGCCGGGTACGACCACAAGAAGATGGGCATCACCGCGCGCGGTGCCTGGGAGTCCGTCAAGCGGCACTTCCGTGAGCTGGGCGTGAACACCCAGACGCAGGACTTCACGGTGGTCGGCGTCGGTGACATGTCCGGTGACGTGTTCGGCAACGGCATGCTGCTCAGCGAGCACATCCGGCTGGTCGCGGCCTTCGACCACCGGCACATCTTCATCGACCCGAAGCCGGACTCCGCGACGTCGTACGCCGAGCGGCGCCGTCTCTTCGAGCTGCCGCGCTCCTCGTGGGCCGACTACGACAGCGGGCTGATCTCCGCCGGCGGCGGCGTCTTCCCGCGGACCGCCAAGGCCATCCCGATCAACGCGCACATCCGCGAGGCCCTCGGCATCGAGGCAGGCGTCGCCAAGATGACCCCGGCCGACCTGATGAAGGCGATCCTGAAGGCGCCGGTCGACCTGCTGTGGAACGGCGGCATCGGTACGTACGTGAAGGCGTCCGTCGAGACGCACGCGGACGTCGGCGACAAGGCCAACGACGCCATCCGCGTCGACGGCGCCGACCTGCGGGTCAAGGTCGTGGGCGAGGGCGGCAACCTGGGGCTCACCCAGCTCGGCCGCATCGAGTTCGCGCAGCACGGCGGCAGGATCAACACCGACGCGATCGACAACAGCGCGGGCGTGGACACCTCCGACCACGAGGTGAACATCAAGATCCTGCTCAACGCGGTGGTGACCAACGGCGACCAGACCGTCAAGCAGCGCAACAAGCTGCTCGCCGAGATGACCGACGAGGTCGGAGCCCTGGTCCTGCGCAACAACTACGCGCAGAACGTGGCGATCTCCAACGCGCTCGCCCAGTCGCCCGACATGCTCCACGCCCAGCAGCGCTTCATGCGCCACCTGGTCAGGGAGGGGCACCTCGACCGCGCCCTGGAGTTCCTGCCCACCGACCGGCAGATCCGCGAGCGGCTCAACTCCGGGCAGGGGCTGACCGGTCCGGAGACGGCCGTCCTCCTCGCGTACACGAAGATCACGGTCTCCGACGCGCTGCTCGCCACCTCACTGCCCGACGACCCTTACCTCCAGCGGCTGTTGCACGCGTACTTCCCGACCGCGTTGCGCGAGAAGTACCGCGAGCAGATCGACGCGCACGCGCTGCGCCGCGAGATCGTGACGACCGTGCTGGTCAACGACACGGTCAACACCGGTGGTACGAGCTTCCTGCACCGTCTGCGTGAGGAGACCGGCGCCTCGCTGGAGGAGATCGTCCGGGCGCAGACCGCCGCCCGTGCGATCTTCGAGTCGAGCCAGGTGTGGGACGCGGTGGAGGCGCTCGACAATGTCGTCGCCGCCGACGTCCAGACCCGGATCCGGCTGCACTCCCGCCGGCTCGTCGAGCGCGGCACGCGCTGGCTGCTGAACAACCGGCCGCAGCCACTCCAACTCGCCGAGACCATCGACTTCTTCAGCGACGGGGTCGAGCAAGTGTGGTCGCAGCTGCCCAAGTTGCTGCGCGGCGCGGACCTGGAGTGGTACCAGCAGATCTTCGACGAGCTGTCGGGCGCGGGCGTCCCGGACGAACTCGCCACGCGGGTCGCCGGGTTCTCCTCGGCCTTCCCGACCCTGGACATCGTCGCGGTGGCCGACCGCACCGGGAAGGACCCGATGGCGGTGGCCGAGGTCTACTACGACCTCGCCGACCGCCTCGGCATCACCCAGTTGATGGACCGCATCATCGAGCTTCCGCGCGCCGACCGCTGGCAGTCGATGGCCCGCGCCTCCATCCGCGAGGACCTGTACGCGGCCCACGCGGCCCTCACCGCCGACGTGTTGACGGTGGGCAACGGCACCTCCACTCCCGAGCAGCGCTTCAAGGCCTGGGAGGAGAAGAACGCGGCGATCCTCGGCCGGGCCCGCGCGACCCTGGAGGAGATCCGCGGCTCGGACTCGTTCGACCTGGCGAATCTGTCGGTGGCCATGCGGACCATGCGGACGCTGCTGCGGACGCATTCATAGCCGTACGGGGTCAGGATTTCCTGCGGTACGCCGAAGGGGGCGCCCCCAGCTGTCACAGCTGGGGGCGCCCCCTTTTCCGTCGGTGCGGGTCTACTTGCCCGTGAACTTCTCGTACTCCTTGAGGACTTCCCCGGTCGGGCCGTCCAGCCGCAGCTCGCCGCGCTCCAGCCAGAGCACCCGGTCGCAGGTGTCGCGGATCGACTTGTTGTTGTGGCTCACCAGGAAGACGGTGCCCGCGGTCTTGCGCAGCTCCCGGATGCGGGCCTCGGAGCGCTTCTGGAAGGAGCGGTCACCCGTCGCGAGGGCCTCGTCGATCAGCAGGACGTCGTGGTCCTTGGCGGCGGCGATGGAGAACCGGAGACGGGCCGACATGCCGGAGGAGTACGTCCGCATCGGCAGCGTGATGAAGTCGCCCTTCTCGTTGATGCCGGAGAAGTCGACGATCTCCTGGTAGCGCTCGCGCACCTGTTCCTTGGACATGCCCATCGCGAGGCCGCCGAGGTAGACGTTGCGCTCGCCGGTGAGGTCGCCCATCAGGGCCGCGTTGACGCCGAGCAGGGAGGGCTGGCCGTCGGTGTAGATCTTGCCGTTCTCCACCGGGAGGAGGCCCGCGCACGCCTTGAGCAGCGTGGACTTGCCCGAGCCGTTGGTGCCGATCAGGCCGATGGCCTCGCCGCGGTACGCCGTGAAGGAGACGTTCTTGACGGCGTGCACCTTGCGCACGCCGGAGGCCTTCTCGGTCTTGCCGCGGCGCAGCATGCGGTTGAGCGCGGCGGTGGCGGAACCGCGGCCGCCGCCGGTGCCGTTGACGCGGTAGATGATGTCGACGCCGTCGACGATGACGGTGGGGATGGGCTCGCCGGAGGAGTCCGTGTTGGCGACGGTCTCGGCGGTGCCCAGCGGCGTCTCGACGCCGGCCCCGCTCCTGGCGGTGCTCTTCGTGATGATGTCAGCCACGGCCGTACGTCTCCTCAGCCTTCCAGAAGTACAGGAACCCGCCGACGCCGGCGAGCAGCGCCCAGCCCGTCGCGACCGCCCACACGTGCGGCGGCAGCTGACCGGCGTGGAAGCTGTCGATCAGCGCGAACCGCATCAGGTCGATGTAGACGGCGGCGGGGTTGGACTGGAGCGCGACCAGGACCCAGTGGGGCAGGTCCTGGTGCTTGAGGACCTTCTCGATGCTCCACATGACGCCCGAGATGTACATCCAGGTCCGCAGCAGGAACGGCATGAGCTGCGAGATGTCGGGGAACTTCGCGCCCATCCGCGCCATGATCATCGCGACGCCCGCGTTGAAGACGAACTGGAGCGTGAGGGCGGGGACGATCAGCAGCCAGGACGCGCTGACCGGCACTCCGAAGGCGAGCAGGATCACGACCAGCGCGCACATGGAGAACAGCAGCTGCTGGAGCTGCTGGAGGCAGTACGACACCGGAAGCGCGGCCCGCGGGAAGTGCAGGGCCCGGACGAGCCCGATGGAGCCGGAGATGGCCTTGGTGCCCGACATGATCGAGCTCTGCGTGAAGGTCCACACGAAGACGCCGGTGACCAGGAACGGGATGTAGTCGGGGATGCCCCTGCTGGTGCCCATCAGGACGCCGAAGATGAAGTAGTAGACCGCCGCGTTGAGCAGCGGGGTCGCCACCTGCCAGACCTGGCCGAGCTTCGCCTGGCTGTACTGGGCGGTGAGCCGGGCGGTGGCGAAGGCGGTGATGAAGTGGCGCCGCGCCCACAGCTGGCGGATGTAGTCGGGCAGGGAGGGGCGGGCACCGCTGACGCTGAGCCCGTACCGGGCGGCGAGCGCCTCGGAGGTCTCGGCGGCGGGGTGGCCGGCTGTCTTGTCGGCAGGGGAGGCCGACACCGGGGGCGGTGTGTCGAGGACCTGGCTCACATCCGCTGCTTTCGCTCGGGGGGTGGGTTGCGAGGCGGTCCGGTCCGTCGTCCTTGACCTGCTTCTTACGTCGTCTTTGCCGTCTTCTTACGTCGGGACGGGACCGTATCGTCGCAACGTGAGAGTAGGCCTTTTCCACGTCGGAACGCAACCGTTTCGTCGTCACGCCCTATGCTGGAAAGCATGACGACGAACGCCGATGCCACCGCGACCGCGACCGGCACCGTGACCCGGGGCAAGGCCGGGACCGGGGCGGGAACCGGTGCAGGCTCGGGGAAGCCCGCGCGACGCCGGGCGCCCGCGGGCGCGGCCGTCCTGCGGGAGGATGTGACCGAGGCCATCCGCGTCGCCGTCTTCGAGGAGCTCGCGGCCGTCGGTTATGCCCGGATGTCCATCGAGGGCATCGCCCGCCGCGCGGGCGTGGGCAAGACGGCGGTGTACCGGCGGTGGCGCTCCAAGCTCCACCTCGTCCTCGACCTGGTCTCGGCGGTGGCGGTCCAGGGGCTGCCCGCGCCGGACACCGGCTCCCTGGAGGGCGACCTGCGGCTGCTGTACGAGGTCACCTCACGCGCCTTGCGGCACCCCGTGGCCGGCCAGATCATCCCCGACCTCCAGGCCGAGGCGGCCCGCAACCCCGAGATCGCCGACGCCATGCAGAAGGCGCTGCGCGAGGGTCAGCAGGGCGTCGCGAACGGGATCGTCGCGGCGGCGGCGGCCCGGGGCGAGGTCCGCGAGGGGATCAGCCTCGACCTCGCGCTCGACCTGATGTCCGGGCCGCTGTACTGGCGGGCGGTCGTGGTGCGCGGCCCCAAGCTGCCCAAGGGCTATCTGGCCGGTCTCGCCCGCGCCACGGCGGCGGCGCTCAGGGCGTTGTGAGGACGGGGGCGGCGTCCTGCCCCGTCCCGCCCGCCCCTTTTGGCGCCGCCGGTTTCACGGCGAGGAATCCGAACAGGTCCGGGATGCCGCCGGGGCCTGCCTCGACGGTGCGTACGATCCGCAGGCCCGCGTCCGAGGTGGCGTTGAGGAGGTCCGCGAGCGGGAGGTGCCAGGCGCCGACGCGGGCGCGGACTCCCTGGGGGTTCCACGCGTCGAAGGTGCGGGAGCGCTCGGCGTACCGCTCGTCGACGACGACCCTCGGCCCGTCGCTCCAGTCCGCGAACGCCCCGATGTAGCAGGGGTGTACGCCCAGGTGCGTGAAACGGCCGCCGGGGCGCAGCACGCGGGAGATCTCGCGGAGCACCGCCGGGTAGTCGGGCAGGTCCGTGTGCGCCAGCACGCAGACGGCGGCGGGCAGCGAGGCGTCCGTGAACGGCAGCGCGGTGGCGTCCGCCCGCGCGACGGGCAACCGCCCCACCGCGTGCCGCAGTTGACCGCCCGACAGATCCACCCCCACCGGCGCCCACCCCAGCCCGGCCGGCACGGACGCGTGCGCCCCCGTCCCGCAACAGACGTCCAGACACACCCCGTCCCCGGCCTCCATCAGCCCTCCGAGCGCCCCGTGCACCCGCCGCACATACCCCCCGGGCCCGGCATCCGACATGAACTCCTCGTACCAGTCGGCATGTTGGTCATAGACCGCCGCTGCCGATGCCGTCCCGTCGGCTGGACCTGTCGTCTTGGCTGTCATGGGGGTGATGCTAGGGGTGGGTGGCGGTCACAGGGAGGGCGTGCGGGAGTCCCCGTCCCGCTCCGGGGCGTCCGGGGCGCAGCCTCTGAGGGTGAAGGCGATGATGTTTTCCAGGTCTTCGTCGGGGGTCTGGGAGGGGTGGGTGCCGCTGACGGCGATGCTGGCGAAGCCGTGGAGGGTGGTGAAGAGGGGGACGGCGATGCTCTCGACGGGGCCGGGGCGGACCTCGCCGCGGCGCTGGCCCTCGGTGATCAGGCGCGTGGCGAGGGTGGACATGTCCTGGGCGGCGCGGACCAGGGCCTCGGAGGCCTCGGGGTCGTGCTTGATCGAGAACATCAGGTCCAGCAGTTCCGCGTTGCCACCGGCGAAGCCGACGTAGGCGCGGGCCAGGGCGCCCAGGCGGTCGGCGAAGGACTCGCCCGCCGACACCTGCGACGCCGTCAGCGTCTCGCCGAGGCGGGCGAAACCGACCTGGCCCAGCGCGTCGAGCAGCGACTGCTTGTCCTTGAAGTGCCGGCTCGGCGCGGCGTGGCTGACGCCCAGGTCACGGGCCAGTTCGCGCAGGGACAGGGCGGCCGGGCCCTTCTCCCTGAGCGTCTCCTCGGCGCGGGTCAGCAGCGCGGCGCGCAGGTCTCCGTGGTGGTAACGACGTGTCTGGCGAGTCTGCATGCCTGTCAGTGTAGTAGCCATGTGTCCGCTGGCTACATTGTTGACGCCGTCACCTTTGTTGTCGCTGTCACCTTTGTTGGCAGCGGCATCATTGTTGACAACGACAGCATTGTTGGCGTTGACAGCATTGTTGTCGACGCCTACATTCAGGTCATGGCTACCAAGCAGAAGTGGAACGCAAGCGACCTCGTCGACCAGAGCGGCCGCACGGCTGTGGTGACCGGCGCCAACAGCGGGCTCGGTATCGCCACCGTCGACGCCCTGGCCCACGCGGGCGCGCACGTCGTGCTCGCCGTGCGGGACCCGCAGCGCGGCGAGGCGGCAGCCCGTACCGTCCGGGGCGCCAGAGGCAGTGTCGAGGTGCGCCGCCTGGACCTCGCGGACCTCGCCTCCGTGCGCGAGTTCGCCGATTCCTGGCAGGGCCCCCTTGACCTGCTGATCAACAACGCGGGCGTCATGAACATCCCCGAGGCCAGCACCAAGGACGGCTTCGAGATGCAGTTCGGGACCAATCACCTGGGGCACTTCGCCCTGACGAACCTGCTGCTGCCGTACGTCACCGACCGCGTGGTCACCGTGTCGTCGGGCGCCCACCGGATCCCCGGCAGCACACACATCCGCTTCCACAACCTGAACCTGACCGGTGAGTACTCACCCACCGCCGCCTACAGCCAGTCCAAGCTCGCCAACCTGCTCTTCACCCTGGAGCTCCAGAGCAGGCTGGCCGCCGAGGGATCGTCGGTGCGGGCCCTCGCCGCGCACCCCGGCTGGGCCGCCACCAACCTCCAGGGCCACGACGCCAGCCTCGCGCGGCGGGCCCTCATGGCGGTGGGTAACCGCCTCATCGCCCAGGACAACAGGGCCGGCGCCCTGCCCACGCTGTACGCCGCCACCGAGGACCTGCCCGGCGCCAGTTACGTCGGACCGGACGGATTCGGCGAGATGCGCGGCGGCCCGGCGCTCGTCGGCCGGTCGGCCGCGGCCAGCGACGCGGAGTCCGCGGTCCGGCTGTGGGCGGCGTCCGAGCGGCTGACCGGCGTCACCTTCCCCCAGCTCTTCAGCCGGGTGGTGGGTGTCTAGCCAGGCCGCCTTGAGCCCGGTGGTGGGTGTCTGGCCAAGCCGTCTTGAGTCCGGTGGTGGGTGTCTAGTCCCGCGCCGCCTCCGGACGCAGCCGTACCCAACCCGCCCACGCCGAGCTGATCATGTCCTGGACGTCGTACTTCGCCTTCCAGCCCAGTTCCACGGAGGCGCGGTCGGCCGAGGCCACCACGCGGGCCGGGTCGCCGGGGCGGCGGGGGACGGTCACCGCGGGGCGGTCGTAGCCGGTGGCCGCGTTGATGAGGTCGATCATCTCGCGGACCGAAACGCCTTCCCCGCGGCCGATGTTGAGGGTCAGGTCCCGGCCCGGGGACGCCTGGAGGGCGCGGGCCGCGGCCACATGGGCCTCCGCCAGGTCCACGACGTGGATGTAGTCACGTACGCAAGTCCCGTCGGGAGTCGGGTAGTCGTCGCCGAAGATGCGCGGCGACGCGTTCTCGGTGAGCTTCTCGAAGACCATGGGGACCAGGTTGAAGACGCCGGTGTCGGCGAGTTCGGGCGTCGCCGCCCCCGCCACGTTGAAGTAGCGCAGGGAGGCGGTCGACAGGCCCGTGGCGCGGCCCGTCGCGCGGACCAGCCACTCGCCCGCCAGCTTCGTCTCGCCGTACGGGCTCATCGGCAGGCACGGCGTCTCCTCCGTCACCAGCTCCACATCGGGCATCCCGTACACCGCCGCCGAGGACGAGAAGACGAAGGACCGGACGGACGCCGCGGTCGCCGCCTCCAGCAGCACCCGCAGGCCCTCGACGTTCTCCCGGTAGTAGAGCAGCGGGAGGTCCACCGACTCGCCGACCTGCTTCTTCGCCGCCAGGTGTACGACGCCGGTGACGGAGTGCTCCTCAATCGTGCGGGCCAGGGTCCCGGCGTCCAGGGTCGAGCCGACCACCAGCGGAACGCCGGAGGGCACCCGCTCGGCGATTCCCGTGGACAGGTCGTCGTAGACCACGGTCTGTTCGCCCGCGTCGAGCATCGAGCGCACGACATGCGCCCCGATGTAGCCGGCGCCGCCGGTGATCAGCCAGGTCATGTGCGGCCGTCCCCTCGTGAGTGGGCCCGGTGGCCCCGGGGGTCCGTGAACCCGTGGCCCGGCCCGTGTCCGTCCTTCGGTCGCGTAACAGTGAATCAGGCGCCCGACGGGCCGTCGACGGCGGTCGGCGCCGGTCGCGGCCTCAGGGCCGACTTGCCCGGGACGCGGCGTGGACGAGGATCGGGTCCCGGGCCGCCGCACCCGAGGTCACCCAGCCCGTCACGACCGGGCCCGACCGCCACAGCCGGGTGAAGGACAGCGCCGCGGCGGCCGCCAGCAGACCGTTCCGTACGAGCATCAGCAGACAGCCCGTCCACGTGCTGTGGATGACCTCTCCGTACATCACCGGATACACGACCGTGCTGACCGCCGTCGCCGCCACGATCAGCGCCGCCACCGGGCGTTGCGTGGTGTGCCGGGAGGTCAGGCACACGGCGGCCAGACCGAGCAGCCACACCATGTACTGGGGGCTGATCACCCGGCTCGTCACGGTGAAGAGCAGTACGGCGGCGAGGGCGGCGTCGTACGGAGTCGCCGGCGTCCAGTGCCGCGCGCGTACCCGCCACAGCAGCAGGAGCCCGAAGGCGGCGACGGTGAGGGCGAGCGAGAGGGCCGCGACGGCGGAGACGTAGGGGCCGACGAACTCCATGGCGCCGTACTGGTAGCGCGCGGTTCCCGGCCACCCGGCGTGCCGCGCGAGCCCCAGGACGGTGCCGCCGAGCGACTCGATCTGGACGCCCCGGCCGCCCTGCTGGCGCAGGAAGCCGAAGGGATCGCCGAACGCGGCGACCAGCAGCATGAGCATGGCGACCGCAGTGACCACCGCCGACGTCCAGGTCTGCCGGGTCGTACGGCCCTTCGGGGTGCCGATGAGCGCGAGCGCGGGCCAGACCTTCACCAGCGTCCCCAGCGCCGCGATCGCGCCGCACGCGCGCGTGGAGCGCGACAACGTCAACAGGGAGATGACGGCGAAGGCGGTGACCTGCACGTCGTAGCGCACGAGCGGCAGGTGCAGCAGGAGTGGCAGCGCCGCCGTCCACAGGGCAGCGCCGAGCAGCGCCCGGCCAGGACGGGTGCCCGCGCGCGCGAGGGCGATCGTGATCACGGCGTCCGTGGCGAGGGTGAGCGCCACGAAGGCCGTGAAGTAGGTCAGGGCCGGCAGCAGCGCCGGCGCGAGCAGTACGGGTCCCGCGCCCGGCGGGTACTGCCACAGCCGGTCGCCCACCGGGAAGGTGCCGTGCGACAGCACGCCGTACCAGCGGAAGTACAGGTTGCTGACCTCGCGCGATACCCCACCCCCGCCGAGCGGACGCAGATGGTCGTGGGCGAGCAGCCACAGCATCAGGGCACGGCTCGCGAGCCACGCGAGGGCGAGGAGGGACAGACGGCGGTGTTTCGGCGAGGTGCTCATCAAGGCTGGATCGTAAGCCGCACGGATGGGACAAAAGGGTTGATACGCCGTCAATGCCCGGCAAAGGTTGTTTAATCGCACAAGATCTTGCTCATGGTGAGCTCATGGGCGAGGCGGTCGGGTATCGGACGGACCGAGGCCGTGGCCGTGTCGGTGCCCGTGGCGGTCATGTTCGCGATCGGACTCTGGGGCCTCGACCGCGGCGGCATGTGGCGTGACGAGGCCGTCACCTTCCAGGTCGCGCGGCGCTCGGTCCCGCAGATCTGGCAGCTGCTGCACAGCGTGGACGCGGTGCACGGCCTGTACTACCTCCTCATGCACGTCGTCCTCGCCGCGCACCCCGGCGAGGTCGCCCTGCGGCTCCCCTCGGTCTGCGGGGCCGCCGCGACCGCGGGCCTGGTCGCCGCCCTGGGCGTCCGCCTGTGCGGTCCGCGGGCCGGTCTGTGGGCCGGCCTGCTGTACGCGGTCACGCCGATGGCCGGGCACTTCGCGCAGGAGGGACGGTCGTACGCGCTGGTCGCGGCCGGTGTCGCCGGGGCCACGCTGCTGCTGGTGCGGGCCGTGCGGACGGGAAGCTGGTGGGCGTACGGCGGGACGGTCGCCCTCTCCTGTCTGCTGCACGAGTTCGCGGTGCTGGTGCTGCTCGCCCACGCGACGACCCTGGCGCTCAGCCGCGTGCCCAGGCGGGTGTGGCGGGGGTGGGGCCTGGCGGCCGGCGCCGTGGTGCTGGTCCTGCTGCCGCTCGCCCTCGTCTCCAAGGAGCAGTCCGCGCAGGTCGCGTGGCTGTCGGCGCCCGGCCTCGACAGCGTGGACCGGCTGCTGCGGGCCTTCGCGGGACCGGCGCGGCTGGTTCTCCTGCCGTATCTGCTCCTCGTCGCGCTGGCCCTGTGCCCCCCGCTCGGCCGACGCGGCGAACTGACGCCGGCGGCGGTCGCCCTGCCCCTGCTGGTCATCCCGCCCGCGGTGCTGATGGGCGTGTCCCGCTTCTGGCCGCTCTACGACGAGCGCTATGTGCTGTACGCCCTCGCCGGGGCGCCGCTGCTGGCCGCGGCCGGGGCGGAACGCCTGCTGGGGATGGTGCCGAGGCCGGCCGTGAACACTCTCACCGGCGTCCTCGCCATCGCCCTCGTCTTCGTCTGGCAGCTCCCCGTCCTGCGGCAGGACCGCGCTCCGGACCGCCGTCCCGACAACCTCGCCGCCGTCTCCGCCACCGCCGGACGCGAACTGCGCCCGGGGGACCCGGTGTTGTTCCTCCCCTCGATCGTGCGGCGCTCGGCGCTGGCCTATCCGAAGGGCTTCCGCGGGGTGCGGGACATCGCGCTCCGGAAACCGGGGCCGGTGTCGGGGACCCTGTACGGCCAGGAGACGGACCCCGACGAGCTGCGGCGGCGGCTCGACGGCCTCGACCGGGTGTGGGTGGTCGCGGAGCCGTTCGCGCTGCGGCCGTCCTGGTATCCGGGCAGCGCCACCGAGCGGGTCAAACTCACCGTGGTCGGCGAGGAGTTCGTGCCGCGCGAGGAGGTCGTACGCAAGGGCGTGACCCTGCGGCTGTACGTTCGCAAGCCGCCGCATCCGTTCACGGACTGGGCCACGGAGTAGGCCGGTCGGACGGAACGGGCTGCCGTGCCTCCCGCGCCGAACCGCACCCCCGTGCTTCTTACGCCGGACCGGGTCCCTGTGCCTCCGCGAGCGCCGCCGCGTCCAGTGCCGCGGTCAGGCGGTCCAGGCGGGTCCGGAGCTCGTGGATCTCGTCGAGGGTGGCGCCCGTCGCGGCACCGATCCGGCGCGGTACGAGCAGTGCGCGCTCGCGCAGGGCGACGCCCTCGCCGGTGAGGTGGACGTGCACGGACCGCTCGTCGCGGGCGCTGCGCTCACGGCGTACGAGACCGGCCGTCTCCAGCCGCTTCAGCAGCGGCGACAGGGTCCCGGAGTCCAGCCGCAGGTGCTCGCCGAGCTTCTTCACGGGCAACTCGCCCCGCTCCCACAGCACGAGCATCACCAGGTACTGCGGGTAGGTGAGGCCGAGGTCCTTGAGGAGCACGCGGTAGAGGCCGCCGAAGGCGCGCGACGCGGCGTTGAGGGAGAAGCAGATCTGGTTGTCCAGGCGCAGGAAGTCCGCGTCGGGCGGGGCCTGCGTACTCGCGGCCCGCGAGGGCGGGGCCGGTGTCGGCGTGGCGGTCATGACTCCAGGATAGCTCTTGCCCGTCATTCAGTTGTGCACAATTGAATTGCGTGCTCTAATTATGGCTGTGGGCGGCCGGACCGGTCGCCCGGCAAGACCCCGACCTGAGAGGGATGGTCCGCATGGACACGCTCTACACCGCTGTCGCCACCGCCACCCACGGCCGTGACGGCCGCGCCGTCAGCTCCGACGGCAAGCTCGACCTCCAGCTGGGCATTCCGGTGGAGATGGGCGGCAGCGGCAAGGGCACCAACCCCGAGCAGCTGTTCGCCGCCGGTTACGCCGCCTGTTTCGCCAGCGCCCTCGCGGGTGTCGGCCGCGCCGCGAAGGTCGACGTCAGCGAGGCCTCCGTGACCGGCGAGGTCGGCATCGGCAAGCAGGGCCAGGGCTTCGCTCTCGCCGTCACGCTCCGCATCGAGCTGCCCGACACCGTCGACGAGGCCACCGGCCGCAAGCTCGTCGAGCAGGCCCACCAGGTCTGCCCCTACTCGAACGCGACCCGCGGCAACATCCCGGTCGAGCTCGTCATCGAGTAGTTGGAGCAGTTCGAGCAGGTCGAGCGGATCGAACAGGCTCGGCGGACCGCGTAGCACCCGCCCCCGCGTCCACCCGCGCCAGCACCTCGCCGGTCTCCCGGCTCCACGCCACCGCCACCGCCTCCTCCGGCATCCGCTGCCGGGGAGTCAGCAGCAGCCAGCGCACGTGATGGCGGCGGGCCACGGCGGTGCGTTCGGCGCGGGTCGACGTCGGGGCGAGGTAGGCGCGGACCGCCGCGAGCCGCCGCTGCCGTTCCCGCTCGTCGAGGGCGGGATCGGGCAGCGTGGGCGCGACGAGGTCCACCCCGTGGCCCGGCAGCAGCCGGACCGCGTCACGGCCGTCCACGACGACCGCCTCGCCGGGCTCGATGTAACGCGCCGCCCAGGCGTACGTGGGCGCGCGCGGCGGCTGTTCGAAGCCGACCGGGTCCAGCGAGCGCGGCACGACCGCACCCGCCTGCGCGGTCAGGAAACCGGCGCAGACCGCGGCGGCCGCCACGACCCCGAGCACCCGCCGCCGCACCGGCCAGGGCCGGGGCGCCGCCAGTTCCACCGCGAGCGCGATCTGCGCCGGTACCAGCGCGAGCCCCACGGCCCCGCCGTACGCGTGATGCCCGCTGACCCAGCCGTACGCCACCAGCGCGCACTCCAGCACGAACATGAGCACCAGCGGGTCCCGGACCGACCCGCGCGCCCGCAGCCACAAGGCGGGCAGAGCGGCCAGGGCCAGCCAGAAGTGGCCCGGCATCCCCTCGTAGAGCCGCTCGTAGGTCGCGTCGAGGCCGGGGTGTCCGGTCACCGCGAAGACGTCGAAGTACGGCCAGCAGTACGCCACCAGCAGTGCGGCCCCGCCCGTCAGCGCCCACCTGCCCGCGACGGCCGGCCGCCACCGGCGCTGCGTGCCCGCGACGACCGCCACCGCGCCGAGCGCCGCGGCGAGACCTGTGACCGGGTGCACGAGCAGGATCAGCCCGTACAGGGCGCCGACTCCCGCGTACCCGGGGAAGCCGCGCAGCCCGCTCGGGCCGACGTACCGGACCGGGCCGTCGCCGCCGGCCGCGCGGGTTGCTGTCAACGCCCAGGCCCAGAAGGTCAGTCCGATGGCGAACATGGACGGGTCACCGAGGTTCCCGGTCATCGGCAGCAGTCCGAGGGAGCCGCTCCACCAGGCGCTCTCGGTGCCCCACAGGAGGGTCGTCGCGAAGAGCGCGAGCACGGGCGCCCAGATGCGGCGCGGCGCCAGGACGCGGACGAAGCGGGCGAGGCCGGTCAGCAGGACCAGCAGGTTCAGCGGGCCGGCCAGTCGCAGGACCGCCCAGCCGCCGAGGTCGGTGAGCCGGGCGAAGGCTCCCTCGGTGACGGCGTAGGGCGAGTAGTACGGGCTGCCCGCGCCCGGCAGGTCCGCCGTCGGGTGGCGCGGACTCAGCAGGCTCGCCCTGAGCCGTTCGACCACCGCCGCGTGCTGTCCGGCGTCGCAGCACTGCGGGACACGCCAGTACGCGAGCGACATCACCAGCCAGAACAGACCGCCGAAGACCTGGTAGGGCGTCGGACGCCAGGAGGCACCGCCGCGCAGGGCGGTGGCGCCGCGCACGGCCCGCCGCAGGAGGACGTCGGCGCTCACCGGGCGGCGGGGCGGGGCTGGGCGACGGCTCGGGGCATTCGTCATGCATCCCCGCGACCGTCGACCGCCTAGCCGCCCGTCACCTCATCGAGTGAAGCCGGTGTCAGCCGGTGCGCACCCGGCCCGGTCGTCCCGCCGGTCTCCAGGTGACGGGACGGTTGGGTGTGGGCCTGCTGGAGGACATGGGCGATCCGGTTCTCAGAGGTACTCGGTGACGGGCACCGACACGGGCCCGCCGGGCCGTGGCACGGTGGCGAGGGGCGATCCCGGCCTGGCTGCCGCGGCCGACGGGACGGGGTGCCGGTCCGCCCGCGGCACGACCGGCGTCTCGCCCTCCCCGAGGACGACCCGGCGGACCACCCGCTCGGCGGCGCGCCCGTCGTCGTACGGACAGAAGCGCTCGCGGAACGCGGCCCGCAGCTGGGTGGAGCGGGAGCCGCGCCAGTGCCCCGACGCGAAGATGTCGACCAGCTCGTCCTCGCTGCGGGCCACCGCGCCCGGCGGGAAGGCGCGCAGGTCGAAATAGGTGCCTCGGGCCGCCTCGTACGCCTCCCAGTCATCGGCGTGCACGACGATCGGGCGGTCCAGGTTGGCGTAGTCGAACATCAGGGACGAGTAGTCGGTGACCAGCGCGTCCGAGGCCAGGCACAGCGACTCGACGCTCGGGTGGTCGGTGACGTCGATGAGACGGCCGCCCGGGGCTCGCGTGAGGGGAGCGTCGTAGGAGTGGTGGGCGCGGGTCAACACCACGAAACGCGGGCCGAGTTGGCGCAGCACGCGCTCCAGGTCGAGGGTGTGCCGCTGGGTGCGGCGGTAGTCGCGGTACGTCGGCGCGTACAGGACGGCGACCGTGCCCTCGGGGATGCCGAGCGACTCGCGGATCCGGCTCACGTCCGCCGAAGTCGCCTGCTGGAAGACGTCGTTGCGCGGCGAACCGTACTCCAGCGTCGTGTACGCGGCCGGGAACACGCGCTCCCAGACCAGGGTGGAGTGGCGGTTGGCGGACAGGCAGTAGTCCCACTGGTCGACACTCCGCAGCAGCTCGGCGAAGTCGGTGTCGCGGGCGGCCGCCGGGCGGTCCAGGAGGTCCAGGCCCATGCGCTTGAGCGGGGTGCCGTGCTGCGTCTGGATCATGATCTGGCCGGGCCGCTTGACCAGGTCACGGCCGAAGTCGACGTTGTTCACCAGGTACTTGGAGCGCGCCAGTGCCGTCCAGTACGCGGCCGAACCGGGGCGGACCCGGCGCGTCGCGGCCGGGATCGTGTGGTGGTGCTCGGGGCGCGCGATCCACGCGGTGCGGATGTGCGGTGCCAGGGAGCGGAACGCCGACTCCAGGGCGCCCGGGTTGCAGCCGTGGCCGCGACCCCGGTGGCTGGAGAAGACGGCACGGTCGGCGCGCAGCGGAAGACGGCGCTGGACGCGGTAGTGGAGCCGCAGAGCGGCGCCGCGTGACCGGCGGAACAGCCTCGAACCGAGCTTCACCGCACGCTTGTTGAGGCTAGACGCCAGGCAGAGGAGCCGGTGGACGCGGTGGGCGCCGAAGCGGACCAGCGCGTGCCGCAGCCGGACACGGAGCCGGACCTTCGCGCCCGCCGTGCGGTAACGGCGGTAGTGGGCACGGGACTTGCGCAGGAACTCGGCACGGGAGCCGGGCGCCGGGCGGCCGGGTCCCACGGACAGCGCGGAGAGGTGGTCGGCCATCCGGCGGAACAGGACCGGGCGCCAGTGGGCCAGCTCCGGACGCGCGTCGAGATACGCGAAGACACCGTCGTACTGCTCGAAGACGTCGAACTGGCCCGCGCCGCCGGTGTCGAGGACGCCGCCCCGCCCGCGTCCGCGGGAGTGGACGCACACCCGGTCGAGGGTGGCGATCGAGTCGGCGGACATCAGCACCGGGTACGTCCACGGAGTGTGCCCGTGGTGGCCGGACGGGAAGGTGAAGCCCTCGCGCTCGACGAACTCCCGCCGGTACGCCTTGTTCCAGACCACCGTCGGGACCGTGAGCAGCCCCGGCCGGGAATCCAGCCGGAAGGGCGCCGGCCCCTCCTCCGACAGCTGCTGCTGGGCCAGCGGGTCGCGGACCGTCTCGCCCGACCGGTCCGTACGCGCGTGGCCGTAGACCAGCACGTCCGGTTCCGAGGTCTCCTTCAGCCGGTCGGCGACGGCGCGCAGCGCGTCCGGGGTGAGGGTGTCGGCACCGTCCAGGAAGAGCAGGTAGTCGCCGGTCGCGTGGGTGAGGCCCGCGTCCCGGGCGCCCGCCGGGCCCGCGTCCCGGGCGCCCGCCGGGCCCGCGTCGCGCGGCAGGTGGACGGGGTTGACACGGGCGTCGCGGGCCGCGAACTCGTCGATGAGCGCCCCGCAGGCGTCGGGGGAGCAGTCGTCGACCGCGACGACTTCGAGGTCGGGGTAGGACTGGCCGAGGACGGATTCGAGGCACTCGCTCAAGTACGCCTGAACCTTGTACGCGGGGACGATGACACTGAACCGGGGCAAGGCACATCCATGGGTCGGCGCGGGCATACCTGCCCGGGAACGGCCGCGGGGGTGACTTGGTTACGCCGGTCGCGGCATCCGGGGGACCGCGCGGTGAACGCGAAGGGGCGGCCCGGTTTCCGGACCGCCCCTCAACTCGCCTGTCGTACGGCTGCTTCACCGCGTACCGCGCGGCTACTTCACCGCGCCCGCCATCACCCCCGACACGAACTGCCGCTGGAACGCGAAGAACACGGCCAGCGGAATCACCATCGAGATGAAGGCACCCGGCGCCAGCACCTCGATGTTGCTGCCGAACTGCCGTACCTGCTGCTGCAGGGCGACCGTCAGCGGCTGCGAGTTCGAGTCCGAGAAGACCAGCGCGACCAGCATGTCGTTCCACACCCACAGGAACTGGAAGATCCCGAGCGAGGCGATCGCGGGCGCGGCCAGCGGAAGGACGACGGTCGCGAAGAGCCGTGCCTCTCCCGCACCGTCCAGGCGTGCCGCCTCCAGGAGTTCACGCGGGATCTCCGCGAAGAAGTTGCGCAGCAGGAAGATCGCGAAGGGGAGTCCGAAGCCCACGTGGAAGAGGACGACACCGATGATGTCGCCGAAGATCCCGATCTTCCCGAAGAGGTCGGAGAGCGGGATCAGCGCCACCTGCACGGGTACGACGAGCAACGCCACCACCGCCATGAACCACCAGTCACGGCCCTTGAAGTCCAGCCAAGCGAAGGCGTATCCGGCCATCGCGCCGATGACGACGACCAGCAGCGTCGCCGGGACGGTGATGTAGACGGTGTTGAAGAGGGCGCCGGTGACGTCGTCGTTCTCCAGGAGCGACCGGTAGCTGGCCGTGGTGAGCTGGGCGGGGGCCGAGAAGACCTTCCACCAGCCCGACGCGGCGATGTCGGTCGGGTCGCGGAACGACGAGACCAGCAGGCCGAAGGCGGGCACCAGCCAGAACAGCGCGACCAGGAAAAGGAAGACGCGCAGCGCGCCGCCGGCCGCCCGGCTCGCGATCCGGGAGGCGAGGGAGCGCTTGGCGCGTACGGACGTGTCGAGAGCGGTCACCGCTGGCGCTCCTTCCTGAGTCGGCGGAGATTGACGTACATCATCGGCAGCACGAGGAGCAGCAGGATGATGCCGATCGCGCTGCCCACGCCGTAGTTGCCGCCGCCGCCGAAGGAGGACTGGAACAGTTGCAGGGCGAGCACGTTGGCGTCGTCCTGGCTGGGCTGCGGCGCGATGATGTAGATCAGGTCGAAGATCTTCATCACGTTGATCATCAGCGTGACCAGCACGACGATCAGGACCGGGGCGAGCAGCGGCACGGTGACCCTTCGGAACACCTGCCACTCGTTCGCGCCGTCCACCCGCGCCGCCTCCAGGAGATTGCGGTCGACTCCCGCCAGGCCCGCGGCGATCAGCACCATCGCGAAACCCGCCCACATCCAGACGTACGAGCCGATGATCGCCGGAGTCACCAGGGTCGGGCCGAGCCAGTCGATGCCGTTGTAGGGAGCCGAGAAGTTCGAACCGGGCAAACGGAGTTGGGCTCCGTCCGCCGCCTCCGGGAGCGTGAAGGTGCCGTCGGCTCCGCTGGTCGCCGAGGCGACGACCTCGCCGTCCTTCACCGCCTCCACCTTGACGCCCTTCAGCGCCTTCTCACCCGCGTCGACCGCGCCCTTCTCGCCGCCCCCGCCGAGCTTGAAGTCCAGCCAGACCGTGCCCGTGATCCCCTCGCCCGTCGCCGCCTTGGCGTCCTCGGGGGAGCCGGGGAGCTTGTTCGGCGCTATGCCCACGAGGGGGAGGAGCGCCGGTGAGCCCGCCTGGACCGTTCCCGTACTGGTGAAGGAGCCGCCGCCGGACGCCTTCAGGTCGCTCACCTGGGCGTTCGGTCTAGCCTTCGGATAGACGGAGGAGTCGACGAACGCGTCGTGCACCGAGGTGACGATCGCGTTGGCGACTCCCTGGTCCGGGTCCTGCTCGTACACCAGCCGGAAGATGATGCCCGCGGCGAGCATCGAGATCGCCATCGGCATGAAGACGATCAGCTTGAAGGCCGTGCCCCAGCGCACCCGTTCGGTCAGCACCGCGAAGATCAGACCGAGGACGGTGACCAGTGCCGGGGCGACGGCGACCCAGATCGCGGTGTTCCGCACCGCGGTGAGCGTCGAGTCGGTGGTGAAGATGTCGATGTAGTTGTCCAGGCCGACGAAGCCCGAACCGTCGGCGTCATAGAGACTGCGCCAGACCGAGTACCCGATCGGGTAGACCACGAGCGCGCCGAGCAGAAGCAGGGCGGGCAGCAGAAACAGCACCGCCACCCGCAGCTTCGTCCCGGTCACGCTCTTGCGCGGGGTTCCGGTTCCGGCGGAGGGCGCCGGCAGTTCGCCGGCACCGTCCGCCCTCACCGCTGAAGACGACATACCGCGCGCCGTCAGCTGCTCTTGTACGCCTTGGCGGCGTCGGCCTCGAGTTTCTTCTGGGCGCCCGCCACGTCCGAGGGGTTCCGCAGGAAGTCCTGGAGGTCCTTCCACTCGCCGATGCCCGCCGTGCCGCCGAACGCCGCGGGGGCCTGGTCGGACATGTCGAAGCGGAAGTCGTCGCCCGCGGCGAGCAGCGCCTTGGCGATGTCCCGGGTGACGTCGTCCTTGTAAGTGGCCTGGTCCATCGCCTTGTTGGGGGAGAGGAAGCCGCCCTGGGCCGCCCAGATCTCGGCCGCGTCCGTCGAGGCGAGGAAGGTCATCAGCGCCTGGGCGCCCTTGCCGTCCTTCAGCGCCACGGCGACGTCGCCGCCGCTGACCACCGGGGCCTGGTCGCCGACCGCCGGGAACGGGAAGACCTTCGCGTCCGTGCCGACCTTCGCCTTGGTGTCCGCGTTGATGTTCGCCGTCACGAAGTCGCCCTCGAAGACCATGCCCGCGGGGGTGTCCCCGGAGAACGTCTGCGTCACCGACTTCGGGAACTCCGTCTGGAGCGCGCCCGAGCGGCCGCCCGCGATCAGGTCGTCCTTGCCCCACAGCTCGGCGAGCGTGGTGAGGGCGTCCTTGACGGACGGGTCCGTCCACTTGATCTCGTGCGTGGCCAGCTGGTCGTACTTCTCCGGGCCCGCCTGGGAGAGGTACACGTTCTCGAACCAGTCGGTGAGGGTCCAGCCGTCGGCGCCGCCGATGGAGACGGCGGGGGAGCCGGCGTCGGAGAGGGTCTGCGCGGTGGCGATGAAATCCTTCCAGGTGGCGGGGGCGTCGGTGATGCCCGCGGCTTCGAAGGCCGCGGTGTTGTACCAGACCAGGGACTTGTTGGCGGCCTTCACGTAGATGCCGTACTGCTTGCCCTCGAACGCGCCGAGGTCCTTCCAGCCCGTGGAGAAGTTCTTGTCGAGCTGGGCCTGGGCCTCGGGGCCGACGTCTTTCAGCCAGCCCTTCTCCGCGAACTGGTGCAGGACGCCCACCTGGGGGAGGAACGCGACGTCCGGCGGCTTGCCGCCCTCGATCTTCGTACCGAGGAAGGTCGAGGTGTTGTTGCCGGTCGGTACGAAGTTGACCTTGGCGCCGGTGCGCTTCTCGAACTCCTCCAGGACCTTGGTGAAGTTGTCCTGCTCCGGGCCGGTCCAGACGGCCGCGACCTCCAGGGTCTGGCCGTCCAGCTTGGGGAGTTGGACGGAGGAGGCGCTTTCCTTCGCGCCGCTGTCCGTGCCGCCGGGGTCGTCGTCGCTGTCGCTGTCGCCGCCGCATGCGGTGAGGGCGACGGCGAGCAGGCCTGCGGTGAGGGCGGCTGTGGCGGTTTGGGTGGCTCGGGCTGACTTGTACGTTTTCGGCGTCCTGCGTGTGCGGATCGTGCTGCGCATCTCTGCCCCGTTCATCGTTCCTCGTCGAACGTCCGGCGCTGTCCCGTGCGATCTGGTGTACGCCCGTGTCTGTTCGGGCGGCAAGAGCGCCGACGCTGTCAAGAGAGCGATCGTGACCGCGTCGTGACGTGCGGGTCCCTGGCCGGGGTGCCTGTACGCCGGGGTTGGTGGGTGGGTCGGGGCCGGGGGCCGGTACATCCGCCCGTCGCCGCCGGATCAAACGCCGGTTGAGTGGAGACGGGTCCGGTGACGCGAACGTACGCGACGGGCATGTGATGTACCGGCCCCCGGCCCCTCCCGCCGGTGGGCGGCTTTCCCTATCAGTTCCGGCTGGCTGTATTCAGCCCGTCCGGCGTTTGAGGACGAGCCCTTCGGGCGTTCGGGGGTCTGGGGGCGCAGCCCCCAGGTATGGGATGGGTAGGGGCGGAGGGGGCGAGGAAAGGGGGTCAGAGGAGGGAGGGGACTTCGGTGGCTGAGACGGAGCGGGCGGCGCGTTCGAGGGCGCTGGCCAGGAGGGCCAGGTCCGTGGGGCCGTTGCCGAGTTCGCGGATGGGACGGCGGGCCGGAGGGTCGCCCATGCGGTGCCATTCGAGGGGCACGACGGTGGGGCGGAGGGTCGCCGTACGGGGAATGCGCCCGGTGACCCGGCCGGCCTGGAAGGGCGTGACCCGGCCGTCGGGACCGAGCAGCCGCCCCCGCCCGGGGGCGGGATCGTCCGGCCCGGCCACCGTCGCCGCCGCGTCGAGCGCGACCCGCAACGCCGACGAACGGGCCAGCTCGGAATCCCCCGTACGCCCCTCCACACCGGCCGCGGCCACGAGATGCACCCCGAGCCGCTCCCCTTCCCGGGCGACCGCCTCCAGCGCCCGTACGACCGACCCGGCCGAAGGACGCCCCAGCGACCCCAGCGCGGGAGAGAACAGCGCGTCCAGGTCGTCGACCACCACGACGAGACGGGCGAGCGGTGGCCCCGGCTCCGCACGCTGCCGCGCCGCCGCGGGCCGCAGCCGCATGGTGGAACTGGGCGGCGCGTCTATGTCCGCGGCGCCGGACGAGGACCCGCCGCCCGCCGCCCGCTGCGTGATGATCCGCCCGGACACCTCGCGCCGGGTGTGCCACTCCGTGAAGTCGAGCCGGCCGAGCAGCTCCGCCCGCCGCTTCAGCTCCGCGCTCAGGGACTGCGCGAACTCCCGCATCCGTACGGGGTCGTTGGCGGCGAGGTGCGTGGTGACGTGGGGGAGGTCCGTGCAGACGCGGAGCCCTTCGCCCTGCGCGGTGCCGGTGCCGTCCCGCCCGTCTATGAGGACGATCCCCAGCCGGTCCGGGCGCTCGGCGGCGGCGAGGGAGGCGGCGATGGAACGCAGCAGTTCCGTACGGCCGCTGCCCGGCGGGCCCTCGATCAGCAGATGCGGGCCCTCCGTCGCGAGGTCCACGCAGACCGGCCCGCGGGGGCCCGCCCCGAGCACGGCCCAGCCGCGCCCGCCCAGCGTCTGGGCATCGTCGCCCGCGTCCGCCCAACGGGCCATCAGGGAAGCCGGGGTGGCCCGTGCCAGCCCCAACTCGTCCAGCAGCCGTGCCATTTGGGGCAGTGGTACGGACACCCGTGCGTGCCGCTCCCCCTGCGGGCCGTCCGTACGCAGAGGGGCCAACGCGCGGGCGAACCGCTCCGCCCACGGCAGCGACACCGCGTCCACCGTGGCGACCGTGCCGCGGCCGACCGGGCCACGGGGCAGGTGGCCCGAGGAGGAAGCGGAGCCCGCGGTGAGAGAGCCCGCCGCGTGGAGAGAAGGTGCCAGGTGGTCGTGGGGTGCGCTCTCGTAGCGGAAGCCCAGGTGGGTGGAGCCGTCGGTGAGGTTCACCGTGGCGGGCGGGGTGTGGGCCTGTCCCTCACGTGTGGGGTCAGCGTGGGGGGACTTGCCGCGGGGGCGGTCCTTCGGCTCCGGGTCGGCGCCCGGTGCCACCCGCAGCAGTCGCAGGGCCGTGGCCACGTCCCCGCTGAGCAGCGCCACCGCGCCGCACTCGCGGAACGGGGGTGACGTCTCACACGCCGCCTCGTACGTGGCGGTCACCGGGGACGCCGGGGACGCCGATGCCGTCTCGGCCAGGCAGATGACGTGGATGCCGGCCCGCGAACCCTCGTGGGCCAGTCGTCCCACGGAATCCCGCACGTCGGCGCCGCCGGGGTCGCCGTCCACGACGACGACCGTGAACGGCCCGTCGAAGGCGCCGTCCCGCGGGTGCTCGGCCTGGGCCCACGAAGGGCGTCGGGTCGCGTCGTCACGGGAGGTGTCCGGCGTCGGTGGGTGGTCGTCGAGGCGGCGGAGGAGTTCGTCGGTGCGGGCCGTGGCCTGTTCGCGGTCGTAGGCGAGGAGGAGGCGGCAGTCCTGGCCGTGGGTGGGGCGGACGTGCGGGAGCCAGCCGAGCCAGGACCACTCGGCGGTCCGCTCCTCGACCGTGCGGGAACGGTCCGCGCTGATCAGGACGATCTCCAGCGCGTCCGGCGAGTGCAGCCCGGCGAGCTGCGCCACGACCGCGCGGGCCAGTCCCGTGAGGCGCTCCCGTGGACCCGCGAGGCCGAGCGCGCCGGCCTCTCGAAGGTCGGCGGTGACCGGCACGGCGGACAGCGGGCCGGAACCGTCGTGGGCCGCGCGGTCCGCGGTCCCCAGCCGGACCGTCAGGGCCTGCGGGTGCCCCGGGCCGCGCTCCCACAGGCGGGGGCCGGGTCCCAGGGCGGTGAGCAGCAGCGTCGCGGGGTCGGGCCAGCTCTCCGACGCGCGCGTCGGCGCCACGGGGAGGTCCTTCTCCGGCGCGGTCTCTCCGTCGCCCTCTTCGTCGTAGTCGTAGTCGTAGATGTCCCGTCCGGCCTCGGACGCTCCGCGTCCCTGGGTCAGCCGGCGGGCCCAGGCGCCGAGGCCGCTTCGCCTGCGGGCGCCTGACGGCATGTCCATGCCTCGGAGGGGAGTGCCTCTCCGGGTGTCCGGGCCGGAGGCGTGCGCGTCCGTGTCCTCGGCGTACGGGGCGGCGGCGGACTCCCTGGTCTCGATCCGGGGAGCCCCGGCCTGTTCCGGTACGACCGGGCCGGGCGCCTGGGGTGTGTGGGCGCCTTCCGCGGCTCCCCACTCGGCCGAGCCGTAGGCGTGATGTGTCTCACCGCCGGGCGGGGTCCGGTCCTGGGAATCCCGGGAGGTGTCTCCTACGCGCGCGTGGGGCACGCTCGCCGTCGGTGCGGGCCGCGCCGGCTCGGTGTCGTCCTCCTGGGCGCCGCCCCGCAGGCTCACCCGGACGTGTCCCTCCCCGTCGGGTGTGGTCCCCACGGACGGCGTACTCGCGGGCGGGGCCAGCCGCAGGGCCGATTCGCCGATACGCAGCAGGGCGCCCGGTGCGAAGCGGACCGGGCGGGTGTCCACACGGGTGCCGTCGAGTGTCGTGCCGTTCGTGGAGCCGAGGTCGGCGACCGAGACGCGGCCCTCGGGGGTGACGGTGACCGCGCAGTGCAGGCGCGAGACGTCGGGGTCGTCCAGGGGCACGTCGGCGTCGGCGGAGCGGCCGATGCGGATCTGGCCGCCGTGCAGGAGGTGCACGCCGCCCGCGTCGGGGCCGCCGATCACCTGGAGCTGGGCGGCGACCTCGTCCACGTCGGGACCGGGCTCCGCCGGGGCGCCCAGGGACAGCACGGCGCCGTCCGTCAGGGGCGGCTCGCCCACCGTGCAGCGCTGGGCGTCCAGGCGCTCGGTGCCCGCGTACAGCACGACCTGGCTGTCGCTTCCGCCGACCGCGGAGGCCAGGGGGGAGGCGATGTCCGCCAGTGCCGTCCCCGCGGGGGCCGTGACCAGCACATCGCAGGCCGCGGCACGTCCCCGCGGCTCCGAGGGCGGGCCCAGCGGGTCTACGACGGTCAGCCGGATCTGCATCGCCGTCAGAGGTCCCTTCCGCGCGGGTGTCCGCGACGAGGACGAGGCTGTCGCAGTGGTCCCCCACCGCAGATTCCCCCACCGCACACGGGCACGTCGGCCAGTAGTGAAAGCATCCTCGCACCTGCCACTGACAACACGCCCGGCCCCCACCCGCAAGTGATCTTGATTGGTCGGCTCTGCCCACAAAAGTTCCTGACCAGTGCCCTACCCGTACCCGACCGGTGTCCGCTTGAGATCGGTCACGTCCATGTCTCGGCAACCAACCGACCGGACCGAGCGTCTTTCCATCGAACATGTACGGCAACTGGTACGTAAGCCACCATGGGCGTACGGGATGCGGGGCCGAGCACAGGAGGACAACAGCCCGGTGCTATGTGGCCCGGCACTACAGTGGGTCGGAATCAGCAACGAGCAGCAAGCAGCAGGGAGCGCATGACGTGCGGCCGGTAGGGAGCAAGTACCTCCTTGAGGAGCCGTTGGGGCGCGGTGCCACGGGCACCGTCTGGCGCGCCCGGCAGCGGGAGACGGCAGGGGCCGAGGCGGCCGTCCAGGGCCAGCCCGGCGAGACCGTGGCGATCAAGGTCCTCAAGGAAGAGCTCGCGAGCGACCCGGACATCGTGATGCGGTTCCTCCGGGAGCGCTCCGTCCTCCTCCGGCTGACCCACCCGAACATCGTGCGGGTACGGGATCTCGTCGTCGAGGGCGATCTGCTCGCGCTCGTCATGGACCTGATCGACGGCCCCGACCTGCACCGCTACCTCCGCGAGAACGGGCCGCTCAGCCCCGTCGCCGCCGCCCTGCTCACCGCGCAGGTCGCCGACGCGCTCGCCGCCAGCCATGCCGACGGCGTCGTGCATCGCGACCTGAAGCCCGCGAACGTCCTGCTCATGCAGCAGAACGGCCAGATGCACCCGATGCTGACGGACTTCGGCATCGCCCGGCTCGCGGACTCCCCGGGCCTGACCCGGACCCACGAGTTCGTCGGCACGCCGGCCTATGTCGCCCCCGAGTCCGCGGAAGGGCGCCCGCAGACGTCCGCCGTCGACATCTACGGCGCAGGCATCCTGATGTACGAGCTGGTCACCGGCCGCCCGCCGTTCGGCGGCGGGTCCGCGCTCGAAGTGCTGCACCAGCACCTGAGCGCCGAGCCGCGCCGCCCCTCGACCGTCCCGGACCCGCTGTGGACCGTCATCGAGCGCTGCCTGCGCAAGAACCCGGACGAGCGCCCGAGCGCCGAGAACCTCGCGCGCGGGCTGCGTACGGTCGCCGCGGGCGTCGGTGTGCACGCCAACTCCGCGCAGATCGCCGCCGCGGAGGGAGTGGGCGCGCTGCTCGCCCCCGACCCGGACCCGGCGACCGTCCCCGGCATGCCCGGCGCCGCCGACCCCACCCAGGTACTGCCGACGGGCGCGGGCTCCTACGACCCGAACGCCGCGACCAGCTACCTCCCGCACACCGGTGCCTCCGACCCCACCTCCGTACTGCCGACTCGCGGCGCGTCCGACCCGACCTCCGTCATGCCTCCCGTGCCGCCGAACCAGCCGGGCGGACAGGGCGGCCCCGAGGACCCGCACCCCTGGCAGAACCAGCTACGCGCGGCCCGCGACCGCAACGAGGCGACGCAGGTCCAGTACCTCGACCCCAGCGAGGACCCGCTGCGCCGTCGCCCGCAGCGGCAGGTCGCCCGGCCCCAGCAGCGCCCGCAGCAGGGCGGGCCACAGGGGCAGCAGCCGCCGCCCGGTTACGGCTATCCGCAGCAGCAGCAACCGCAGCAGTACGCGCCTCAGCAACCCCAGCAGCCGCAGCGGCAGCAGCCCCGGCGTCAGCAGCCCGCACCGCAGCACCAGCAGCCGCAGAGGTACGCGCCCGCGCCGCAGCAGCCGCAGCAGCCCGCGCCGCGGGAACCGCGCGAGCCCCGGCAGCGCAGTGCCAACCCGATGAAGATTCCCGGGCTCGGCTGCCTCAAGGGGTGCCTCTTCACCCTGGTCATTCTGTTTGTCGCCGGTTGGCTGATCTGGGAGTTGAGTCCCCTTCAGGGATGGATCGGTACCAGCAAGGGGTACTGGCAGCAGCTGACCGACACATTCACCACCGTCACCCAGTGGGTCGAGGATCTCGGCGGGAGTACCCAACAGTAGGAGCGAGTCCCGGGCGGTAAGAGGGGGCTTCGGGCGGTAATTCGGGACTTCTGGGAACCGAGTCTGGGGATTTGTCGACACCTGGCGGGTGATTTCCGGCTCCGGCGTGAAGGTTGGCTCTCCGGGCGCGTACTTTTAGCGACAACACGCGTCCGTAGGAGCAGTCTTGGCACGGAAAATCGGCAGCCGGTACACCGCGAACCAGATTCTTGGGCGGGGCAGCGCCGGCACGGTGTGGCTGGGTGAGGGGCCCGACGGGCCCGTCGCCGTCAAGCTGCTGCGCGAGGACCTCGCGTCCGACCAGGAGCTCGTGGGGCGCTTCGTACAGGAGCGCACGGCGCTGCTCGGGCTCGACCACCCGCACGTCGTCGCCGTACGGGACCTCGTCGTCGACGGCAACGACCTCGCGCTCGTCATGGACCTGGTACGCGGCACGGACCTGCGGACCCGGCTGGAGCGGGAGCGGCGGCTCGCCCCCGAGGCCGCCGTCGCGATCGTCGCCGACGTCGCCGACGGGCTCGCGGCCGCGCACGCCGCCGGGGTCGTCCACCGGGACGTGAAGCCGGAGAACGTGCTGCTCGACATGCAGGGACCACTCGGACCCGGCGGCTCGCACCCCGCGCTGCTGACCGACTTCGGTGTGGCCAAGCTCATCGACTCGCCCCGCCGGACGCGCGCCACGAAGATCATCGGCACGCCCGACTATCTCGCCCCCGAGATCATCGAAGGGCTGCCGCCGCGCGCCGCCGTCGACATCTACGCGCTGGCGACGGTGCTGTACGAACTCCTCGCCGGGTTCACCCCCTTCGGCGGCGGCCACTCGGGGGCGGTGCTGCGGCGGCATGTGACCGAGACGGTCGTGCCGCTGCCCGGGATCCCCGACGAGCTGTGGCAGCTGATGGTGCAGTGCCTGGCGAAGGCGCCGGCGTCGCGGTTGCGGGCGTCCGAGCTGGGGGACCGGCTGCGGGAGCAGCTGCCGCTGCTGGCCGGGATGCCGCCGCTGGACGTGGACTCCCCGGACGCCGAGTCCGGTGACGACGAGGGGTACGAGGAGACGGAGCCTGCCGCTCCCCGGGAGCCGTCGCCGGTGCGGCGCGGGTCCGTGCCGCTCGTGCCGGGGGCGGCGCCCGACTCGAACCGGGACACCCATACGTCGATGCGGGTGCCGGGGCCGGATGAGCTGGCGGGTGGGGCGCGGGGGACCGCGCGGGTGCCGCGGGCGGCGGGGGCGCCGCGGCCGGGGTCCGCGCGGCATCGGGCCTCCGCGCGGCGGCGGCGGATCACGCTCGGGACGGCTGCCGTCGCCCTCGTGGCGGCCGTGGGTGTCGGTACGTGGCTGGCCACCTCGGAGGAGGACGGCGGGTCCACGCAGACCCCGGACACGAAGAACTCCGCCCCGGCGTCGCCCTGACCTGGGTTTTCTCGCCCCCTCCGCCCCTTCCCGTCCCGTACTCGGGGGCTCCGCCCCCGAACCCCCGCTCCTCAAACGCCGGAGGGGCTATTTCTTAGCCTGTCCGGCGATTGAGGACGAGCGCGTCAGCGCGAAAGGGGGGTCTGGGGGCGCAGCCCCCAGGAACGGGACGGGCAGGGGCGGAGGGGGCGAAAACCTTCCCAGGGCTTCGGGTCGGACCGAGGGGCGGGGGCCGGTTGTCGTTGCCGTTACGCTGGAGGCGTGGCAGTCGTCGATGTATCCGAAGAGCTCAAGTCCCTCTCCTCGACCATGGAGTCGATCGAGGCCGTCCTGGACCTCGACAAGATGAGGGCAGATGTCGCCGTGCTCGAGGAGCAGGCGGCCGCGCCGTCCCTGTGGGACGACCCGGACGAGGCGCAGAAGATCACCAGCAAGCTGAGCCACCTCCAGGCGGAGGTCAGGAAGGCCGAGGCCCTGCGCGGGCGTATCGACGATCTGAGCGTGCTCTTCGAGATGGCCGAGGAGGAGGACGACCCGGACACCCGCGCCGAGGCCGAGACCGAGCTCACGGCCGTCAAGAAGGCGCTGGACGAGATGGAGGTCCGGACCCTGCTGTCCGGCGAGTACGACTCCCGCGAGGCCGTCGTCACCATCCGCGCCGAGGCCGGCGGCGTCGACGCCTCCGACTTCGCCGAGAAGCTCCAGCGGATGTACCTGCGCTGGGCGGAGCGGCACAACTACAAGACGGAGCTCTACGAGACCTCGTACGCGGAAGAGGCCGGCATCAAGTCGACCACCTTCGCCGTCCACGTCCCGTACGCCTACGGAACGCTCTCCGTGGAGCAGGGCACCCACCGCCTTGTCCGGATCTCGCCGTTCGACAACCAGGGCCGCCGCCAGACGTCGTTCGCCGGTGTCGAGATCCTGCCGGTCGTCGAACAGACCGACCACATCGAGATCGACGAGTCCGAGCTGCGCGTGGACGTGTACCGCTCGTCCGGACCGGGCGGCCAGGGCGTCAACACGACCGACTCCGCGGTCCGTCTGACCCACCTCCCCACCGGCATCGTGGTCTCCTGCCAGAACGAGCGCTCGCAGATCCAGAACAAGGCCAGCGCCATGAACGTCCTCCAGGCCAAGCTGCTGGAGCGGCGCCGCCAGGAAGAACAGGCCAGGATGGACGCCCTCAAGGGCGACGGCGGCAACTCCTGGGGAAACCAGATGCGTTCGTACGTTCTGCACCCGTACCAGATGGTCAAGGACCTGCGCACCGAGTTCGAAGTCGGTAACCCCGAGGGCGTGTTCAATGGCGAGATCGACGGTTTCCTCGAGGCCGGAATTCGCTGGCGCAAGCAGCAGGAGAAGTAAGCGGGAGCAATAACACCGCTTTGTCGACAAGGCAACTGCCCCCCCGTGGGCGGCAGTTGCCTTTTGTGTGTGGGATGTCTGGGTTTTACATCACAGTCACATGACTCACGCCAGTCAAAAGATGTGGATCCGGACATCGCGTACGCAACGTCCTTGACGATGCTTTGAAAAGTGGGGATGGTAACGCGTGGCATGCGTATCTCTGGGGCGCATGTGAACCGGGCGCTTGAGCCAAGCCGCCTGTGACGCCGTGGCCCCGGGCGCTGCTCCTTTGACGATTTAGCTACTGGGGGTACCAGCCGAATGACGAAGAAGACGCGGATCCGTGTGGCACGGATAGCCGCAGGCGCCGTGATCGCCGCCGGCGCCTCGCTGACCGCCGCCGGAGCCGCTTCGGCTCTGGGCGGCGGCATCGAGGCAGGGCCGATCACGGTCGACGTGAGCGCCAACGGCACCGGCGAAGACGGCGGCACGGGTGACACCACGGTCGGTACGACGACCGGGGACACGACCGGTGGTGGCGACACCATCGGCACGACGACCGGCGAGACCACCGGCGGGACGGTCGACGGCGGCACCACGGACGGCGGGACCACCGACGGTGGCACCACTGACGGCGGGACGACCGACGGCGGGACCACTGACGGTGGCACGACCGACGGCGGCACCACTGACGGCGGGACCACGGACGGTGGCACCACTGACGGCGGCACGACCGACGGTGGCACCACCGATGGTGGGACCACGGACGGTGGCACCACTGACGGCGGGACCACCGACGGTGGCACCACGGACGGTGGCACGACCGATGGTGGGACCACGGACGGCGGGACCACCGATGGTGGGACCACGGACGGTGGCACCACCGACGGCGGGACCACCGACGGTGGCACCACGACCGGTGGTTCCTCCAACGGCGGTTCCTCCACGGGCGGTTCGTCCACCGGTGGTTCGTCGACCGGTGGCACCGACACCGACGGTGGCAACAACCCGGTCGAGCAGGGCGAGGGCTCCTCGTCCCTGACCGACACCGGCACCGACACCTCGGCGCAGGGCTCGGGCGGCGAGCTCGCCGAGACGGGCGCCGCGGAGACCACCTACCTGGTGATCGGCGCGGCCACGATGATCGCCGGCGGTATCGGCTTCCGCCTGCTGCCGCGCCTCATGGCCGGCCGCGGCGGTGCTGTCGCCTGACGCACGCGCGCGTAAGGAAGGGCCCGGAGCGGATGCTCCGGGCCCTTCCTCATGCCGACTCTCGGAAAAGCGTGTTCCGGAACGACTCGGGGCCCCTTCGGACCAGGAGCGCCGTGACCGCCGTAACAACGGGATCCGCGGGTCTCACACCGTCTGGTGGGCCACCAGAACCAGCGCCGCGACCAGCACGGCCAGCAGCGAGATCAGTGCCATGGGGTTCATTCCGGCGAACGGGCTCTCCTGCTGGAGACGCTCCCGGTTCGCTCGGCAGACGCGGCAGCGCCCCTCGCTCACAGGCGCCGCGCAATTCGCGCACACCAGTCGGTCGTACGTCATGCGCTTGCCCTCCTTGCGCCGGGTCTCCGCGTACATAACGCATCGGGGAACGCAACCGTTCCCCCTCCACTGTGCCAGGTTCCGCGGATTTCGGCGCGGTTCGCCTTATCCTGCCCCGGCGCTCCGCTGGTTAGGCCGTGAAAAGACGCCCGCGGAGGGGTGGCCGGGCTTCGTCCCGCGGCCGCGGGTGCGTCGTGGTCGCCCGCGCAGTTCCCCGCGCCCCTGAAGGGCTACGCCCTCATCAGGCCGCCCGGTGACCCGCACAAAAACCCACAACCTGCACGCAACCCCTACCGGTGACTGCGCCGCCCCTCCCTGGTCGCGTATGGTCACGCACATCTACCCCCGGCGACCCGTGGTGCATCCGTGATCCGATTCGACAATGTCTCCAAGGTCTACCCCAAGCAGACCCGCCCCGCTCTCAGGGATGTCTCCCTGGAGGTCGAGCGTGGTGAGTTCGTGTTCCTGGTGGGATCCTCCGGCTCCGGAAAGTCCACCTTCCTGCGGCTGATCCTCCGCGAGGAGCGGACCAGCCAGGGCCAGGTGCACGTCCTGGGCAAGGACCTCGCGCGTCTCTCCAACTGGAAGGTGCCGCAGATGCGCCGCCAGCTGGGAACCGTCTTCCAGGACTTCCGGCTGCTGCCGAACAAGACGGTCGCCGAGAACGTCGCCTTCGCCCAGGAGGTCATCGGCAAGTCGCGCGGTGAGATCCGCAAGTCCGTGCCCCAGGTGCTCGACCTCGTCGGCCTCGGCGGCAAGGAGGAGCGGATGCCCGGTGAGCTGTCCGGTGGTGAGCAGCAGCGCGTCGCGATCGCGAGAGCGTTCGTGAACCGGCCCAAGCTGCTCATCGCCGACGAGCCGACCGGAAACCTCGACCCGCAGACCTCCGTCGGCATCATGAAGCTGCTCGACCGGATCAACCGGACCGGCACCACCGTGCTGATGGCGACACACGACCAGAACATCGTGGACCAGATGCGCAAGCGCGTCATCGAGCTGGAGGGGGGCCGTCTCGTCCGCGACCAGGCGCGCGGCGTATACGGCTACCAGCACTGACCGCGACCCTCCCGCACCTGTCCATGGAAAGGCCTGAGTAGACGCCATGCGCGCCCAGTTCGTCTTGTCGGAGATCGGAGTCGGTCTCCGCCGAAACCTGACGATGACCTTCGCGGTCGTCGTCTCGGTCGCCCTCTCGCTCGCCCTGTTCGGCGGCTCGCTCCTGATGAGCGACCAGGTGAGCACCATGAAGGGCTACTGGTACGACAAGGTCAACGTCTCGATCTTCCTCTGCAACAAGAGCGACGCGGAGTCGGATCCCAACTGCGCCAAGGGCGCGGTCACTTCCGACCAGAAGAAGGAGATCCTCGCCGACCTGGACAAGTCCACGGTCGTCGACAAGGTCACCTACGAGTCGGCTGACCAGGCCTACAAGCACTACAAGGAGCAGTTCGGCGACTCCCCGCTGGCCGCGTCCCTCACTCCGGACCAGATGCAGGAGTCGTACCGGATCAAGCTGAAGGACCCGGAGAAGTACCAGGTCATCGCGACCGCCTTCGACGGGCGTGACGGCGTGCAGTCCGTGCAGGACCAGAAGGGCATCCTGGACAACCTCTTCGGGCTGCTCAACGGCATGAACTGGGCCGCCCGCGCGGTCATGGCGATGATGCTCGTCGTCGCGCTGATGCTGATCGTCAACACGGTGCGCGTCTCGGCGTTCAGCCGACGGCGCGAAACCGGGATCATGCGCCTGGTCGGCGCCTCGGGCTTCTACATCCAGGCGCCGTTCATCATGGAGGCGGCCGTCGCCGGACTCATCGGCGGCGGGGTCGCGTGCGGGTTCCTGGTGATCGCGCGGTACTTCATCATCGACCACGGCCTGGCCCTGTCCGAGAAGCTGAACCTGATCAACTTCATCGGCTGGGACGCCGTCCTGACGAAGCTTCCGCTCATCCTCGCCACGAGTCTGCTGATGCCGGCGCTGGCGGCGTTCTTCGCGTTGCGCAAGTACCTGAAGGTGTGACGCATGCCAAGGGGGCCGTACTGCCAACCGGCGGTGCGGCCCTTCGCGTTGTCCTAGACTCACCGGCATGTCAGGCCGTGACCTGTTCTGCGAGCCCCGCCGCATTCGCCGCGGGGCGGCCCTGACATTGCTTTTCGCCAGTGTGTTCATCGCGGGCGCGGCAACGGGATCCTTCCCCGATCCCGGCCGGAAATCCCCCGAGGCCGCCGCTTCGGAGGGCCGTTCGACGCCCAGCGGCGACCACGAGGAGGTCGCGGAGGCCGCCGAGAGGGCCATGGCCGCGGGCAAGTCCCCCATGGAGGCCGCCGAGCGTGCCGTCAGCCGCAGCGGCGACCGCTGGGGCGCGGTCTACTCCGAGGGCGAGTACGAGGAGTTCGAGGAAGCCCTCGACGGCCAGTACACCGGCGTCGGACTGTGGGCCAGGCGCGAGAGCGACGGACGTATCGAGGTGACCCGGGTGCAGGCCGGCTCGCCCGCCGCCACCGCCGGGATCCGCAAGGGCGACCTGCTGCGCAGCGTCGACGGCCGGAAGGTCGACGGCCGGCCGGTCACCGAGGTCGTCGCCCTGCTCCGCGGCGACGCGGAGGACGCCGTGGCCGGTACGGAGGTCTCGCTCGGTCTGGAGCGGGGCACGCGCGCGTGGAGCGAGACGGTGCGCCGGGCCCTGCTGTCCACGGACTCCGTGACCGTGCGCGAGCTCGCCGACGGCGTCACCGTGATCAAGGTCGACGCCTTCACCAAGGGCTCGGGCGACCTCGTACGGACCGCCGTCGCCGCGGCGCCCAAGGGCTCCGGGATCGCCCTCGACCTGCGCGGCAACTCCGGCGGTCTGGTCACCGAGGCCGTCACCGCCGCCTCCGCCTTCCTCGACGGCGGCCTCGTCGCCACGTACGACGTCGACGGCGACGAGCGCGCCCTGCACGCCGACCTCGGCGGGGACACCAGCACGCCGCTGGTCGTGCTGGTCGACGGCGGCACGATGAGCGCGGCCGAACTGCTCACCGGCGCCCTCCAGGACCGCGGCCGTGCGGTCGTCGTGGGCTCCCGGACCTTCGGCAAGGGCTCGGTCCAGATGCCGAGCCGGCTGCCCGGCGGCTCGGTCGCCGAGCTGACCGTGGGGCACTACCGCACCCCCTCCGGGCGGGGCGTCGACGGCCGGGGCATCACGCCCGACCTCGACGTGGACGTGGACGCCGGGGCGGGCGCGCTGGAGCGGGCCGAGACGGTACTCAGCGGGCTCGGGGACCCTTCGTAGCCCCTTTTTCGCGGCCCCTGTTCCCCGCCCCGGTAATCGGCTTTCCCTCCGGACCCCCTGTAGTGCGAAAATGGCCAGCACTATGAGTAAGGGAATGTACGTACCGAAGGAGTCCCAGCCGAAGCAGGGCGGTCAGGCGGGCTCCGGCAAGGTCAAGGACGGCAAGCGCAAGATCGTCGCGCAGAACAAGAAGGCGCGGCACGACTACGCGATCATCGACACCTACGAGGCCGGGCTCGTCCTGACCGGCACGGAGGTGAAGTCGCTGAGGCAGGGCCGCGCCTCGCTGAGCGACGGCTTCGTCCAGATCGACGGGAACGAGGCCTGGCTGCACAACGCCCACATCCCGGAGTACAGCCAGGGCAGCTGGACCAACCACTCCGCGCGCCGCAAGCGCAAGCTGCTCCTGCACCGCGAGGAGATCGACAAGCTGGCGTCGAAGTCCGAGGAGACGGGTCACACGATCGTGCCCCTCGTCCTCTACTTCAAGGACGGCCGGGCGAAGGCCGAGATCGCGCTGGCCAGGGGCAAGAAGGAGTGGGACAAGCGGCAGACCCTGCGCGAGAAGCAGGACCGGCGCGAGTCGGACCGCGCGATCGCCGCCGCCAAGCGCCGGGAGCGCGGCAGCCAGTAGGAACGGAGCGCGGCAGCCAGTAGGAATAGGTTGGCGCCGTCGTGCGTTGTTCACGTACGATGGCTCTGCACCTCACAGAGGGTGCGTGCTTGAGAAGTTTGAAAAATCAACATGGGGATGATCGGTTTCGACAGCGGCTGTCGAAGCAGGGGAAGCGAGCCGAGGAAGCGGCAATGATCTCGTTAACCATATGTCGCAACCAATAATCGCCAATTCCAAGAGCGATTCCCAGTCCTTCGCCCTCGCTGCCTAATAACAGCGACTGAAGGACCCTAAAAGGGTGTCAGCCCGGGAGTGTTCCCGACCCGGATCCTGGCATAATCTAGGGAACTAAACCGCCGAGCCCGGTCACGGGGTTCGGTGGGAAATCAAACAGTGACTGGGCCCGTCGGAGACTTGTTCGCGAGATCTCCGGGGCCGAGAAAATCACAGCGAACTGCGCTCGGAGAAGCCCTGATTCTGCACCGTTGGACGCGGGTTCGATTCCCGCCATCTCCACTCATCCCATGTGGGTAAAGCCCCGCTGCCTCGGCAGCGGGGCTTTTTCCTTTGCCGGGCCTCCCACGGCTTCCTACAGCTTCCTACGGCGTCAGCCTGCGCGGCGCCGTGCTGGCCCGCTCAGTCAGCCGGGGCGCGAGCAGGGTCGCCCCCGGTACGGCCGAGCCGCCCAGCTTCCCCATCAGCAACTCGACCGCCCGCGTGCCCACCTCGGCGGACGGTATGGCGATGGAGGTGACGGGGACCCGGAGACTCCCGGCGAGTTCGTCCGGGCAGATGGCGGTGACGGACAGGTCGCCGGGCACCCGCAGCCCGAGTTGCTCGAAGGCGTCGACGAGCGGTTCGAGGACCGGCTCGTTGTGCACGACGACCCCCGTCAACGCCGGTCGCTCGCGCAGCAGTTGCTCGGCCGTCCGGCGCGCTGCCGCGGGTGACGCCTCGCAGGGGTGCACGGAGGACGCGAGTCCGCTCCGGTCGGCGGCGGCGGTGAAACCCCGGACCACCCGCTGCGCGAACCCGGTCTCCCGCACGTACACCTCGGGCGGCGACCCGACCAGTGCGACCACGCGGTGCCCGAGCCCGGCCAGATGCTCCACGCACAGCTCGCCCGCCGCCGTGAAGTCCAGGTCGATGCAGGTGAGCCCGTCGGCGTGGGCCGGGAAGCCGATGAGCACGGACGGCCGGTCGAGGGCGCGCAGCAACGGCAGCCTGGGGTCCTGGAGTTGGACGTCCATCACGATCAGCGCGTCCACCAGCGCGGTGTCCGCGACCCTGCGCAGCCCGTCCTCGCCCTCCTCCTGGGTGAGCAGCAGGACGTCGTGGTCGTGCCGCCGTGCCGCGGTCACCACGGACACCGCGAACTGCATGACGACCGGCACATGGACGCCGTCCCGCAGGGGCACCACCAGCGCCACCACGTTCGACCGGCTGCTGGCGAGGGCCCGCGCGCCCGCGTGCGGCCGGTAGCCGAGCTTGCGGATGCTCGCCTCCACGCGCTGCCGGGTCTCCTCGGAGATCGGGCGCTTGCCGCTGAGGGCGTAGGAGACGGTGCTCGGGGACACCCCGGCGTGCCGCGCCACATCCGTGATCTTCACCATCACTCGGACTCCAGCTCCACCGTCAGGAACCCGGTGCCTGTCCGGGCCCGCGCCTCGCGACCGCCCGCCGCGAGTCCCCACGGCGCGGCGGGGTCACCGCACGAAGCCCGCAGCGTGTCGCCTTCCCGTACGACCGTGAAGGTGACCCCGTCCACGGCCACCGTCACCTGCGCGCCCCGCTCCAGGCCGTACGCGCGCAGGGTGACCCCGTCGGCGTGGTCGTAGTCGGGCCGGTCGTCCACCGCGCCCACCGGAATCACCGCACCCGGCCGGACCAGGAGCGGCACACTCAGGAACCCGTGCCGCTCGCGCACCCAGCGCGGTCCGGTCACCGTGCGCCCGTCGAGGAAGTGGGTCCAGGTGCCCTCGGGCACGTAGTACGACACGTCTCCCTCGTCGGAGAAGACCGGGGCGACCAGCAGGTCGGGGCCGAGCATGTACTGCCGTTCCAGATGCGCGCAGCCGGGATCGTCCGGAAACTCCAGGATCATCGCCCGCATCACCGGCACGCCCTCCGCCTGCGCGGCGCGGGCCGCCTCGTACAGATAGGGCATGAGGCCGAGTTTGAGGCGGGTGAACAGCCGCAGCACGTCCACGGCCTCCTCGTCGAACAGCCACGGCACGCGGTACGAGGACGAGCCGTGCAGCCTGCTGTGCGAGGACAGCAGCCCGAAGGCGATCCAGCGCTTGAACAGCGCGGCCGTCGGCGTCCCCTCGAACCCTCCGATGTCATGGCTCCAGAACCCGAACCCGGACATGCCCAGGCTCAGTCCGCCGCGCAGCGACTCGGCCATCGACTCGTACGTCGCCTCGCAGTCGCCGCCCCAGTGGACGGGGAACTTCTGGCTGCCGGCGGTGGCGGAGCGGGCGAAGACGGTGGCCTCGTGCTCGCCCCGGTGTTTGCGGAGCACGTCGAAAACGGTCCGGTTGTAGAGGTAGGTGTAGTAGTTGTGCATCCGCTCGGGGTCGGCGCCGTCCGCGTACGCGACGTCGACCGGGACCCGTTCACCGAAGTCCGTCTTGAAGCAGTCGACGCCCTGCGCGAGGAGCGCCTCCAGTTTCGCCGCGTACCACTCGCGCGCCGCCTCGCTGGTGAAGTCGACGAGTGCCATGCCGGGTTGCCACAGATCCCACTGCCAGACACTTCCGTCCGGCCGTCTGAGCAGATGTCCCAGCGCCCGTCCCTCCGCGAACAGCGGCGACCGCTGCGCGATGTACGGATTGATCCATACGCAGATCCGCAGGCCTTTCTCCTTGAGCCGCGCGAGCATTCCCTCCGGATCGGGAAAGACCCGCGGATCCCATTCGAAGTCGCACCAGTTGAATTCGCGCATCCAGAAACAGTCGAAGTGGAAGACGGACAGCGGGAGTTCGCGTTCCCGCATGCCGTCGATGAAGGAGGTGACGGTGGCCTCGTCGTAGGAGGTGGTGAACGAGGTGGACAGCCACAGGCCGAAGGACCAGGCGGGCGGAAGGGCCGGACGGCCGGTGAGCGCCGTGTACTTGCGCAGGATGTCCTTCGGGGTGGGGCCGTGGATGACGTAGTACGTCAACTGCTGTGTCTCGGCGCTGAACTGCACCCGCGACACCGCCTCCGAGCCGACCTCGAAGGAGACCCGGCCCGGATGGTCGACGAAGACGCCGTAGCCCGAGTCCGTCAGGTAGAACGGCACGTTCTTGTAGGCCTGTTCGGTCGCGGTGCCGCCGTCCGCGTTCCACATGTCGACGACCTGGCCGTTCTTGACGAGCGGCCCGAAGCGCTCGCCGAGGCCGTAGACCCTGGTGCCCACGCCGAGGTCGAGCTGCTCGCGCAGGTAGTGCGCCCCGGTGGCGTCCCGCATGATGCCCATGCCCCTGGGGCCGCTGGTGGTGAGCGTGCGGCCGTGGGCGCGGAAGTCGAGATGCCAGGGGCTGGTGCGGGCGACCCGGACGGAGAGGGCGCCCGAGGTGAGCACGGCGTGCTGGTCGTCGTACGAGGCGTGGGCGGCGAACTCCTCCTGGGAGAGCTCGAATCGGGGGCCTCGCGGTTCCTCGCCCTGGAAGTGGGTGAACGTGACGCCGATGACGTCGGACATCGGCGCGTGTGCGGTGATCGTCACGACCGGTCCCTTCAGCAGGTCGCCGCGGTGGCGGATGGGCTGGGTCGGCGCGTGGATCTCCAGGCTTCCCGGCCCCGACGTCACGTCGAGGACCTCGACCGGGTGCGCCGCGGTGACACCCTCGCGCAGCAGCCAGTAGCCGTCGGTGAACTTCACGTCCGCACCCCTTACTTGACCGCGCCCACGGCGATGCCGCGGGTGAGCGTCCGCTGGAAGACGAGGAAGAAGACGAGGGCGGGGAGCACGCCGAGCAGGGCTGCCGCGTTCGTCATGGTGGCGTCCATCAGGCGCTGGCCCTGGAGGACGCCGAGGGCCACCGACACCGTCTGGTTGTCGTTGGAGACCAGCATGACCAGCGGCAGCAGGAACTCGTTCCACGTCCAGACGAAGAAGAAGACGAGGAGCACCCCGAGGGTGGGCCGGCTGACGGGTACGACGATCCGCCACAGCACCTGCCACTTGTTCGCGCCGTCGATCCGGGCGGCCTCGATGATCTCGCGGGGGAACCGGCCCAGCACGGCCGAGAGGAGGTAGGTCCCGAACGCCGCCTGGATGACCGTGAAGACGATGATCACGCTCAACCGGGTGTCGTACAGGCCCGCTTCCTTGCTCAGGTAGTAGATCGGGTAGACGAGCGCCTCCTGCGGAAGCATGTTCGCGAGGACGAAGAACGCGAGCACCCAAGTGCGGCCCCTGACACGCCCGATGCCGATCGCGTACGCGTTGAGGACGGACAGGACGACGGCGAGAAGCGCCACCGACCCCGATATCAGCACCGAGTTGGCGAGCTTCCGGCCGAAGTCGACGCGCTCCCAGAAGTCCTTGATCCCGTCGAGGTAGAGACCCTCGGGGAGGCTCAGGGGGCCGTTCTGCGCGTACTCCGCCGGTGACTTGACCGCGTTGACCACGACGACGGCGAAGGGCAGCACCATGAACAGGGCGGCGATGACGAGGGCGAGGAGGACGGGGGAGCGGCGGAGCGCGGTCATGTGCGGATCCCTTCCTCCAGGTCCTCGGCGCGGGTCTGGAGCCTGAGGCCGACGAGTGCCAGCGCGAGGATGATCACGGTGAGCACCGTGGAGATCGCGGCGCCGTACCCGACCTGCGTCTTCTCGAAGAAGGTGGCGAAGGAGAAGTAGGAGGGGACGTTCGTCGCGCCGCCCGGCCCGCCCTTGGTGAGGACGTACACCGCGCCGAAGACCTTGAGCGCGGCGATCGTGCACCAGAGGAGGACCACATAGGTCTCCGGGCGGATCTGGGGCAGGGTGACGTGCCAGAAGCGGCGCCACCAGCCGGCGCCGTCCAGCTCCGCGGCCTCGTACAGCTGCGGGTCGACGCGTTGCAGCCCCGCCATGAAGACGACCAGCGGGAAGCCGATCTGCACCCAGACCATCACGCCCATGACGCTGTAGAGGGCGATGTCGGGGTCGCCGAGCCAGTCCTGCTGCCATGATCCGAGGCCGACGGCCCTCAACAGCTCGTTCAGGGAGCCGTTCTCGGGAGCGAGGATCCAGCTCCACACGATGCCGGCGACGGCGATGGGCAGGACCTGCGGGAGATAGAAGCAGGCGCGGAGTACGGCGGCGGTCCTGGTCCCGAAGTGCTTGCCGACGAAGTCGAACAGGGCGGCGGCGAGGACGAGTCCGAGTGCGGTCGGTACGGCGGCCATCGCGAGCACCATGAAGAGGCTGTGCCGGAAGGACGCCCAGAACTCCGAATCGTCAAGCAGCTCACGGTAGTTGGCGAGCCCGGACCACTCCGGGCTCCCGACGCCCTGCCAGTCGGTGAAGCTCACACCGGTGTTCATCAGGAACGGCAGGACGACGACCGCGGTGAAGGCGAACGCGCCGGGCAGCAGGAACAGGGCGTACGAGTCGCGGGGGCGACGCGGGTGTGCCGTACGGCGGTGACGCCTCTCGTCCTTGTCCTGCCGGTGGCGCCTGGGGAACACCCGGCCGCCCCGTTCGACGGTGACCGTCATTTCTCGGGTACGCCCTTGTCGTACGCCTCCTGGAGTCCGCTGAGGTAGGCGTCCGGTTTCTCGTCGCCGGTGATCAGCTTCTGGGTCCCGGAGACGAGGACGTCGTAGAAGCCGGGGACCGGCCAGTCGGGGTAGAAGGCCAGACCGTCCCTGTCGGCGACGGTGTTGAAGTTCGCGATGAGTGTCTTGGCCCGCGGGTCGGTGATGGCGGCGGGGTCGGCGGCGACCGGGACGCCGCCCTTGTTGCCCAGCAGGTTCTGGATCCTCTCCGACATGGTGATGTCGATGAAGTCGTAGGCCAGTTCCTTGTTCTCGGCGCCTTCGGGGACGACCCAGAGGTTGCCTCCGGAGCCGAGGGTGAGGTTCGATTCGGGCCACAGGAAGGTGCCCCAGTCGAACTTGGCGTCCGACTGGAAACGGCCGTACCACCAGCTGCCGGAGAACAGGATCGGGCTCTTGCCCTGGATGAAGGAGATCCCGGCGTCCTCCGCCTTCAGGCCGGTGGACTTCTCGCTGATGTAGCCCTTCTTCACCCAGTCGGCGAAGGTCTCGGCGCCGTGGGTCCAGGCCGCGTCGTGGAAGTCCGTCGTACCCTTGTAGAGCTGGTAGCTGTCGACCCAGGGGCGGTCGGCCTCGGACAGGGCGAGCTGGTAGAGGTACTGCTGGGCCGGGTACTCGGCGCCGGCGTCGGCGAGCGGGGTGATGCCGTCGGCCACGAACTTGTCCATGGCGGCGGTGAGTTCCGCGAGCGTGGTCGGCTCGGCGATGCCGTGTTCCTCGAAGAGGTCCTTGTTGTAGAAGACCATCGTGTACTCGGCGTAGTTGGGGATGCCGTACCACTTGCCCGAGCCCATCACGCCGTTCGCGTCGTACTGGCTCGTGGTGCGCACGCCCGCGCTGAGCTTCTTGTCCCAGCCGCGCGCGGTGACCTCGCCACTGAGATCGGTGAGGAGGCCCTGCTTGGAGAGCAGGCCCGCCGTCGCGTTGCCCTTGTTGTACTCCATCAGGTCAGGCGCGTCACCCGAGTTGAGGACCATCTGTGCGGTCTTCTGGATCTGCTCGAAGCCCTTCGACTCGAACTTCACGGTGACGCCCGGATGCGTCTTCTCGAACTCCTTGATCGCCGCGTCCCAGGCGGCGCCCATCGCGCTGTCGGGCCCTTCGTAGTGCCACAGTTTCAGGGTCCCGCCGTCGGAGGATCCTCTGTCCGAATCACCGCAGGAGCTCAGCAGCAGCGATCCGCTCAGGATCACCGCCATGGCCCCCACCCGCCTTCGTGCCGTCAACATCCAGTGCCTCCAGGGGAGTCGGATGGGTATCGGGGCGTCACGGAGTGACCATCGAATCGATTCGATGCGTGACGTCGAAGCGCTTCGACGGGGGAAGGTATGTGGGGGCCGGGGGTGCGTCAATGGGGGGCGCGGGAATTGGGGCGGGGGTTCGATGGGTCGTACGGCGGGGGGTGTTGGGGTGTTGGTGGGAGGGGTGGCGGTGCCTGGCGGTGGTCGGTGGCGGGGGAGGGGGGGGGCGGCTGACTGGCGGTGGGTGGGGTCGAGGGAGGGGTGTGGCTGCCTGGTGGTAGTCGGTGCTGAGGGAAGTGCCGCTGTCAGCGAGTGAGCGGGCGAGCGGGCCGGGCCGGGCCGGGCCGGGGAGGGCCAGGGAGGGGTGCCGCTGTCAGGTAGGGGTCGGGGACGGGGAGCGGGGCTGCCGCCGGGGAGCGGTCGCGATGAGCAGGGCCAGGGTCGCCGCCGTGAGCGGAACGCCGTAACCGGCCGTCGGCGACACCCGCTCCACCACCCACCCGCCGGTCGCCGCCCCGCACGCGATCCCGCCGAGCAGGCCGGTCACCGCGAGGGTCATCCCCTCGTTCAACCGGTCATCAGGAGTGCGCTGTTGGACCAGCGCCATGCCGGTGACCATGGTCGGAGCGGTCGCCATGCCCGCGACGAGGAGGGCTCCGGAGAGGGCCGGCAGGGAGCCGGTCAGGGTCGCCGCGAGCAGGGGGAGGGTCAGGAGCACCGCCATGGCGGCGACGCACAGGGGGTATCGCCGCTCGGCGGGACCGGCCGGCGCCCGCGCCCCGTACAGCAGGCCCGCCGCGCACGAGCCCGCCACCTGGAGGGCGAGGACCGCCCCCGCGGCCGACGGGTGCCCGCGCGCGTCCGTGAACGCGATCGTGACGACCTCCATCGAGCCGAACACCGCGCCGGTGGCGAGGAATCCCAGCAGCAGCGGAGGCATTCCGCGCGCCCGGACAGGGGACTTGGCCCCCGTACGCGGCTGGGGCGGCGGTTCCGTCGAGCGCTGGGCGGTGAAGAGCAGGACGCCCGTCATCAGCAGGACGCTCCCGGCCAGCGTGCCCGCCTCCGGGAACAACGCCCCGCAGAGGAAGGCCGCGAGGACCGGGCCCAGCATGAAGCACAGCTCGTCCGCGGCCTGTTCGAAGGAGTTGGCGGTGTGCAGGGCCTTGTCGTCGCCCCGGTGGAGGTGGGCCCAGCGGGCGCGTGACATGCCGCCCGTGTTGGGGGTCGTCGCGGTGGCGGCGTACGCGGCGAACAGGGTCCAGTCCGGCGCCCCTTGGTGCACGCACACCGTCAGCGCGAGCATGCCCAGCAGGGCGAAGGCCGTCGCGGGCACGGCGACGCGAGCCTGACCGTGCCGGTCGACGAGACGCGCGGTCCAGGGTGCGACCACCGCCGTCGCCGCCAGGCCCGTCGCCGTCACGGCACCGGCGAGGGCGTACGACCCCCGCGACCACGCGATCATGATGACCGCGCTCACGCTGAACATGCCCATCGGGAGGCGGGCGAGGAGATTCCCCAGCGTGAAGGCACGGGTGCCGGGGGTGGCGAAGAGGCGACGGTACGGGCCCGGCGGGCGTCCTTCGCCCCTGCGCGGGCGGAAGTCGACCGCGACGAGGGTGTCGGCGGTGACGGTGAGAAGCGGCAAGTGTGCCTGCTCGGAGGGTCGTTGCGGCATTGCCCAACCGTCACGCGAGGGCGTGCTCGGGGTCCAACACCTACTCTGTGGCGATTGACGCACCTGGGTTGTAGGTTCACCGGATGGTCGCTGAGCGGGGGATGTCGTTGGGGGCGGGAGCGGGAGCGGAAGCGGGAGCGGGGTTGGGCTCGGGGTCGCGGTCCGGGTCCGGCTCCGTGTCGAGGTCGGGGTCAGGGTCGGTGTCCGAGGCCGCATCCGGCTCCGCGTCGAGGTCCGGGTCAGGGCCGAGGTCCGGCTCGGAGTCGGGGCCGGGGACGGGGCCGGGGCCGGAGGCGAAGGCGAGGGCGTACTCCCGTCCAGGTCCCCACCTGGACCCCCGCCTCCTCGGTGCCTTCCTGGCCGTCGCCGAAGAGCTGCACTTCACGCGGGCGGCCGCCCGGCTGTACGTCGCTCAGCAGGCCCTCAGCCGGGACATCCGGCGCCTGGAGAGGGAGCTGGGCGCCGATCTCTTCGTACGCACGACCCGGCAGGTGTCGCTGACGGCGGACGGCGCGCGGCTGCTGCCGTACGCGCGGCGCGTGCTGGCCGCGCAGGAGGAACTGCTGTCCGCCTTCGTGCGAGGGCGGGAGGAGAGGCCGCTTCTCGTCGACGTGAACTCTCAGGGGCTGGCCTCCGGGCGGGTGCTGGACCGGGCCCGTGCGCTCGCCGGTGACATCGAACTGATGGCCCGCTTCGAGAGCGGGCTCACCGGCGCGGCCGGGGAGATGCTCGCGGGCCGGCTGGACGCGTCGTTCGGCCGGTTCGCCGGGCTCGACCCGGTGCTGCGCGCCCGCCTGGAGCAGCAGCCCGTACGGTACGAGCCGATGGCCGTAGTGCTCCCTGCGGACCATCACCTCGCCGAACTGGACGCGGTGCCGTTGGCGGCCCTCGCCGGCGAGACCGTGTACGCCGGTGCGGGGAACCCGCGGACGCTGGAGTGGACCGATCTCGCGCGTCACCTGTTCGAGGGACGCGGCATCGAACTCGCGCCACCCGCCCCGGTGGCCATCGGGGCGGAGGAGTTCCGCCGGGTGATGGCCAGGACCAGAACGCCCGTCCTCGCCGTGGTGAACTTTCCGGCCATGGCCGGAACAGTGCTGAAACCACTCATAGACCCCGCACCGTTGTCCCCGCTGTCCCTGGTGTGGCGGAAGGGACTGGTGCATCCGGGGATCGACGCGCTGCGCCGGGCGGCCGTCGAACTCGCGGGCGAGGAAGGATGGCTGCGGCAGCCCGTGGACGGGTGGATTCCGGCCACAGATGCACTCATCATGATGAGTCACAGCTGACACCAAGCATCGAGGGTCACCGGTGTGCGATACATTCTTAGTCCGGGCGCAGTGTGGTAATGGGGGGCGCTGGGTCGGGTGGGGGCCCGATCCGGACGACAAATGTGCAGGGCCCGGCGTCGTGCGCACCCAGTAACTGTCCCGTGGGGGGATGTGCGTGCCCGTAGAAAACTGGCGGAAAGACGCCCAACCGGTCGGACTAGATGCCGATCAGCAGAATGGGCGTGGAGTGAATCCGTCGAAGCCGCAGTCAGAGTCGCAGTCTCCGTCGCAGGGAGCCGGTGCGCCGCAGGCGCGTGGGCCCGTTCCGTCGCAGCCGCAGCCACGTGGAGCCGGTTCGTACCCGGCGCAGTCCGCGTCGCAGCCGCCGTCGCACCGGGCCGGTCGGCCCTCTCGGCAGGAGCCCGGGGAGCCGGTGGTCTGGCCCGAGGCCGCCAACAGAACCTCGTCCTGGCCGCTCGCCCAGAGACAGGGTTCGAGCGGCGTGCAGCGGGGTCCGGAGCCGGAGTTCCGGTCGGAGTCCCCGTCGGATGCCGGGCGCGGCCCCGACCAGGAGCGCCCGGTGCCTTCGTGGGAGGAGACCGACGAACCGGGGCACACCCATGATCCTCACGAGGTGACGATCCAGCTCGACGGCGCCGGCCGTCAGCTGGAGGACTGGCTCGTCCAGCAGGCCAAGGGGGCCCCGGCCGCCCAGGAAGCCTCGGACGGCCCGGTCTTCGTCGACGAGTCGGGCCGCCGCAGCCGCAGGTACCGCCGCCTCGGCATGGTCGTCGGCCTGGCCTGCGCGGTCTACGCCGTCGTGATCGTCGTCACCCTCCTGTCGGGCAACTCGAACGCGCCCTGGATCCCGATGCCCGGCCAGCAGGCGGACCAGCCGGCCGGCCAGGTCGACACGTCGCCGCTGCCCGCCGAGACGGTGAGCCCGACCGGCACGGCCACGATCTCCCCGAGCGCGACCGCGACGACCACGGACGGTACGACGCCCGAGCCGGGCGGCAGTCCGACCCCGGACGCCTCCGGCAGCGCCCTGAACCCGGGCGCGTCCGTCGACCCGGAGCCCACGACGTCCGGATCGAGCGTGCCGAACCCGGGCACCAGCAGCACGCCGGACCCCGACCCCGATCCCAGTGTTCCGGCGACCACCTCCCCGGATCCCACTCCCACGGAGAGCGCCACCTCGGCCGACCCGACGGAGACCGCGACCACCGGCGGCGGCGACTCGGGAGCCGTCGCCGACGGCGCCGTCGAGCAGCAGCCGGTGGCAACCATGGAGTCCGAGCCGAGCACGACGACCAGCTCCTCGACCTCCCCGTCCCCGGAGAACATCCTCTGATGGCATCCCGCACCAGCCGTCACGCCTCCGCGCCCCGCGCGAAGCGACCCGCACGGAGTGCCAGGCGCCGACGCCTGCCCATGCGCTATCTGCTGCCCTGCCTCATCCTCGTCGCCCTGATGGCGATGCTGATGCTGCGCGGCTACGTACACAGCGAGATCCTCGCCGACCACCGCGTCCGCCCGCCCGTCTCCTACGACCAGGTCCCCGACAAGATCCTCAAGGGCGGCCCCGTCATCGACACGCGGAGCGGCCGGGAGGACACGCTGAGAATCCCGGACCACCGTCTCGTCCTCACCTTCGACGACGGCCCGGACCCGAAGTGGACCCCGAAGGTCCTCGACGTCCTGAAGAAGCACCACGCGCACGCCGTCTTCTTCGTCACCGGCACCATGGCCTCGCGCTACCCGGACCTGGTGCAGCGCATGGTCGACGAGGGCCACGAGGTCGGCCTGCACACCTTCAACCACCCCGACCTCTCCTACCAGTCGAAGAAGCGCATCGACTGGGAGCTGTCGCAGAACCAGCTGGCGCTGGCGGGCGCGGCGGGCATCCGTACGTCTCTCTTCCGGCCCCCGTACTCCTCCTTCTCCGACGCCATGGACAACAAGTCCTGGCCGGTCACGAAGTACATAGGCAGCCGCGGTTACATCACCGTCGTCAACAACACGGACAGCGAGGACTGGAAGAAGCCCGGCGTCCGCACGATCATCGAGAACGCGACGCCCAAGCGGGGCAAGGGCGCGATCGTCCTGATGCACGACTCCGGCGGCGACCGCCACCAGACCGTCCAGGCGCTCGACAGGTTCCTTCCCCAACTCCAGTCCGAGGGCTACGACTTCGAGAACCTCACCGAGGCCCTCGATGCCCCCAGCGCGCACACCGAGGTCACCGGGCTCGACCTGTGGAAGGGCAAGGCCTGGGTCAACCTCGTCCAGGCGGCCGAGAAGACCACCGACGTGCTCGTCGTGGGCATCGCCGTCATCGGCGTGCTGGTCTTCACCCGCTTCGGCCTGATGCTGCTGCTCTCCGTCATGCACGCCCGCCGGGTGCGGCGCACCGGCTTCCGCTGGGGCCCGGTACCGATCACTGAACCGGTGTCGGTGCTGGTCCCGGCGTACAACGAGGCCAAGTGCATCGAGAACACCGTGCATTCGCTGATGGCGAGCGAGCATCCCATCGAGATCATCGTCATCGACGACGGTTCGAGCGACGGCACGGCCCGCATCGTCGAGGACCTGCGCCTGCCGAACGTACGCGTCGTACGACAGCTCAACGCCGGCAAGCCCGCGGCCCTCAACAGGGGTATCGCGAACGCCCGTTACGACATCATCGTGATGATGGACGGCGACACCGTCTTCGAACCGGCGACGGTGCGCGAGCTGGTCCAGCCCTTCGCCGACCCGACCGTCGGCGCCGTCGCGGGCAACGCGAAGGTCGGCAACCGTGACTCCCTGATCGGCGCCTGGCAGCACATCGAGTACGTGATGGGCTTCAACCTCGACCGCCGGATGTACGACATGCTCCGCTGCATGCCGACGATCCCCGGCGCCGTCGGGGCCTTCCGCCGCTCCGCCCTTGAACGCGTCGGAGGCATGAGCGACGACACGCTCGCCGAGGACACCGACATCACCATCGCGATGCACCGCGACGGCTGGCGGGTCGTGTACGCGGAGAACGCACGAGCGTGGACCGAGGCACCGGAGTCCGTCCAGCAGCTCTGGTCGCAGCGCTACCGCTGGTCGTACGGCACGATGCAGGCGATCTGGAAGCACCGCAGGGCGGTCATCGAACGGGGTCCGTCGGGCCGTTTCGGCCGAGTGGGAATGCCCCTGGTGTCCCTCTTCATGATCCTGGCCCCGCTCCTCGCCCCGCTGATCGACGTGTTCCTCCTCTACGGGCTCGTCTTCGGCCCGACGCAGAAGACGATCGTGGCCTGGCTGGGCGTCCTGGCGATCCAGCTGGTGTGCGCGGCGTACGCCTTCCGCCTCGACCGGGAACGCATGACGCACCTGCTGTCCCTTCCGCTCCAGCAGATCCTCTACCGGCAGTTGATGTACGTCGTTCTCCTCCAGTCCTGGATCACCGCGCTCACCGGCGGCCGGCTGCGCTGGCAGAAGCTGCGACGCACGGGTGTGGTGGAGGCGCCGGGGTCGATCCCGCGCCAACCGGACCGGGACTCGCGTGACCGGACCTCGAACGATCGGAGGCCGGTCGGATGACGACACATGACTACACGGTGGGTGCGACACCGCCGTTTGGGGCGCCGAGGGTTGGCGTGCCTGCGTCTGCGTCTACGTCTACGTCGGCACCGGTGCCGACGCCGGGCGTGGACAGGGTGCCTTCTCCGGGCGGGATCCCGGGTGGGACTCAGGGCGGGACTCCGGGTGGAGCCCCTGCGGGGGCCCCGGCCGGAGTCCCGAGTGCGGGCGCCGGGACGAAGAAGCCGGGCCGTGACCGCTACCTGGACCTGCTGCGCTCGATCGCCCTGGTCCGGGTGGTCGTGTACCACCTCTTCGGGTGGGCGTGGCTGACGATCCTCTTCCCCTCCATGGGCGTGATGTTCGCCCTGGCGGGTTCGCTGATGGCGCGCTCGCTCAAACGCCCGGCGTGGGGTGTGATCCGCGGCCGGGTCCGCCGACTGCTGCCGCCTCTCTGGGTGTTCAGCGCGGTGATGCTGACGCTGCTGTTCGCGGGTGGCTGGGACCTGTCCAAGGACCCGGACCACGGCGGGACTTGGGGCCTGATCGAGATGGTCAACTACGTCATCCCGCTCGGCGCCCCGCCGTTCCCCTGGAGCATCGGCTCCAAGTCCGGCCTGCTGGAGAACACTTGGGCGGTCCAGTCCGCGGGCCCGCTGTGGTACCTGCGTGCCTACCTGTGGTTCGTGATCGCGTCCCCGCTGCTGCTGTGGGCGTTCCGCCGCGCCCCGTGGCCCACGCTGCTCGCCCCGCTGGCCCTGACGGCCGTGGTCGGCACCGGCGTGGTGAACATCCCCGGTGAAACCGGCAACGCCGTCACGGACTTCGCGGTCTTCGGCGGCTGCTGGGTGCTCGGCTTCGCCCACCACGAGGGCGTACTGGCGAAGGTTCCGCGCTACCTCGCGATCTCCTGCTCCGCCCTGCTCATGGCCTTCGGCCTGTGGTGGGCTTCGGGCCATCTGGGCCCCGACGGCTGGGACTTGAACGACATCCCGCTCGCCCAGGCGACCTGGTCCTTCGGCTTCGTCGTGATCCTCCTCCAGTACGCACCGTCCTGGCAGGAACTCCCCGGCCGCCTCGCCAAGTGGGACAAGCTCGTCACCCTGTCCAACAACCGGGCCGTCACGATCTACCTGTGGCACAACATGCTGATCATGGCCACGGTCCCGATCATCGACCTCGCGTACAGCCTCCCCTTCATGGAGGGCGAGGGCGCGACGTCGATCCTGGACACCACCTACAACCTGTGGATGTTCGTGCTCGTCTGGCCGCTGATAGCTCTCGCGATCCTCTGCGTGGGCTGGGTCGAGGACCTCGCGGCGCAGCGGAGGCCGCGGTTGTGGCCGGATGGCGCGAAGCGCGGGTCCGCCCGGTCTCGCCGGAAGTAGCTCCCCCACCCACTCCGAACCGCCCGCCAGCCGGGCGCCGTTCCCCCTACCGGCGAGCCCTCCGCCGAACGTGACTGCTCAGACCGCGTGATGGCCTGAGCAGTCACCTACTGCGTACTGCCTACTCGGGGCCGTCGTCGCACTGTCTGCTCGGGGATGACGGAAGGGTCGTCAGTGGCTTTGCGGCGGCCAACGCGGTCACGCGTTCCGGTTCGTGAGGTCACTCGATCGAGGTGACTGTGGCGTCGTTTGGGGATGTTCTGCGGGGCAATATCCGACTTCTGGGTCCGTGTTGGAGCTATTCGCTCTGGTGTCTGTGCACACCCGCCGATACCGTGTCGCTGCCCCTCTGGAACCCCACGTCGCACAGGAGTCTGCCGTGAACCGCCGTCCCCGCCTCCTTGCCACGGCTGCCTTCGGCGCGGCCACGGCCCTTTTTCTGACCGGCTGTGGTGGCGGTGACAGTGATTCCGCGGGCAACGACAAGATCGCCGGGGCCGATACGGGGGGCGAGTCGTCGGCGTCGCCGAGTGCCTCCGCGTCGTCGGCGGCGGTGGAACGGCCGAAGATCGAGCTGCCGGGGGATCTGACTTACACCTTCGACTGGCCGAAGACCGGCGACGCGGCGAAGGACGCGGTTCTGGCGGACAGCGAGGAGTCCATCAAGGCGGTGGACCTGGCCATTGTCAACCAGGACCCCCTCGACAAGGCGTACCTCTTCTATTACGAGGGGGAGGCGGCCGCGGGCACTGAGCAGTTTATTCAGAAGTACAAGGACAACAAGGCCCGGACCACCGGTGCCTATCGCTTCTACAACCCCGTCGTCGCTGTCGATGACGACGGAACTGCTTCGTTGAGCTACTGCGAGGATCAGGGAAAGGCCTTCGTCAAGTACCTGGAAACGAACAAGGTCAAGAAGACCGAAGTCACGGCGAAGAGCTATGTCATTTACCACACCTCGCTCAAGAAGGACAGGCAGGGTGTCTGGGTAATCCAGAAGATCGCCTCTCAGAGTGGGAGTGCCAAGTGCCAGCCCTGAAGAGCAGGTTGATGACAGCTTCCGTGGCGCTCGCCATTGGAACCCTCTTGCCCGCGCTTCTGCTTCCGGGCGTCGCACGTGCCGACGACACCCTAGATGGCGACACTCAGAATTCTCCTCCGCCCGGGCCAAAGGGCAACGTCGACGGTGACACCATTTCCGCCAGTACCGACGGCATTGTCTTCGACCGTTCGAAGAACGGGAGTGGTAGTTCCGTGGGGGCGGTCACGTCCATCACGTCTTGGTCTCCGCCTGCTTGTTGGTATGCGCCGAAGTACACGCCGGAGCAGCTTCAGGCGTATTTGGAGCCGACGTGGGAGGCGGGGTCGACGGGGTACGAGTGGGATGCGGAGCAGCGTAAGCGTTACGTCGATGGTGATCCCTACAAGGATTTCAACAAGGACAAGTCGGGCAAGGGTTATTTCTGGGACTCGTTTGTCGACAGGGATTATCCGGCGGGCTGGGACAAGTGCGAGGAGCCCATCTTCTGGGTGGACCAGGGTGATCCTCCGCCGGCCGATATCGAGAATGCCGTCCCGCCCGAAATCCTTGCTCTGCTCGCGTACGCCGAGATCCGTGTGCCCAGTACGAAGGTGACCCTGGCGCCGGCGGGCACGACCAAGGTGAATCTGCCGACGTGGTCGTGGTTGGACGCGGCGGAGTTCAAGCCGGTGTCGGTGACCGCGTCGGTTCCGTTGCTGGGTGTTGAGGCGACGACGGTCGCGGAGCCGGTGTCGTTGAAGATCGAGCCGGGTACGGCGGACGCGACGACGTATCCGGCGTCCGGTGTCTGTCAGTTCGACAACGGCCGGATCGGTGAGCCGTACGCGGCGGGCAAGTCGGACAGGACTCCGCCGTGCGGGGTGAAGTATCTGCGGGCCTCGGGTGACACGTCGTACAAGCTGCGCGCGACCATCACCTGGAAGATCCACTGGACGGGTACGGGTGTGAACGCCGCGCAGCCCCTCCCGGACGGCGAGTTCGGGGCTGACCAGGACGTGGTCGTACAGGAGATCCAGGCTGTCAACCGCTGACCTCGGGGAAGCCGGAAAGACCGAGAGGAATTCGGAAAGACGTGGCGGATCGGCTGGCGGTCGACGGCGATGAGCTGGCGCATTTCATGAAGATGCTCAGAAAGTCGGGGGACTCCCTGAAAGGTCTGCGCAAGGCGCTGGAGGACGCGACCGTGACCGGCCTCGGCACCGACGACCTCGACCGTGCCTGCGAGAACTTCCAGGACGAATGGAAGTACGGAGCCGACCAGATCGGCGAGCAGACCGAGGATCTCGCCAAGATCATCGGTAGGAGCAAGGACAGTTACCGCGAGGTCGACAGGGCTTTGGAAGAAGCACTCGGGAAACCCGCCAAGGGAAAGGGCGACAGGGCGAAGTGACACAACCGCCCGGCCCCGGGAACTCCGGAGCCGCCCTCGACCCACAGTCCCGAGCCGACCTCGGTAAACCCCAGGGACTCAAGTCCGCTCCGCACATTCCGAACCCTGACTACCCGCATCTGGGCTTCAACCCGGTACCGGGCAGCATCGAGATGGTCGACGGCCTGCACAAGAAACTCGTCGGATGCGCCAAGGTGCTGGAAGAGACGCATGAACTCGTCTCCAGACTGATGGACGGCAGCTACTGGGAGGGCGACGCGGCCGTCGCCTTCCGTGAGCAACTCGACGGCGGTCCACTGCCGTTGAACCTGAAGAACGCCGCCCACTCCATCCGCAAGGCGGCCAGGCAACTCGACCGCTGGGACATCGAGTTGGGCGATTTCCAGCGCCGAGCGAAGCGTCTTGAGGCTGACGCGAAGGACGCGCAGGCCGCCGTGGACCGGGCGAAGGGCCACGTCGACGCCGCGGGCGACAGCCCTGACCTCGGCAAGAAGGGCGCCGTGCACGAGGACGCGAAGAAGGCCCTGGCCAAGGCGAACACCGCGGTGGACGACGCCGAGGACGTACTGGAGAAGATCCGCGGCAGGGCCCGCCGACTCGCGGACGAGCACGAACACCAAGCTCAGCACCGGGCCCGTAAGATCCGCGACGCGACGAAGAAGCTGGCGCCACACGAGCCGGGGTGGTTCGACTCGGCGCTCGACTGGATCACCGAGAACCTGCCGGACATCCTCAGCACCGTGGCCGCCGTGGTGGGGCTGGTGGCGCTCTTCGTCGTCACGGGCGGGACTGCGGCGGCGGTGTTGTTGTTGGTGGCTGCGGCGTTGAGTGCGACGTCGCTGGGCACGCGATTGGCTCAAGACCCCGCGGTCTGGGAGTCCTTGAAGGACGGGTTCACCAAGGGGGAGTTCGATACGGACTTCTGGAGCAATGCCGTCACCGTGGGAGGTGACACCCTGGGCATGGTGCCCGGCATCGGTGCGGTGGGCAAGGGCGCCGTGGTCGCCGCGCGGGGCATTGGGGAGGCGGGGGAGGCTCTCACCGCCGTACAGCGAGTTGTCGGATTCGGAAGCGGCACGATGGAGCATGCGAAGCTCATCTCCGGCTTGGACAATTCCCTGCTCAGGTCCACGATCAGAGGCGCCCGGGCGCCGCAGATCACGAAGGCGGTCGAAGTCACATCTGCCTCGGTCGGCGTGGCCACCGCAGGATTCGGCCTAGTCATGACTGCCGTGGACACTGACGACGACGGCATCAAGGACGGTTCTGTCGCCGGCATCGACGGTGCAAGGCTTGGCATTGATGTCGGAGGGCTTGTCGACATCGCACAGCATGTCTTCTGAGCCCCGAACAGAGAGAGACCGCCGGATGAATCCGACCGAATACCCATCTGCCTGGGACCATCCACCGACCAGGCAAGCCTGGGTCCAGCACATGTTCATGATTGCTGCGCGACTCGTCGGTTGGATCGCGAGCTGGATCGGAACCCTGGGCGTACTGGTGTCTTTCCTGTCCCCTGGTTACACCTTCGTCTTCATCCCTTTGCTGGGTTATGCGGCCTACCGCGTTGTCCTCCAACTCGCCTACATCCGCCCCTCCCTCCAGATCCGGCGTGTCCTGGAGCAGTACCCCTGGCAGTTCCTCACCGGCGTACCCCGTGGTCGGAACAAGCATCCGCAGGTCGAGCAGGACGAGATGTGGTTCGAGTTCCCGAATCCGGAGAGGCCCGAGGAGCGGGTCCCTCTGCTGTTCCTCATGAACATGCGGACCTTCTGGTGGATGCGTCGCTTCGGTACGACGTCCACCAAGCCGGAACTCAAGGCGCAGATCGAGCCTCTCTGGTTCGCCGGTGACCCCCGCTTCATCGCCGTTGTCGCGGCCGCCGGCCGGCGCGGCAAGGGTCCGCGACGGCTACACCTGCTCTTCCAGCGCACGGCCACAGGACGTCGGGGTATCGAGCCGATCGACTGGGACGCGAGCCCCGCCGCGCTGGAGCGAGCGCGCCGTGCCGGAGCCCACGTTCCCGAAGCCGCGGTGTCTCCGCGGACAAGGCCGTAGCGACCGTAGCGACCGTAGTGACCGTAGAGACCCGTACTGGACAGGACCGATGACCACAGCCCTCCGTTTCGCCGTGGCCGATTCGGCCAGGGATCCTGACGCCGACATCTGGTTCGCCGAACCCGCGGGTTTCACCGCGCTGCCCCTGGAAGCTCTTGTGGCTTCGCCCGGTTCCCGGGCGGCCGAGGAACTGCGTACGGCATTCGGCCCGTTCCTGGAGGCCGCTCCCGACGAGGTGGCCCGACAGCAGTTCGTCGCTCAGGTCGCCGTGGGGCAGCAGATGCTCGGGGCCCTGCGTGAGGTCGGCACCGTCCACTGCTCGATCGGTCTGCACCGCGACGATGTGGCCGAGGCGTCTTTGAGGACCGGCAAGGGCCGGCCCCTGCTCTCCCTCTTCACCCTCTCGTGGCGAGACACGGCCGTCGCCCCGAGGGCAGTCACCGCCGCACGGGCCGTGACCTCCGCCGAGGGCCACTCTCACGTCGGCTACCTCGAACTGCCCTGCGGCCCGGCCACCGTCAGCGAGACCGTGCGTACCGCCTCCGCCGACAGCGGCCTGTCACAGTCACCCCTCCTTCAGGTGCATGTCCACGTGCCCCACCCGGACTGCAGACGGCTGGTCGTCCTCACGCTGAGCACGACGGCCGTGGTCCGGCGGGAGGAATATCGCGCTGTCCTCCAACAGATCGCTGAGACGGTCAGTTTCGACAACCCGTTGGAGCCGAGCGGGAGCGCTACCCGCTGAACGACATGCCGGTCGGCCGACTTCACGCACCCCAGGGCTCAGGGGCGTCCACCGCGGCGAAGACCTTTCGGCGTCGCGATCCACGAGGAATTCCGTGGTCCTGAGCGTGCCCGACCGCGGGTGCCCTCCCGTGTTCCCTTCCTCGTCAGCGGTCGATCCGGGCCTCCAGCGCGTGCGCGAACTGCCGGAGGCCCGCCTTGGCGCCCTCGCGCGTGGGTGCGTCGGGACGCAGGATGTCCGGAAGGAACTTGACGCGCCACATGCGGAAGACGTCCGACGCCAAGTGGTCGCTGTCGAGGGCCAGCAGCGAACCCGCCGCGCGCACTGCGCCGACGACGAGTTCGGGAGCCGCCGCGAGACCGGGGCGGCCCCTGACAACGGCGGCGCCCACCAGGGCGTGCATGAGGGTGGCCAACTGGAGGTCACTCCCCATCCGGACCATGCGTCGCAGCACGAGGGGGTCACCGACGGCGGGGGGATAGGCCTCGATGCAACCCGAGTACATCAGCAGGTACTCGGGAGTCACCGCGCGGCCGTCGGTCCACCCTCCCTGCTGCTCGAAGATGGCCATGGTCTCCGCGGAGAAGTCACCGATGTCCCGGACCACCGCGAGGAGACGGTCCAGCTCGTCCCGGTGACCCGCGACGAATCCGGCGAGCGACACGAACTCCAGGGGCCCCGACCCCGAGGCCGCCACCGCACCCAGCTCCAGAATTCCCCAGAGCGGGGCGAAGACGTCATAGCCGAGGCCTGTTCCGGAGATCGGCGCGTAGCCCTCAGCGGGTCCGTCATCCATCAAGGTATTCGAGCACATCTCGGCGCAGGAGACGTCAGCCCGTCGGCATCACGAATCCCAGTACGGCCTGCCGACGCGGATCCGGATCTGCCGGTCGCGGTCGACGTGCACCGCGACGACCCCCTCGACGATGTCCCCGACCTCGGGCAGCGGCGCGGGGGGAGCGTCGGGATCGTTGATCGTGCCGTCGGGGTTGTACGACAGGAGGTCGACGAAGCCGTGAACCTCGGGAGCTTCGTCGAGTTCCAGGAAGACACCGAAGTCGAACCGGTCCTTCACCCTCCCCCGAGCGGGCGACCCCACCGGATACCTGCGCTTCGCCGCTTCCCAGGATTCTTCTGACATTACTTGTGCCGCACTCTCGGGTATTGATTCAGGTCTTCGACAACATTGTTCGGGATTTCCAGCTCCTTATCGGGGCCTCCCTCGTAGTTTCGCTCGTATTTCTGGTACTTCTCAGCGTACTCCGATTTCGGAATCTTTATCTCGACGACGCCCTCGCCGTAGGCCTTGGCGTACTTGTCGGCGACAGAGCGCTCTTTCGCGAAGTAGACCCGCCCGTTGGGGTAGACGTAGTCGGGGCCGTCCGGGTCGCCGGGGAAATCGTCCGCCCGATATCCGTTGAGCTCCTGGGCCTCTCCCTGGTTTCTTCCGGGCGCCTTGAAGATGGACTGGGTGCACTCGTCCGGCGCCAGACCCAGGTGGTCGGACCACGTGTGGGGATTCGGTACGTAGGTGCTGGGGTTAGGGGCGGGAGCAAGACCGAGGGGATCGGCGGTGAGATAACGGCCGGTTTCGGGGTCGTAGTGCCGGAAGTAATTGTAATGGAGGCCGGATTCCGGGTCGAAGTACTGGCCGGGAAAGCGGAGTGGGGTGTACGTCCTGCTGTCCGCCGTCCAGGCAGTGGTGCCCCAGAGGGTGCTGCGGGAGCGCCAGGCGATGGCCCCGGATTCATCGACGAGTTCGGTGGGAGTACCGACGAGGTCGGTCACGATCGAAAAGAAGCGGGAGTCGATCTCTTCCTGCGAAGCGTCCGCGGCGGACACTCGTTCGGTCTGCGCGACAGGGTGCAGGCCTTGGTGGTCCCAGGTGAGGGTGACCGGGCCGGGCAGTTCCTCCGCCACGGTCGTCTGTTCGCAGAGGGTGGTGCCGTCCCAGGAGAACACGGTCTCTTCCCTGACGGTCTCGCCATCGACGTCGAGGCGCTGCTTGGCGCTCCGGCGGCCCAAGGGGTCGTACAGATAGCGCCAGTGAGTGCCGTCCGGCGTGATGACGTCCGTGAGGCGGTCCTCGGCGTCCCAGGTGTAGCGCCAGGTGTCGGGCTTGCGCGACAGACGCGTCTTCTGCCGGACGGTGACGCGGCCGAGGGCGTCGCGCTCGTAGCGGAACTGCCCGGCGCGGGTGAGGTCCGTGCCCGCGTAGACACGCGGCCCTGTGCTCTCGTGGCCCGGGTGGGTGCTGGGCCAGTCGGCGTGCGTCTGGTTCCCCGCCGCGTCGTAGGCGTAGGTCTCGGTCCATGCGCGGGCGTGGACCGCGGTGACCCGGCCCGCAGTGTCCAGGTCGAAGTGGCGGGCTCCGGAGAACTGCTCGTCGACGCCGATGAGGTTGCCATCGGCGCGGTAGGTGTAGGCACGCCGCTGAACCGACCGACCGTCCGCCCTGGTCACCGACTGGGCGGTGCGCCGCCCCAGTTCGTCGAAGACGTGGGCCAGGGTGACGTCGGCGCCGAAACGACGGGCGGTCTCCCGGCCCGACGGGGCGCGTTCGAAGTCGATCGCGTGTCCGGAGGTGACGAGCCGCGCCAGTTGGCCCACCGCGTCGTGGGTGCGCACGCTCGTCGCCCCCGCGGGGGTGGTCCTGCGGGTGCGGCGCCCCGCCTCGTCGTACCCGAAGGCGAGGGTGCGCCCGTCGACCGTCTCGGAAAGCAGCCGCCCGAGGCGGTCCCGCTCCAACGTGAGGGAGATGTCCGGCCCGGCGGCCCGGATGAGGCGGCCGGCGGAGTCGTGGGCAAAGGTGGTGACCACTCCGGCGACGTCCTTGCGGACGGTCCGGCCGAGCATGTCGCGGTCGAAGGAGACGCTCTCCCCGAGGGCGTTGGTCCGCGAGGTGAGCCGACCCGTGGCGTCGTGCGTGTAGGTGACGGCGCGCCGGTCGAAGTCCGTCTCGGACACCAGGCGCCCGGCGGCGTCGTAGCCGTAACTCCACACCAACCCCAGCGGGTTGGTCACCTGGGTGACGCGCAGAGACGCGTCGTAGGCGAACTCGTAGCGGGCGCCGTCGGGGCCGGTACGGGCCGCCAACAGGTCGAAGTGGGTGTACTCGAACCTGGAGACCTGGCCGAGCTGGTCCGAGTGGCTGACGCAGTTTCCCTCGCCGTCGTACGTCCACGCCTCGCTCTCCCCGTGCGGCGCCGTACGGCCTACCAGCCGGCCCTCCGGCGACCAGGCGAAGCGGGTGGTGTGCCCTGCGGCATCGGTGAACGTGACAGGACGGCCCAAGGTGTCCCGTTGCCAGGAGACGACGCCTTCGAGAGGGTCCGTGACCCGGACGGGGAGCCCCGCCGCGTCGCAGCGCACCGTGGTGGTGTGCCCCAGTGAGTCGGTGATCGCCGCGGGATGGCCGGCCGGCGTGAAGGTACTCCGCTCGGTCTCCCCGGCCGGGTTGGTGATGGCGGTGCAGTTTCCTCGCGCGTCGTAGGCGTACGTCCAGGAGGTGCCGTCCGGCAGTTGGATCGCGGTGGCGAGGTTGAGGTGGTTGTACGTGACGCGGATGATGCTGCCGTCCGGCCTGGATATCTCGACGGGCTGTCCCAGCTCGTTGTTGAGGACGTTCGTGGTGTGCCCGAGCTGGTCCGTCGAGGCGATGAGGTGGTGCTTGCTGTCGTACGCGGTACGGACGGTGCCGCCCAACGGGTCGATCTCGGCGACCACCAGGCAGTTCTCGTCGACCACGAAGCGGGAGGTGTCGCCCTCGGCCGAGGTGACCTCCGTGACGCGGCAGCCGGGCCATGCGGGATCGGCGATGTCGTAGGAGAAGGTGTTCGTCACATACCCCTCCTCACCGCCCTGGGAGACGCAGCGGTCCTGGTCGTCATAGCCGTAGTCGTAGCGGCTGCCGTTGGAGTCCCGCCACGACGAGACGCGCAGCCGCTCGTCGTACGTGAACTCCATGGGCACGCCCGAGGAGTTGACGACCGAGGTGAGGCTGCCGTCCGTGTAGCCGTAGCGCTTGAGTGTGAGATCCGAACCGTCCTCACCCCCACCGGCCACACTCAGAGAGGTGACCCTGCCGTCCAGCACGGTCAGTTTGAGTTGGTATCCGCCCGAGTGCCGGATCGCGAGAGGCGTCCCGTCGGCGTCGTAGTCGAAATCGACAGTGTTGCCGTTGCGGTCGGCAACGCGTTCCAGGAGCGCCAACCCGGCCCGCGGCGGGGAGAACTCGCGGTTCCGGCCTGTGACCGGGTCGTCGACGCGGTACCCGCCCGTGTCCAGGCGGGTCAGCGGCCAGCGCGGCCCGCCCTTGGGGAGGACATGCGCGCCCGGCTCCTGGGGATGGGGGTACTCGAGCAGAAGGCCGTCCTCGGTAACGAGAACGAGACCCTGCCCGTCGACCTCAAGGCGCTGGTCGACAGTGGAGGCCCAGGTGGGGCCGAACCACCAGCCCGTGCGGTATCCGGATTGGGCCCTGCGCGTGAAGGCCAGCGGCAGAGCGGCGGGCAGTGTGCCGTCCGTCTCCTCGAGGAACATCTGCCCGGTGGCCGCGTCAACCGGGTCGCCGCAGCCCTTGACCTTGCTCTTCAGCCGGTTGTAGGCGCCCTTCGCGCCGTCCGCGATGCTGCCGCGCGCGTTCCTTCCCAGCCCGCGCGCGGCCAGGCCCATCCCCTTCAGCCCGCCCCTGAGCCCCTTGAGGGCGGCCGCCCCGCCCTTCAGCCCCTTGGCAAGCCCCCCGAGAGTGGTCAGCCCCTTCATCCCCGGTATGCAGTCCAGCGCCGCGAACGCCACATCCCACAGCGACGCCTGCCCCTTGGAGTACTTGTTCAGCGTGTCCGCGAGGACGACGAGGGCCGCGATGAGGACGATCGCCCCGAGGATCGGCCCACCGATGACCAACGCGATGATCCCGACGACCGCCACGACGACCTTGCAGACCGTGACGATGGTGTCCCAGTTGTCGGAGAACCAGTCCCCGACCTCCTCCCACCACTTCCGGTTCCGGATCCCCGCGTCCGACGCCTCGTCGATCTTCCGCTTCGCTTCGCCGGCGGCGTCCTCGCGCATTTTGCGGGCGTCCGCAGCCATCTTCTTCGCCGCGTCCAACGCGTCCTGCGCGGAGCTGACGTCCGACTGGGCCGATGTCTGGGCGCTCTTGGCGTGCTGGGCGTCACGGGTGGCGGCACGGACCTTGGCCTCGTCCGGCTTCTCGGCACTCTTGCTGCCGGTGGGGTCGTCCTTGTATTTGTCGGCTTCCTTGCCGGCCTTCGTCACCCAGGTATCGGCTGAGGAGAGGCGCGACTTGGCGGAGCTGAGGTCACTCTGCGCGGCACGCCCATCCGCCAGCGCCCGATCGGCCAGAGCCTGCGCACGCTCCAGCTTCGGCCAGTACGCCGCCAGCGCACCCCCCGCCATGTCGTACGACGTCTTCAGCTTCTTCAGCTGCTTCGGCACACCCGAGAACTGATCCTGGAACGCCTTCGCCGACTTCCCCGCCCACTGCAGGACCGCTTCCTCGTCCGCCATCCCCTTGATCAGACGCAGCGCGTCCCCGACGTCATCGGCGAAATCCTGCAAGTTCTTGGCCAGCGACCGCACCCGGTCCGGATCACCCGGAGTCGGATCCCTGTCCAGGTCCAGGACATGCCAGTCCTTCGGCCGCACCCCCGCCACGCCGCAACCCCCGTCACGCCTGTCTCGTCAATGTCCGTACGCAGGTGCGAAGTTACTATGTGCCTGGTGAGGATGGAAGGATCGTCAGTGAGTTGAGTGAGGGGCCTTGAGTTCCGAGAGATCTTGAGGGTGCGGGCCTGGGGATCGAGCGGCTGAGGGCCTTTGCGGCGGCCAACGTGGTGAGGCGTTCCCGCTTTCGCCGTCCCTCAAAAAAGGGGTCCGGGTGGTCAATTGGGGAGGTTCCGTGGGGCGATTTCCGACTTCTGGGTCTGTGTCGGGGCTATTCGCTCTGGTGTCTGCACACACCCCCCGATACCGTGTCGCTGCCCCTCTGGAACCCCACGTCGCACAGGAGTCTGCCGTGAACCGCCGTCCCCGCCTCCTTGCCACGGCTGCCTTCGGTGCGGCCACGGCCCTTTTTCTGACCGGCTGTGGTGGCGGTGACAGTGATTCCGCGGGCAACGACAAGATCGCCGGGGCCGATACGGGGGGCGAGTCGTCGGCGTCGCCGAGTGCCTCCGCGTCGTCGGCGGCGGTGGAACGGCCGAAGATCGAGTTGCCGGGGGATCTGACGTACACCTTCGACTGGCCGAAGACCGGCGACGCGGCGAAGGACGCGGTTCTGGCGGACAGCGAGGAGTCCATCAAGGCGGTGGACCTGGCCATCGTCAATCAGGACCCCCTCGACAAGGCGTACCTCTTCTATTACGAGGGGGAGGCAGCCGCGAACACCGAGACGTTCATCAAGGCGTATGTCAAGGCCAAGGCGCGGGGGACCGGCGCCTATCGCTACTACGACGCGGTGGTCAACGTCAGCGGCGCCGACAGTGCGTCGCTCGTGTACTGCGAGGACCAGGGCAAGGCGTACGACATGTACTTGGAGACGAAGAAGGTCGACAAGACCGCCGTCACCAAGAACAGTTACGTGCTTTACAACACCCAGCTGCACAAGAACGCCGACGGTGTCTGGGTCGTCGAGAAGCTTCTTTCTCAGAGGGGGAGTGCCAAGTGCCAGCCCTGAGTGCCGGTTCGCGGGTACTGATCGCCGCGTTGCTGCTCGGTTCGGTCGTCATGGGTGCTGGTCCCGCCATGGCCGACAACAACATCGGTGGGGGTACGCAGACGCCGCCCCCGGGCGGGAACCCGTCGGGCGGCTCCGACGGCAACGGGACCATCTCGGCGACCGCCGGCGCTGTTGTCTTCGACCGATCGAAGAACGGCAGTGGCCGGTCCGTCGGGCCGGTGGCGTCGTCGTCGAACTGGACGCCGCCCGCTTGCTATTACGCCCCGAAGTACACGCCTGATCAGTTGCAGGGTTATCTGGAGCCGATCTGGGAGGCGGGGTCGACGGGGTACGAGTGGGATGCCTCGCAGCGTGACCGCTACGTGGATGGTCAGCCGTACACGGATTTCAACAAGGACAAGGCCGACAAGGGTTATTGGTGGTCGTCGTACGTCAGCCAGGGCCGTGAGGGTGATCCGGGCGCCCTGGACTGTGACAGGCCCTTCTTCTGGGTGGACACGGGTGATCCGCCGCCTGCCGATGTGCCGGAGGCGATCACGCCGGAGATGCTGGCGCAGTTGGCGTACGCCGAGATCCGTGTGCCTGGTACTGAGGTGACCTTGGCGCCCGCAGGTACCACCAAGGTCAATCTGCCCACGTGGTCGTGGCTGGACGCGGCGGAGTTCAAGCCGGTATCGGTCACCGCGTCGGTTCCGTTGCTGGGGATCGAGGCGACGACGGTCGCGGAGCCGGTGTCGTTGAAGATCGAGCCGGGTACGGCGGACGCGACGACGTATCCGGCGTCCGGTGTCTGTCAGTTCGACAACGGCCGGATCGGTGAGCCGTACGCCGCGGGCAAGTCGGACAGGACTCCGCCGTGCGGGGTGAAGTACCTGCGGGCCTCGGGCGACACGTCGTACAAGCTGCGCGCGACCATCACCTGGAAGATCCACTGGACAGGTACGGGTGTGAACGCCGCGCAGCCCCTCCCGGACGGGGAGTTCGGGGCGGACCAGGACGTGGTCGTGCAGGAGATCCAGGCCGTCAACCGCTGAGCCCGGCACACCCACCCCTGCTGACGGATAGAGCCAGAGAGAGCGCCGAACAGTGACACCGCGTCAACCCATCGAGGAAAAAAGCGTCTTCGGGTTGATCACGCCCGAGGACTGGTACCGCATCCCTCTTCGGCCGCAGGAGCAGTTGCAGGCGTCCGTAGGCGCGCTGATACAGCGGCAGTTCGCCGGAGTCGACGACCAGCCGATTCTGCGTCGGCAGGCCGAGGAGCGGTTGCTGGACGCCGCCCAGGCGGGAGCGGACCAGGGGGGTGTGGTGCTCTATCTGTCGTTCCTGGAGGCCGACGGCATTCCGCTGTCCGCTTCGCTCTTGGTCTCTCGTATCCATGAACGGTTCGACAGTCTCGACGCGGTTGCCGCTCTCGCAGGTAAAGGCGCTGTGGCGCCAGTAAGCCTGCCTTCCGCGGGGCGGGCGGCTCGACGCCGCCGTGCCGAACGGTCCCGGGAGTCGCGAAAGTTGGGCTCGGAATTCAACGACACGATTGTCGAGTACTTTGTGCCGGTACCGGGCCCGGAGTCCGAGGAGTCCCTGATGCTGACCTTCAGCACGCCGATGGAGCCGATCGCGGACGCGATGGTCGAACTGTTCGACGCGATCGTAGGCACTCTGCGCTGGCAGTCACGGAGCACGGGTGTGAAGGGGAAGCCGGAATGACGGAGCGGCTCAGGGTGTCCACCGAGGATCTGCGCGAGATCGGCGTGGGGTTGCGCACGGTGGCCACGGAGTTCGAGGGGCTCGACAAGCTCATGGACTCCTACGGCCGGCGCACCGTGGGACACAAGCTGCTTCACGAAAGGCTGCAGGATTTCTCGGACGACTGGGATGACACCCGCAGCAAGATGATCAAGGATGTCGAGGGTCTTGGCACGATCGCCAAGGAAGCCTCCAAGGCGTACGTAGAGCTCGATACCGCGCTCTACAGTGCGCTTGTCGGCAAGGACAAGAAAAAGTGAGCCGCCCTGCCGAGCACCGTTGGGAAGTGCTGGCCGAGAGCGGTGACCCGGTTCCCGGTGACGTCGAAGAGGTGAAGGCACTTTCGCGGCGGTTCACTGCCACAGCCAAGACGATCTCGGACACGGCCGCGGCATTGCGCCGCGTGGGAGATCAGAACAGCTGGGACTCGAAGGCAGGGCGAGAGTTCGCTGACAAGGCCAGTGAAATGGCGAAGACGGTCAGCAAGGCGCACGGTCGCTATGACGAAGCGGGCGCCGCTCTAAAGGAGTACTGCACCGAGCTGGACACCGTTCAGAGGGCGGCCGATCGCCTTCTGGAGCAGGCCGAGACGAAGGCCGGTGATCTGGCCTCCGCGGCGTCCCGAGCCGACAATCCGCCTCAGGGCACCGATGACGAGGCCAAGGGCAAACTGGACAAGAAGGTAACGGATCTCCAGAGCGGGTTGGACGAGTTGCGGGGCCACCTCGCGACCCTGAAGTCCCGTCACAAGGACGCCGGAGACGCTGCTGCCAGACGCATCCACGATGCCGCTGAGAAGGATGGACTCAACGACAGCTGGTTGGACGATCTTCGAGATTCCTTGGAGCTCATCAGCAAGATAGCGGGGGCCGTCGCGGCCGTCTGTGGACTGTTGGCCCTCCTTGTCGGCTGGATTCCGATCATCGGGCAGGCGCTCGCCGGCGTACTCGGCACCGTCGCGCTCGTAATGACCGCGCTGTCGCTCGTCTGCCACTTGCTCCTTGCCATCAATGGCGACGGGTCATGGGGTGACGTAGCCATGGACGTCCTGGGACTGGCGACGTTCGGTATCGGGCGGGTCTTCTCCTCGGGAGCGAAACTCGCGGCGACCGTGGGGCGCAGCAGGGTCTGGACAGCGGCGACCCAGTACGTCCGTGCGTGGAATCCCACCCTCGGGGCTGCCGCCAGGCGAGCCCTCGTCGTGGAGATGGTCGGTGCGAGGGCCGGAGCCGTTGGCCGCGTGGCACGGCCGGACGTGGGTCTCGGAGCCGCGTTCAAGGGGCTACCGCGCTCCTTCGCGGACGACCTGGGCGCGATCAGGGGCAACTGGCGTGATCTGTTCAAGTTCGGTGACAACGCGGCTGCGATGCGTGGAGCCTGGACCGCCGGTGGCGCGCGCGGAGTGGCCAGCATGTGGGTGGGGCCGGGCATGGTCGACGAGATCGGCCGTATGAGGAACATCAGCTCGGCGGATCTCGGCTTCATCGGAACGCCGGCGATCTTCAACCAGGCATTGCGCTACAACGCCTGGGCTCTGAGCGCCACGGCGACGGGAGCCGCTTCCGATTCGTACAGCTTCAGTGGTCTGTACGGAGGTGAACCGGAGATCGACGTCACCGGTCCCGACGCCTCTCTGGCCCACAGGTGACTGCCATGACGTCCACGGAGACCTCGGGCCCGGACTGGCGGGAGTGCCGGATCGCGCTTCCCTCGTCGGAGAACTGGCTGGTTCTCGATCTCGGCACCGAACAGCCGGAAGTCTGGGCTCGCTCGGTCGTGGAAGAGCGTCTCGGTACGGGCGCCCCGTCTGCTCGCAGTGAGGTCATCATCGAGAATGTGCTGTGGTACTGGGCCTCTGCGGTCCAGCAACAAGCCCTCTGTGCCGCGTTGTTGGTCCCGTCGGACGGCTCCGTGATCGCCAGCTGCTCTGTCCGGGAACTGCGGGTCCCGCCAGAGGCACTGACCCTGGAAGCCCTGCGTGTGGAGGCCGAGCAGGCGGCCGGGCCCTGCTTCGGGCAGCCGGAGATCTCAGAAATCCAGCTTCCGCTGGGTCCGGCGCTGCGGGTGCACCGACGTGAACCGAGCGCTCCCGAGTCCGACAGCGGCGCAGTGGTGGAAGGCGTGGCCCACTACATCCTTCCTCGCGCGTACCCGGCTGTCCTGGAGTGTCGCCTGTTGTGGGGCTCCCTGGGGCTCGGCGAGGAACTCGCCAGGATGGCCGACGACTTGGCTGGATCAGTCAGGCTCGTGTGACTTCGGCTCTCCGCGCGAGCCCGACCGATCACTGATGTCAGCAAGGCCGAACCCCTGCCACGGAAGCAGCGCCAGCGGAATCCACCCGAAGCCGACCGCGAAGACGCTCAGAAGGACGGTGAGGCCTTCGGGGAAGATCCGGGCGAGCTGGGCGACGAGTCCGGAGACGAGCACCAGGTAGACACCGATGACCAGGACGGTGAGCATTTTCCGTACGGCCTCGGTGGGGCGAAGCCGCGGCTTCTCGGCGGTACCGCCGAAAAGGCCCAGGACGAGCAGCGGCAGGAACAGTCCGGCCAGCCCGCCGACGGCGATACCGCCGATCACCAGAGCGCCGCGCCCGTCCGCCGGTACCGCCGGGGACAGGAACGAATGATCCGCCAGGTGGGTGGTCAGGTGGACGCCGGCGAAAGCACCGAGAGTCATGGTCGTCAGGACGAGTACCGACCCGGCCGCGAACGCGATGTTTCCGGCTGCGGAACGTTGACGGCTCCGAGCCTCGGAGCGCCCCGACCCTGATTCGGCGGACATGGACCCTCTCATTCCTGTGCGGAGTGCGATTGAGGATAGCGGGCCTGCCCGGAAGGTTTTCGGGTGAACTCGTGGCTCCGCCCCACCCGGCCTCCCCCCTCCGCCCCACCCGGCCTCCCCCCTCCACCACACCCACCCTCCTCCCCTCCGAGCGGGCCACACCCCCGCCCGCGCCCCCCAACCTCACCACCCCACCCCCCACCGCAGTGAGAGCAACGTTCCCTTCCAGTCACCCACAGCCACAGCGTGGAAACGCGCCCTCCCTACCTTCGGGACACACCCCAGGAAAAAGACAGCTGAGCACCGGAGAACCGTGGAGGCGTCATGACAGCCCCGAGTACAGCCCCCGCACCGAGCAGGGGAGGCCGCTGGATCGACGAGTGGGATCCCGAGGACGAGACCTTCTGGGAGGCGGGCGGTCAGAAGGTCGCCCACCGCAACCTGTTCTTCTCCGTGCTGTCCGAGCACATCGGGTTCTCGATCTGGACCCTGTGGTCGGTGATGGTGCTCTTCATGGGGCCCGAGTACGGACTCACCCCCGCCGACAAGTTCTTCATCGTGTCGATGGCGACCCTGGTCGGCGCGATCGTGCGCGTCCCCTACACCTTCGCCGTCGCCCGCTTCGGCGGCCGGAACTGGACGATCATCGCCGCGAGCATGCTGCTCGTGCCGACCGTCGCCGCGTTCGTCGTGATGGAGCCCGGCACGTCGTTCGGGACCTTCCTGGTCTGCGCGATGCTCGCCGGGATCGGCGGCGGCAACTTCGCCTCCTCCATGACGAACATCAACTCCTTCTTCCCGCTGCGCCGCAAGGGCTGGGCCCTCGGGCTCAACGCGGGCGGCGGCAACATCGGCGTGCCGGTGGTGCAGCTCGTGGGGCTCGCGGTCATCGGGGCGAGCGGCGGCCCGAGGGTGCTGCTCGGCATCTACATCCCGCTGATCGTGGTCGCCACCGTCCTCGGCGCCCGCTACATGGACAACCTGTCCTCCGTGAAGAACGACACCGGCGCCGCCAAGGAAGCCGTACGCGACCCGCACACCTGGATCATGTCCTTCCTCTACATCGGGACGTTCGGGTCCTTCATCGGATACAGCTTCGCGTTCGGCCTGGTGCTCCAGACCCAGTTCGGGCGTACGCCGCTGGAGTCGGCGTACGTCACCTTCATCGGGCCGCTGCTCGGCTCGCTGATCCGGCCCGTCGGCGGCTGGCTCGCGGACCGCTACGGCGGCGCGAGGATCACGCTGTGGAACTTCGTCGGGATGGCCGCCGCGACCACCGTCATCGTCGTCGCGTCCATGGAGGAGTCGCTGGCCCTGTTCACCACGGCGTTCATCGTGCTGTTCGTGCTGACCGGGCTCGGCAACGGGTCCACGTACAAGATGATCCCCGGCATCTTCCAGGCCAAGGCCGTGGCAAAGGGGCTGACCGGGGATGAGGGCGCCGCCTACGCGCGGCGGCTGTCCGGCGCCTCGATGGGGCTCATCGGAGCCGTGGGCGCGCTCGGCGGCCTCGGCATCAACCTCGCCTTCCGGCAGTCCTTCCTGAGCGTCGGCTCCGGCACCGGCGCCTTCGTCGCCTTCCTCGCCTTCTACGCGGTGTGCTTCGTCCTCACCTGGGCCGTATACCTTCGCCGCCCGACCACCACCGCGGAGGCTTCCAGGCCCGCCACGGAGGAGAAGCTCCAGCTCAGCTACGCCGAGGTGTGACGTAACACCGGCGACATACGACTGATCCGAGCCTGTCACGGGGCGTTGGCAGGCTCGGTCAGCCGTAAGCCATCGCCGCGACGGCCACCGCCGTACGGCCAGCCCTGAGTGCACGACGACTCGAGTGCAAGACGAGAGCCGGGACGAAAGTCATGTACGACGAACAGCAGCGACCAGAACCGCCACCGCACGGCCCGCTCGCGGGATTCACCGTGGGTGTGACGGCCGCCCGCCGCGCCGACGAACTCGGGGCGCTGCTCCAGCGGCGCGGCGCCTCCGTCGTGCACGCGCCCGCCCTGCGTATCGTGCCGCTCGCCGACGACAGTGAACTGCTCACCGCCACCAAGGAGTTGATCGACGAGGCACCGGATGTGGTGGTGGCCACGACCGCCATCGGATTCCGGGGGTGGATCGAGGCCGCCGACGGCTGGGGGCTGGGGGAGGACCTGCTGGCGCGGCTGCGCGGTGTGGAACTGCTCGCCCGCGGCCCGAAGGTCAAGGGTGCGATACGGGCCCAGGGGCTGACCGAGGAGTGGTCGCCCTCCTCCGAATCCATGGCCGAGGTGCTCGACCGGCTGCTGGAGGAGGGCGTCGAGGGCCGCCGTATCGCCATCCAGCTGCACGGCGAGCCGGTGCCCGGGTTCGTGGAGTCGCTGCGGGCCGCCGGAGCCACCCTCGTCGTCGTCCCTGTCTACCGGTGGATGCCGCCCGAGGACATCGCGCCCGTCGACCGGCTGCTGGACGCGGCCGTCACCCGCGGCCTGGACGCGGTCACCTTCACCAGCGCGCCCGCCGCCGCCTCCCTGCTCTCCCGGGCGGAGGAGCGCGGCCTGCTGCCCGAACTGCTGGCCGCCCTCCACCACGACGTGCTGCCGGTCTGCGTCGGCCCGGTCACCGCGCTGCCGCTCCAGTCCCACGGCCTCGACACCGTCCAGCCCGAACGCTTCCGGCTCGGCCCCCTCGTACAGGTGCTGTGCCAGGAACTGCCCGGCCGGGCCCGCACGCTGCCCGTCGCCGGTCACCGGGTCGAGATCCGCGGGCACGCCGTGGTGGTCGACGGCACGCTGCGGCCCGTACCGCCCGCCGGGATGTCCCTGCTGCGTGCCCTGTCACGCCGGCCCGGCTGGGTGGTGGCACGTGCCGAGCTGCTGCGCGCGCTGCCCGGTGCCGGCCGGGACGAGCACGCCGTCGAGACGGCGATGGCCCGGCTGCGTACGGCACTCGGCGCGCCCAAACTCATCCAGACCGTGGTCAAGCGCGGCTATCGGCTCGCGCTCGACCCGGTGGCCGACTCCAAGTACGCCGACGTGTGAGGCCGCCGGTACAGCAGCAGGGCGCGCGCGAGGCAGGCGAGCGCGAGCGTCGACAGCAGTGCCCGTACGACGTTCCACGCCACCCACGGGTCCTCGAACTCCGCGCGTACGGCGGCCGGGTCGGCGATCCTCGCGGGATCGCCGGCGTCGGCCAGCTCGTCGTTGAGCGGGATGTTCACCACCACCGTGAGGAGGAAGGCGAGGGCCAGGGCGGCGAAACCCGCCAACACCCACCAGCGGTGCGGCGCCCCGCGGGACTGCCGGGCGGCGACCGCCGCGAGGAGCGGCGCGCCCAGGAAGCTGAGGAAGAACACCGGGTTCTGGATCTGGTCGTTGATGTCCTGCATGACTCCGATGAAGACGCGGTCCCCGCTCCGGGAGAGCGAGGGCATGATGCTGCAGGCGAATACGTAGAAGACCCCGGCGAGCAGGCCCGTCGCGACCGTGGCCGCCACCAGTACACCTCCGGCGGCCGTACGCCGCCCCGTGCTGTTGTCCGTCATGTGCCCAAGTCAACCGGCGGCGCGGCGGGGGCGACATGGCCGAGCCGCGCGGCCCCATAAGCGGACGTCCAGGGCGCCGGACGGCACGAGGTCTTCCGGCCGGGGGTGCGGACATGCACTGTGGGGGTATCTACTCCCCAGAGCGGCCCTCGAAGGCCCATGGCGGTAACTCCTAGGCGGTGACAGGCACATGGCATCGGGTACGGCCACGGCCTCGTACGAGCTGCGGTTCGATTCCGGGCGGATCTGCCTGGACCTGCTGGCGACCACCCACCCCGAGGAACGGCTCGACTCGGTGGACCGGCTGCGCGCCTGGATCGCCCGCTCCGGGCTGGTTCCCGCGGGCACTCCGCTGGCGGGCGCCGACCCGGCGTGGCTGGCCGGCTTCCGTGAACTGCGCGAACAGGTCGACCGGTTGGTGAGCGGCGAACTCGACACCCGGCCCGCCGACGCGGCGCTCGCCCGGGTCAACGCGGTCGCGCTCCGCACCCCGCCCGCGCCCTGGGCCGTACGCGCGGACGACGGCTCGCTGCGGCTGCGGCTGCACGCGCCGCCCGGCCACGCCGAGTTGCTCTCCCTGGTCGCCCGGGACGCCCTCGAACTCCTCGCGGACCCGGCGGCGCGGGCGAGCCTGCGCCGCTGCGAGGGCGACAACTGCCCGATCGTCTATCTGGACACATCCCGGGGCCGGCGCAGACGATGGTGCTCCAGTGAGGTGTGCGGCAACCGGGAGCGCGTGGCCCGGCACCGCAGGCGGGCGGCGCTCGCCCGCGCGTGAACCTCCCGGAGTGGGCCCGGCGTTCGAAAACGGACGCTGTCAGTGATCAAGGAACGGCGAGGAGTGACCAGGAGGGTTTCTTCACACCCTCCCCAAGAAATATGTGCGACCCCTTTGAACACGCGCGTACCCAGATGCGTACCCCGGTGTGAGCGACCGACTGGGGGACCCCGGTCGAATCGGGGACACCGGAGGTAGGCGTGCGCAAGGATTCCGCCGTGGCTGATGAACGCCCGCCAAGGGCACGACATCGCGCGACTCAGTCCTCGGAGCCTGACGAGGAGCTGATGCGCGCGCTCTATCGCGAACACGCGGGACCCCTGCTCGCCTACGTGCTGCGGCTGGTCGCCGGTGACCGGCAGCGTGCCGAGGACGTCGTACAGGAAACACTCATCCGTGCCTGGAAGAATGCCGGCCAGCTCAATCGAGCGACCGGTTCGGTACGACCCTGGCTGGTGACGGTGGCGCGGCGCATCGTCATCGACGGACACCGCAGTCGGCAGGCCCGGCCGCAGGAGGTGGACCCGTCACCGCTGGAGGTCATCCCCGCGGAGGACGAGATCGACAAGGCGTTGTGGCTGATGACACTGTCGGACGCGCTGGACGACCTGACCCCTGCTCACAGGGAGGTCCTGGTCGAAACATACTTTAAGGGGCGTACGGTCAATGAGGCGGCCGAGACGCTCGGCATCCCCAGCGGCACCGTGCGTTCACGGGTGTTCTACGCCCTTCGCTCGATGAAGCTGGCGCTGGAGGAGCGGGGGGTGACGGCGTGAGCACATACGGGGGATACGGAACGGGTGGTCCGGGAGCCATGCAGGGTCAACGGGAACAGCAGGGCCCCGGTGACATCCACGAGACCGTGGGCGCGTACGCCCTCGGGATCCTGGACGACGCCGAAGCAACCGCTTTCGAGGGTCATCTCGCCACCTGTGAGTGGTGCGCCCAGCAGCTCGACGAGCTCGCCGGGATGGAACCGATGCTCGCCGCGCTCGCGGACCTGCCCGCCTCGCAGGGCACTCCGGCGATCGGTGAGTCGCTTGCCGCGCGCCCGAGTTCACGGCTCGCGGACCGGCTGGTCGACGAGGTGTCCGAGCGGCGCGCGCTGAAGCGTCGGCGGAGCTTCTACATGGTGGCGGCAGCGGCGGCGCTGATCGTCGCGGGCCCGCTGACCGTGATGGCGGTCGGCGGCGGCGACGACGGCGGCACGACGGCCCAGGCGCACGCCACGAGTCCCGCCAAGGCGGCCTTCGACGTCATCACCGACAAGGTCACGGCCACGGACGCGAGCACCAAGGTGACCGCGGTGGTCGCCATGGAGCCCAAGGCCTGGGGCACCCACGCCGTCCTGGAGCTGAAGAACGTCGCGGGCCCGGAGAAGTGCTCACTGATCGCAGTCGGAAAGAACGGCGAGCGCGAGACGGTCACCTCCTGGTCGGTCCCGAAGTGGGGCTACGGCCTGCCCACAGCCAAGACGGACGAGGCGAAGGCACCGCTCTACGTGCACGGCGGCGCGGCCTTCACCCCCAACGAGATCGACCACTTCGAGGTCATGACCTTCGACGGGAAGCAACTGGTGGAAGTCGACGCGTGACTCGTGAAACCGACGCGTGATCGGTGGAAGCGAACGTATGGATGCGCGTGCAAGTGGACGCATGAACGGACGCGCGGGCGAACCTGGAGCGCGCGCGTAGCCTAAGGGCCCCCCTTCGCGTACGGTTGACGGCTGCCCAGCACGTCAGAAGGGGGCCCGGTGGCCGCTCAGGCTCAGCAGGAAACCGCGCTCGGTTCGGTCCACGATTCCGCGGCAGTCGACGACTCCGTCAGCGACTCCGTACGGGACCGTGAGATCAGCGTCGAACAGGAACATCTGGACCGGGTATACCGGCGCCTCGAGGAGAAGATCCACGAGGCGGAGTTCCTGATGAACGACGCCGCCAAGCGCGGTCAGGTCGGGACACCGGGGGCGCTCGCCGAGCGCGACGCCCAGGTGTTCCGGGCGGGAATTCACCTCAACCGCCTGAACAACGAGTTCGAAGACTTCCTCTTCGGCCGGATCGACCTGCTCCTGGGGAAGGACGGCAAGAAAGGTCCCGACGGCGCGTACACGGCGGTGGAACCCGCCGAGGGCGCCGTACGGGACGACGAGAGCGGTCAGCAGTACGCGGAGATCGCGGAGACCCTGCACATCGGCCGTATCGGTGTCCTGGACACGGACTACGCGCCACTGGTCATCGACTGGCGGGCGCCCGCCGCGGCCCCGTTCTACCGCTCGACCCCGGTCGAGCCGGGCCGGGTGGTCAGACGCCGGGTCATCCGCTCCAAGGGCCGCAGGGTCCTGGGGGTGGAGGACGACCTCATGCGTCCGGAGCTCAAGGCAACCCTGGACGGCCAGGAACTCCCGGTGATCGGCGACGGTGCCCTGATGGCCGCCCTCGGCCAGGCCCGCAGCCACAGCATGCGGAACATCGTGGCGTCCATCCAGGCCGAGCAGGACATGGTGATCCGCGCGCCCGCCGCCTCGGTGACCTATGTCGAGGGCGGTCCGGGCACGGGCAAGACCGCCGTGGCGCTGCACCGCGCCGCCTATCTCCTCTACCAGGACCGCCGCCGATACGCGGGCGGCATCCTGATCGTCTCCCCGACCCCGCTCCTCGTCGCCTACACCGAGGGCGTCCTGCCGTCCCTCGGCGAGGAGGGTCAGGTCGCCATCCGCGCCATCGGCTCCCTCGTCGACGGGGCGGAGGCCACCCTGTACGACTCACCGGCGGTGGCCCGAGCCAAGGGCTCCTACCGGATGCTCAAGGTGCTGCGGAAGGCGGCCAGGGGAGCACTGGAGACACCGTCGGGACCCCCGGCAGGTCCTGGCCGGTCCTCCAACGGGGGCCGGCCCGGCGGCGACCAGCAGCTGTCCTTCGGTGACGGCTTCGAGGAGGACGGGGACGACGCCGGGCCGCGGACCCCGGCCGGCACCCCCACCCGCCTCCGCGTGGTCGCCTTCGGGCGCCGCCTGGAGCTGGAGGCCCCCGAGCTGGACCGGATCCGCGAGAACGCGCTGAGCGGCACCGCGCCGGTGAACCTGCTGCGTCCCCGGGCACGCAAGCTGCTGCTCGACGCGCTGTGGTCGCGCTCGGGAGCCGGGACGCGCCACTCGGACCCGGAGCTGGCGGCGGAGCTGCGCTCGTCCTTCGACGAGGACGTCACGTCCGAGGACAGCTTCATCGAGTTCCTGGACGCCTGGTGGCCGGAGCTGACCCCGCGGGGCGTGCTGGCCGCCATGGCCGACGAGCGGCGGCTCGGGCGGTGGGCGCGGCGGATCCTCAACCCCGGCGAGGTACGGCGGGTGGCGCGCTCCCTCAGACGGGACGGGCTCTCCGTGCACGACGTGGCCATGCTCGACGAGCTGACCGCCGTCGTCGGCAGCCCCGCCCGTCCCAGGAAGCGCCGCGAGCTGGACCCGCTGGACCAGCTCACGGGCCTGGAGGAGCTGATGCCCACGCGTGAGGAGACGCAGTGGGAGCGCGCCGAGCGGCTGGCGCAGGAGCGGACCGAGTACGCGCACGTCATCGTCGACGAGGCGCAGGACCTCACGCCGATGCAGTGGCGGATGGTCGGGCGCCGGGGCAGGCACGCCACCTGGACCGTGGTCGGCGACCCCGCCCAGTCCTCGTGGTCCGACCCGGAGGAGGCCGCCGAGGCCCGGGACGAGGCCCTGGGCAGCCGCCCCCGGCGCCGTTTCACCCTCAGCGTCAACTACCGCAACCCGGCGGAGATCGCCGAACTGGCCGCCAAGGTCCTGGCCCTCGCCATGCCGGGATCGCCGTCCCCCTCCGCCGTCCGGTCCACGGGCGTCGAGCCGCGCTTCGCGGTCGTACGGGACTCGCTCGCGCAGACCGTGCGGGCGGAGGCGGCCCGTCTCCTGGACCGCGTCGACGGCACCGTCGGCGTCGTCGTCGCCATGAACCGGCGCGACGAGGCGGCCCGCTGGCTCAAGGGGCTCGGAGACCGTGTGGTGGCGCTGGGCAGCCTGGAGGCGAAGGGTCTGGAGTACGACGCGACGGTCGTCGTCTCGCCCGCGGAGATCGCCGACGAGTCGCCCGCGGGGCTGCGGGTGCTGTACGTCGCCCTGACCCGTGCGACCCAGCAGTTGACCCTGGTCTCGGCGGACCGGGACGAGCCGGACGCGGACGGGGTGCCGGACCTGCTGCGGGACTGAGAACCCGGGACGACGAGAGGCCCAGGTCACCTTGACGGTGACCTGGGCCTCTCGTTCGTTCAGTGACACCGACCCGCCATGCTCGCCTCGCGGCAAGTGGTCGCTCGTAGCGACGAAGGTTGGGCCCGGGGGCTTGGATCGGGCCGGTGTCACGTCAAAGGTAACAAACGATCCCCGCAAGGCAATTCCCGTCCCGAAAGTTCATTTCCGCGGCGCCCGCTCCTTCCGCGGACCCCCCTTCCTTCGCCGCCCTCATTCTCGTATGGTGGAATACGTTTTCCGAATCTGTCGACCGTCCGCGAACAAAACGTTCGCAACCCGGGGCGGCTACCACGTACTCAGGGGTAGGTGCGACGATCGGACGGCAGACCCGCCGGGTGGTGTGAGAGCGCGAACCGGCGGCACACAGAGCGACACAGCAGTACACGGTGAAAGCAGAGGAAGTCGGCCATGGCAACGGCGCCCAGCGTCTCCTACTCGATTACGGTCCGTCTGGAGGTGCCCGCCAGTGGAACCGCGGTCTCCCAGATCACCACGGCCGTGGAGGCTTCCGGAGGCTCGGTGACCGGCCTCGACGTGACCGCGTCCGGGCACGAGAAGCTCCGGATCGACGTCACGATCGCGGCGACGTCCACCGCGCACGCCGACGAGATCGTCGAGAAGCTGCGCGGCATCGAGGGTGTGACGCTCGGCAAGGTCTCCGACCGTACGTTCCTCATGCACCTCGGCGGCAAGATCGAGATGCAGTCCAAGCACCCGATCCGCAACCGTGACGACCTCTCGATGATCTACACCCCGGGCGTGGCCCGCGTGTGCATGGCGATCGCCGAGAACCCCGAGGACGCCCGCCGGCTCACCATCAAGCGCAACTCCGTCGCGGTCGTGACGGACGGCTCGGCCGTGCTCGGCCTCGGGAACATCGGCCCCAAGGCCGCGCTTCCCGTCATGGAGGGCAAGGCGGCGCTCTTCAAGCGGTTCGCCGGCATCGACGCCTGGCCGCTGTGCCTGGACACCCAGGACACCGACGAGATCGTCCAGATCGTGAAGGCCATCGCCCCCGGCTTCGCGGGCATCAACCTGGAGGACATCTCCGCGCCCCGCTGCTTCGAGATCGAGGCCAGGCTGCGTGAGGCCCTCGACATCCCCGTCTTCCACGACGACCAGCACGGCACCGCGATCGTCGTCCTTGCCGCCCTCACCAATGCCCTGCGGGTCGCGGGCAAGGCGATCGGCGACATCCGGGTCGTCATGTCCGGCGCGGGCGCGGCCGGTACGGCCATCCTCAAGCTGCTGCTGGCCGCGGGCGTCAAGAACGCCGTCGTCGCCGACATCCACGGTGTCGTGCACGCGGACCGCGACGACCTCGTGGAGGCCGTCGCCGATTCACCGCTGCGATGGGTCGCCGACAACACCAACCCCGAGGGCCTCAGGGGCACGTTGAAGGAGGCCGTCCGCGGCGCCGACGTGTTCATCGGCGTCTCGGCGCCGAACGTCATCGACGGCGACGACGTGGCCGCGATGGCCGACGGTGCGATCGTGTTCGCGCTCGCGAATCCCGACCCCGAGGTCGACCCGGCGATCGCCCGCCAGACGGCGGCGGTCGTCGCCACCGGCCGCTCGGACTTCCCCAACCAGATCAACAACGTCCTGGTCTTCCCCGGCGTCTTCCGTGGCCTTCTCGACGCCCAGTCGCGTACCGTCAACACGGAGATGATGCTGGCCGCCGCGACCGCCCTGGCGAGCGTGGTGACCGAGGACGAACTCAACCCGAACTACATCATCCCGAGCGTCTTCAACGACAAGGTCGCGGGCGCGGTCGCCGGAGCGGTGCGGGACGCCGCGAAGGCGGCAGGGGTGACGGCGCCGGGCACCGCCACCGCGTGAGCGGGGTGGTACGGCCGCTGTGACGGGCGCCACGACCGCCGCGGTACCGGCGCGTCGCGGGAGTCGGGGCCTGCGACCGCCTCTAGGGTGGCGGCCAGGCTCAGGCCTTGTGCCCGCCCAGCGCAGGCCTTTTCGTGTGACCCCCAAGGGTGTTCGTGTGACCCCGGGGGGCGCCGGATTGGCTTTCCCGCCGCAGGTGGGGGCAGGATGCGTCTTCGGGCGCGAGGCTCCGGCTACGGACCCGGGTCCGGGGGCCGACCGAGGACCCTGGCAGCATCGGCTTCACTGTGCCCGATATGCGGCTCGCCGCGTGGCACGCCTCAACAGCAAGAAGAACACGGGAGTAACGACATGAACCGCAGTGAGCTGGTGGCCGCGCTGGCCGACCGCGCCGAGGTGACTCGCAAGGACGCCGACGCCGTTCTGGCCGCTTTCGCCGAGACCGTCGGAGAGATCGTCGCCAAGGGCGACGAGAAGGTCACCATCCCCGGCTTCCTGACCTTCGAGCGCACCCACCGTGCCGCTCGCACCGCGCGCAACCCGCAGACCGGCGACCCCATCCAGATCCCGGCCGGCTACAGCGTGAAGGTCTCCGCGGGCAGCAAGCTCAAGGAAGCCGCCAAGGGCAAGTAAGGCCCACGCCGCCCGCGTCAGGGGCGGCGCACGGCAGAGCAGTACGCCAATGGGGCGGCCCCCTTCACCGGGTGGCCGCCCCATCGTCGTACCTACGACAGCGGTTGTTACCCGAGCGCCTTGCCCGGCAGCTCCACCTTCGCGCCGAGTTCCACGAGCTTCTCCATGAAGTTCTCGTAGCCGCGGTTGATCAGGTCGATGCCGTGCACGCGTGAGGTGCCCTGCGCCGCCAGTGCCGCGATGAGGTACGAGAAGCCGCCGCGCAGGTCGGGGATGACCAGATCGGCGCCCTGGAGCCGGGTGGGGCCGGAAACGACCGCGGAGTGCAGGAAGTTGCGCTGGCCGAAGCGGCAGTGCGAACCGCCGAGGCACTCGCGGTAGAGCTGGATGTGCGCGCCCATCTGGTTGAGCGCGGAGGTGAAGCCGAGGCGGGACTCGTACACCGTCTCGTGGACGATCGAGAGGCCGGTCGCCTGGGTGAGGGCGACGACCAGCGGCTGCTGCCAGTCCGTCTGGAAGCCCGGGTGGACGTCCGTCTCCAGGGCGATCGACTTGAGCTGGCCGCCGGGGTGCCAGAAGCGGATGCCCTCGTCGTCGATCTCGAAGGCGCCGCCGACCTTGCGGTAGGTGTTCAGGAACGTCATCATCGAGCGCTGCTGGGCGCCCCGGACGTAGATGTTGCCCTCGGTCGCCAGCGCCGCGGACGCCCAGGAGGCGGCCTCCAGACGGTCCGGGAGGGCCGCGTGGGTGTAGCCGCCGAGCGTGTCGACGCCGGTGATGCGGATCGTCCGGTCGGTGTCCATGGCGATGATCGCGCCCATCTTCTGCAGCACGCAGATGAGGTCCTCGATCTCGGGCTCCACGGCCGCGTTGGACAGCTCGGTGACGCCCTCCGCCAGCACCGCAGTCAGCAGCACCTGCTCGGTCGCGCCCACCGACGGGTACGGCAGCTGGATCTTCGTGCCGCGCAGCCGCTGCGGGGCCTCCAGGTACTGGCCGTCCTCGCGCTTCTCGATCTTCGCGCCGAACTGCCGCAGCACCTCGAAGTGGAAGTCGATCGGCCGGCCGCCGATGTCACAGCCGCCGAGCCCGGGGATGAACGCGTGCCCCAGCCGGTGCAGCAGCGGGCCGCAGAAGAGGATCGGGATGCGCGACGATCCCGCGTGCGCGTCGATGTCCGCGACGTTCGCGCTCTCGACGTGCGAGGGATCGAGCACCAGCTCGCCCGGCTCCTCTCCCGGACGGACCGTCACCCCGTGCAGTTGCAGCAGTCCGCGTACGACCCGCACGTCCCTGATGTCGGGGACGTTGCGCAGGCGGCTCGGCGCGCTGCCCAGCAGGGCGGCCACCATGGCCTTCGGTACGAGGTTCTTCGCACCGCGGACCCGGATCTCACCCTCGAGCGGGGTTCCGCCGTGGACAAGCAGTACGTCGTCAGAGCCGTTGACGGTCATGTATCTCGCGATCCGATGAGTTGGGCAGGGGTGATTCGTCGGCGGGCCCGTGGTTCAGGAGCCGGAGGAGTAAGGGTAATCGCCGCCTACCCCCCTTCAGTAAGCCCAAGTACCACTCAGCTCCGTCATAGCTTTGCCACAACACGAACGGTTCACCGGCGGGCACGAGGCGTCACCGGGGCGGTCGTGCGCGGGCGGCACTTCTGTGCGCCCTGAGCTGCATTCACACAGGTACCCCTATTGGCTCCCCGCTCACGGGGAAGATGCGGGATCATGTCTGGCATGACCGAGGTGTCCTCGCTCACAGGGCGGCTGCTCGTGGCCACACCCGCCCTGGCGGACCCCAACTTCGACCGCGCGGTGGTGCTGCTCCTCGACCACGACGAGGAGGGCTCGCTCGGTGTCGTCCTGAACCGCCCGACCCCCGTGGACGTCGGGGACATCCTGGAGGCCTGGGCGGACCTGGCCGGCGAGCCCGGCGTCGTCTTCCAGGGCGGCCCGGTCTCCCTGGACTCGGCGCTCGGCGTCGCGGTCATCCCCGGCGGCGCGTCCGGCGAGCGCACCCCGCTCGGCTGGCGGCGGGTGCACGGCGCGATCGGCCTGGTCGACCTGGAGGCGCCGCCCGAGCTGCTGGCCGCCGCGCTCGGCTCGCTGCGCATCTTCGCCGGGTACGCCGGCTGGGGGCCCGGCCAGCTGGAGTCGGAACTGACCGAGGGCGCCTGGTACGTCGTCGAGTCCGAGCCCGGCGACGTCTCCTCACCGTCCCCCGAGCGCCTCTGGCGAGAGGTCCTGCGCCGCCAGCGCAACGAACTGGCGATGGTCGCCACCTACCCGGACGACCCTTCCCTCAACTGATGCGTGTGACCTTCAGTACCCTGGCTGTATGAGCACTCTTGAGCCTGAGACCCAGCCCCAGCGAGGCACTGGGACGGGAACCCTCGTAGAGCCGGCACCGCAGGTTTCGCACGGCGACGGGGACCACGAGCGCTTCGCCCACTATGTCCAGAAGGACAAGATCATGGCGAGCGCGCTGGACGGCACGCCCGTCGTGGCCCTCTGCGGCAAGGTGTGGGTCCCGGGCCGCGATCCGAAGAAGTACCCCGTTTGCCCCATGTGCAAGGAGATCTACGAGTCCATGGGCGCCGGCGGCGGCGACAAGGGCAAGGACGGCGACAAGTAACGCGCCTCCGTCCTACGGCGCAGTACGCCGCGTAGTCCGAAGCATGGCCGCGGTGTCCCCGTGCGGGGTGCCGCGGCTCTGCCGTACCCGGGGGTGGACGTGGAGTTGTTGCCGCTGGCGCGGGAACTGGCGGTGGCGCGGCAGTTCCGGGCGAGCCGGATGGTGATGCGGCGGGTGGAGCCGCGCGGCGCGGAGGAGTTGAGCCTGGCGGCGTCCGTGCTGGTGGAACTCCGGGATCCCGAGGCCGCGTTGCCGCTCGCGCGGCGGGCGGTGGAGCTGGCGCAGGACGACTGGCGGGGGCATCTCGCCGTCGCCGACGCCGGTTATCAGCGCCGGGCGTGGGACGAGTCGGTCGCCGCCGCCCGCAGGGCCGTGGAACTCGCGCCGGAAGAGGCCGCGGCGCACCGGCCGCTGGGAGCCGCCCTCAACCGGCGGATCGGTGACGGCCGCGAGGCGAGGCGGGAGTTCAGGCGCGCCAGGGAACTGGGCGGCCGCGAGGCGCTGCGGATGCCGGGGCGGCTGAGCCCGCGGTGGCTCCTGCTGATCGTGCCCCTCGGGATCGCCGCCGGCCTGAATTCGATGGACCTGCCGGGCGTCCTCGGCGGGGTGTGCGGCGCGTCGCGGGGGTTGTTCCCCCTCGCGTGCGCGTGGCTCCTCGTCAGCCGGTCCGGCCGGGCGGGCTTCACCTGGTCCGAGCGGATCGCCGAGCGGCGGGCCCGGCGGGCGGGGTCCGCGGAGCCGGCGGGGCCCGCGGAGCCCGGAAAAGAGGCCTTCGGCGGCTGATCGTTGCACGGAGTGCTTCCCGTGGTCACGAAGTGGTTGAGGCCTCTTGTGGGCATGTTCATGTAGTCCATAGCCTCCGGTGTGTTGTGCAGAGCGAAACATCCATTGCGTATGTTGCAACGCACCCCCACCGGAGGATGCTCCATGAAGCTCTCTGTCCGAACAGCCGTCGCTGTCACCGCTCTCGCGGTCGTCACCGCCTGTGCCCCCCAGACCTCCGACAACTCCTCCTCCGAGAAGGACGAGAAGACCGGCACGCTGCGCGTCTGGCTCTTCCAGGAGGTCAGCAACGCGCCGAAGGAGAAGGTCGTCGACGCGGCCGTCGCCGCCTTCGAGAAGGCCCACGAGGGCGCGGACGTGAAGATCGAGTACATCCCCGTCGAGACCCGCGCCCAGCGCATCAAGGCCGCCTTCAACGACCCGAAGAGCGCCCCGGACGTCATCGAGTACGGCAACACGGACACCGCCGGTTACGTGAAGGACGGCGGACTCGCCGACATCACCGAGGACTTCGCCGACTGGAGCGAGGCCAAGGACACCGACCCGACCGCCAAGCAGTCCGTGACGGTGGACGGCAAGATCTACGGCACCCCCTACTTCGTCGGCGTACGCGCCCTCTACTACCGCACCGACGTCTTCGAGGAACTCGGTCTCGAAGTCCCTAAGACACAGGCCGAGTTGATCTCGACCGCCAAGGAGATCCGGGCCGCGAAGCCGGACCTGTACGGCCTCGCGGTCGGCGGCGCCTACACGTACGGCGCGATGCCGTTCATCTGGTCCAACGGCGGGGAGATCGCCAACGGCAAGGGCGGCTCGTACGCCTCCGCCATCGACAGCGCCGCCGCCCAGCAGGGCATCAAGGCCTACACCTCCCTCTTCGGCGACGACAACTGTCCGGCCGCCAAGTGCGCGGGCATGGGCGGCAACGACACGGTGACGGCCTTCGCCTCGGGCAAGGCGGGAATGGCCATCGGCGGTGACTTCAGCCACGCGGCGGTCGAGGCCGGGTCGGTCAAGGGCAAGTACGCCGTCGTACCGCTGCCGGGCCTGAAGGCGGGCGAGATAGCACCGGCGTTCGCGGGCGGCAACAACCTCGGTGTGCTGAAGAGCACTTCGCACCGCACGATCGCCGTCGACCTGGTGGAGCAGCTCGCCTCGAAGAAGACCCAGGGCGAACTGTTCGACGCCATGGGCTTCCTGCCGACGTTCACCGATGTGCGCGCCGACGTCGCCAAGAAGGAGCCGTTCGTGAAGCCCTTCGTGCAGACGCTCGCCGCGGGCGCCAAGTTCGTGCCGGCCTCGCCCGCCTGGGCGCAGATCGACGCCTCGCTCGTCCTGCCGACGATGTTCCAGGAGATCGTCAGCGGCAAGAAGGACGTGCCGGCGGCCTCGAAGGACGCGGCGGCGAAGATGGACGACGCGTTCGGCACCGTGGGCTGAGCGGATGACGACGCACGACGCGCTCGCCGAGCGCGGCACGGTGGCCAAGGCCCGCCCCGCCCCTCCCCGGCGGCGCGGCCCCGGCTGGACCCCCTGGCTCTACCTCGCCCCCGCCCTCGTGGTCCTGGGTGGCCTGCTCGTCTACCCGATCTACCAGCTCGGCCTGATCTCCTTCCTGGAGTACACCCAGGCCCAGGTCAGCGGCGGCGAACCGGCCACCTTCCAGGGCTTCGGCAACTACACGACGCTCTTCGCCGACCACCAGTTCTGGCAGGTGCTGCTCGCCACCGTCGTGTTCGCGGCGGCCTGCGTGGTCTCCACGCTGGCCGTCGGCTGCGCGCTCGCGGTGCTCCTCACCCGCGTACGGGCGCTGCCCCGGCTCGCGTTGATGCTGGCCGCGCTCGGCGCCTGGGCGACCCCGGCCGTCACCGGATCCACGGTCTGGCTGCTCCTCTTCGACCCCGACTTCGGCCCCGTCAACCGGGTGTTGGGACTCGGCGACCACTCCTGGACGTACGACCGCCTGAGCGCGTTCGCGCTCGTGCTGCTCGAAGTGGTCTGGTGCTCCTTCCCGTTCGTGATGGTGACGGTGTACGCCGGAATCCGCGCCGTACCGTCGGAGGTCCTGGAGGCGGCCTCCCTGGACGGCGCCTCGCAGTGGCGGATCTGGCGCTCGGTGCTCGCGCCGATGCTCCGGCCGATCCTGGTGGTCGTGACCATCCAGTCGGTCATCTGGGACTTCAAGGTCTTCACACAGATCTACGTGATGACGAACGGCGGCGGCATCGCCGGGCAGAACCTCGTGCTGAACGTGTACGCGTACCAGAAGGCGTTCGCCTCCTCGCAGTACAGCCTCGGCTCGGCGATCGGCGTGGTGATGCTGGTGATCCTGATGGCGGTCACGCTGGTGTACCTGCGGCTGCTGCGCAGGCAGGGGGAGGAACTGTGAGTCTCATGACCGGTTTCGTACGGCGTCCGTGGCGGCTCGCCGCCGAGGTGTCCGCGCTGCTGATCGCGGCCCTGGTCGCCTTCCCCCTCTACTGGATGGTGCTCAGCGCCTTCAAACCGGCCGGGGAGATCGAGTCCGCGCGGCCCCGGCCGTGGACCCTGGCGCCCTCGCTGGATTCCTTCCGGCGGGTCTTCGGACAGCAGGAATTCGGCCGGTACTTCGTCAACAGCCTTGTCGTGGCGTGTTCCGTGGTCGTCGTCTCGGCGCTGATCGCGTTTCTCGCCGCCACGGCGGTGACCCGGTTCCGCTTCCGGTTCCGGACCACCCTGCTGATCATGTTCCTGGTCGCGCAGATGGTGCCCGTCGAGGCGCTGACGATCCCGCTCTTCTTCCAGATGCGGGACCTGGGCCAGCTGAACACCCTCGGCTCGCTGATCCTGCCGCACATCGCGTTCTCGCTGCCGTTCGCGATCTGGATGCTGAGGGGATTCGTGAAGGCCGTTCCCGAGGCGCTGGAAGAGGCCGCCTACATCGACGGCGCGAGCCGCGCGAGATTCCTCTGGCAGATCCTTTTCCCGCTGGTCTTCCCGGGGTTGGTGGCCACCAGCGTGTTCTCCTTCATCTCGGCCTGGAACGACTTCCTGTTCGCCAAGTCCTTCATCATCAGCGACACCGCGCAGTCCACCCTGCCGATGGCCCTCCTGGTCTTCTACAAACCGGACGAGCCGGACTGGGGCGGCGTGATGGCGGCGTCCACGGTGATGACGATTCCGGTGCTGATCTTCTTCGTACTCGTACAGCGGCGACTCGTCTCCGGTCTCGGTGGAGCGGTAAAGGACTAGCGGAGCGATTAAGGACCGGCGGAGCGGTAAGGGACCGGCGGGCGGTAAGCGACCAGCGGGCGGCATGGGACCGGCGGAGCGGTAAAGGACCGATGGTGAGGACTGACGTGACGGATTTGATTCCGAGGCCGGGCCGGACGACGGAGGAGGGGGCCGGTTTCTTCGAACTGCGCCCCCGGGTGAGGCTGGTCGCGGGCGAGGGCACGGCCCGGACCGAACGCTGGCTGCGCGGCACGCTGGGGGCGGCCACCGGCCTGTCCCTGCCGCCGGGCGGCGCGGGCGACGAGGACGTCATCCGCCTGGACATCGACCCCGAGGTCACCGCTGACCTCGGGGAAGAGGGCTACCGGCTGGCCGTCACCCCGTCCGGCGTGCACCTGTCGGGCGGCGGTCCGGCCGGACTCTTCTGGGGCGCGCAGACCCTGCGGCAGCTGCTCGGCCCGGACGCCTTCCGGCGCGCGCCGCTCCCCGGCAGGCGGTGGCGGCTCCCGCTGACCCGTGTCCAGGACAGCCCCCGCTTCCGCTGGCGCGGCCTGATGCTCGACGTCTCCCGGCACTTCATGCCGAAGGACGGTGTCCTGCGCTATCTCGACCTGCTGGCCGCCCACAAACTCAATGTCTTCCACTTCCATCTCACCGACGACCAAGGCTGGCGTGTTCAGATCAAGCGCTACCCGAAGCTGACGGAGGTCGGCTCCTGGCGGGCGCGCACGAAATTCGGCCACCGGGCCTCGCCGCTGTGGGAGGAGAAGCCGCACGGGGGCTTCTACACGCAGGACGACATCCGCGAGATCGTCGCGTACGCCGCCGAGCGGCATATCTCCGTCGTCCCCGAAATCGACATCCCGGGACACAGCCAGGCGGCGATCGCCGCATATCCGGAACTCGGCAACACCGACGTCATCGACACGACCTCCCTCTCCGTCTGGGACACCTGGGGCGTCTCCAAAAACGTACTCGCCCCCACTGACAACGTCCTGCGCTTCTACGAGGGGGTCTTCGAGGAACTCCTCGAACTGTTCCCCGCGGACCCCACGGGATCCCTGCCGTTCTCGGCGTTCGTCCACGTCGGCGGCGACGAGTGCGCCAAGGACCAGTGGAGGCAGTCGCCGGCCGCGCAGGCGCGCGTCAAGGAGCTGGGGCTCGCCGACGAGGACGAGTTGCAGTCCTGGTTCATCCGGCACTTCGACAACTGGCTCTCCGCGCGCGGGCGTCGGCTGATCGGCTGGGACGAGATCCTGGAGGGCGGTCTCGCGAAGGGGGCCGCCGTCTCGTCGTGGCGCGGCTACCAGGGGGGCATCACCGCCGCCCGCGCGGGACACGACGTGGTCATGTGCCCCGAGCAGCAGGTGTATCTGGACCACCGTCAGGACGCGGGCGAGGACGAGCCGGTGCCCATCGGCTACGTGCGCACCCTGGAGGACGTCTACCGCTTCGAGCCCGTACCGCCGCAGCTCGACGAGGCGGAGGCACGGCATGTGATCGGCACTCAGGCCAACCTGTGGACCGAGGTGATGGAGAGCCACGCGCGCGTGGACTACCAGGCGTTCCCGAGGCTGGCGGCTTTCGCCGAGGTCGCCTGGAGTGCGCTGCCCGCCCCCGCCGAACGGGACTTCGCGGACTTCGAGAGGCGGATGGCCGTGCACTACCGGCGACTTGACGCCCTGGGAGTCGCCTACCGCCCGCCCGCCGGACCCCTGCCGTGGCAGCGGCGGCCGGGAGTGCTCGGACGCCCGATCGACGGGGAGCCCCCGAACGTGTGAGCCGCCTCCGGGAGAGCTCCCGGGGCGGGTGTCCCGGGGGCCTGCCCCGCCCTTGACGCCCGTGGGGAACAAGACGCCCAAGGATCACCGAAGAGTGGCAATTCCCGCTCATCGGTGATGCCGTGCGAAAACGGACCATCTCCCTGATGAGGGGGGCGAATGCCTCCTAGCGGACCCCCGCGTCGAGGGCCGGGGAAGATGTGCCAGAGTTGCCACGTCCGCCCTGTCAGCACGTACCGTACGGCAGCACAGGTGGGACCAGGTGGGGCAGCGGGAAGGGGCAGCCGGTTTGACCACGCACGCACCGCAGGCGGCGCAGGCCGTGACGCTGCCCGGCTCGTTGGACGAGGCGGTCGCGGCCCTGGCCGCCATGCCCGCCGCCGTTCCCGTGGCCGGCGGCACCGACCTCATGGCCGCGGTCAACTCCGGACAGCTCAGGCCCGCCGCGCTCGTCGGCCTCGGCAGGATCAGCGAGATCCGCGGCTGGCAGTACCTGGACGGCCACGCGCTGCTCGGCGCCGGCCTCACCCACGCCCGCATGGGCCGCCCCGACTTCGCCGCCCTCATCCCCGCGCTCGCCGCCTCCGCGCGCGCCGCGGGACCGCCGCAGATCCGCAACGCGGGCACCCTGGGCGGCAACATCGCCTCGGCGTCCCCCACCGGGGACGCGCTGCCCGTACTGGCCGCCCTGGAAGCCGCGTTGATCATCGCGGGCCCTGGCGGGTCCCGCCGCGAGATCCCGGTCTCGCACCTGCTCGCGGGCGTGGAGATGCTCCGCGCCGGTGAACTCATCGGCTACGTGCGCGTGCCGCTGCTGCACGCGCCGCAGGTCTTCCTGAAGGCGACCGGACGCACCGGCCCCGGCCGCGCGATCGCCTCCGTGGCCCTCGTCCTGGACCCCGCCAGGCGCGGAGTGCGGTGCGCCGTCGGTGCCATAGCGCCGATGCCGCTGCGCCCCCTGGACGCCGAGGCGTGGGTCGCCCAGCTGATCGACTGGGACGGGGAGCGCACGCTCGTGCCGGAGGCGCTCCACGCGTTCGGCGAGTACGTCGCCGCGGCCTGCATCCCTGACCCCGTCCCCGACGAGGACGGCTCCGTACAACCGCTTCCACCCGCTGTACTGCACCTGCGGCGCACCGTCGCCGCGCTCGCCCGACGAGCACTGGGGAGGGCACTGTCGTGACCGACGACCAGCACGGAGAGGGCGCCCCTCAGGGCGGCCGCTGGGATCCGCTGCCCCAGGGCGACTACGACGACGGCGCCACCGCCTTCGTCAAGCTCCCCGAGGGCGGCATCGAGGCCCTCCTCGCCGAGCGGGAGCCGCTCGCGGCGCCCGGCCACGGCTATGTGCCCCCGCAGATCGAGGCGCCGGTGGTCACCGACCCCGCGCAGGCGGGCGCGTGGTCCACGGACACCGGCAACGTCCAGTGGCCCGACCCGAACAACGTGCCGCCGGAAGCCGGCCACGACGCCTACGGGTACCGCCCCGGAGTCACCGGGCAGTGGGACTTCGGGGACGTCGCCCGGGACGACGCCGGACAGGCCGACCGGGGCGGGCACCCCGGTCAGGACGGACCCGCCGGGAACGACGTGACGGGGCAGTGGTCGATCCCGGTGGCCGGCGGTGACCTTCCGGACGAATCGGGCGAGTTCACCACCTCGGCGCTGGTCGAGCAGTGGGGCGGCACGCCGCCCGCGACCCTCCCCGGCGGCGCGGCGGCTCCCTGGGCGACCGAGGGCGTCGGACAGCCGGCGGGGGACATCGGGCGGGCCTGGACCGCCGACCCGCGGGAAAGGCCCGTCGAGGACGCCGTACGGCCGTCGGCGCAGACGCCCGCTGAGGGCCTCGCGGGGCCGTCGCGGGAGTCCTCGGCCCCTTCGCCCGCGCAGGCCGCCCAGCAGCCCGCGGAGCGCGCTCACGAGGCCTCTGAGGCCCCTGACGCGGACCGGGACCGGGAGGACCCCGAAGCCGCCGAGGCGGCGGGCTCCGCCGAAGCGGTCGCCGAGGAGGAGCCGGAGGAGGCCGAGGCCCCGGCCACCGCCCCGCACGACGAACACCCCCTCGCCTCCTACGTCCTGCGCGTCAACGGCGCCGACCGCCCGGTGACCGACGCCTGGATCGGCGAGTCGCTGCTCTACGTACTGCGCGAGCGCCTCGGCCTCGCGGGCGCCAAGGACGGCTGCTCGCAGGGCGAGTGCGGCGCCTGCAACGTGCAGGTGGACGGGCGGCTCGTGGCGTCCTGCCTGGTGCCCGGCGTCACCGCGGCGGGCAGCGAGGTGCGCACCGTCGAGGGCCTCGCCGCAGACGGTCAGCCCTCCGACGTGCAGCGGGCACTGGCCAAGTGCGGGGCGGTGCAGTGCGGTTTCTGCGTACCCGGCATGGCCATGACCGTCCACGACCTCCTTGAGGGCAACCCCGCCCCGAACGAGCTGGAGACCCGCCAGGCCCTGTGCGGCAACCTGTGCCGCTGCTCCGGATACCGCGGCGTCCTGGACGCGGTGCGCGAGGTCGTCGCCGAACGCGAGGCGCACTCCGCGGCCGCCGCCGAATCCGCCCCGGACAACGACGAGGCCCGCATCCCGCACCAGGCCGGTCCCGGCGCGGGAGGCGTCAACCCCGCCGCGTACGACGACACTTCTTCGTACCACCCCCCGTACGACACGTCGTACGATCCCCAGGCGCCGCATGAGCAGCCGTACGGCCAGGACGGAGGCCAGGCGTGAGCAACGAAACCGCGACCGCTTCACCCGCGGCACCGGAGACGGGCCACGAGCCCCTCCCGCACGGGCTCGGCGTCTCACTGCCGACCGCGGAGGCCCGCGCCAAGACCGAGGGCACCTTCCCGTACGCGGCCGACCTGTGGGCCGAGGGCCTGCTGTGGGCCGCCGTGCTCAGATCGCCCCACCCGCACGCGCGCATCGTGTCCATCGACACCCGGCACGCGCGCGAGATGCCCGGCGTACGGGCCGTCATCACCCACGAGGACGTACCGGGCACCCCGGTGCACGGCCGCGGCAGAGCCGACCGGCCGGTGTTCGCCTCCGAGGTCGTACGCCACCACGGGGAGCCCATCGCGGCCGTCGCCGCCGACCACCCGGACACCGCGCGGATGGCCGCCGCGGCCGTCATCGTCGAGTACGAGATGCTCGACGCGGTGACCGACCCGGAGCTGGCCTTCGAGGCCGACGCCCTGCACCCCGACGGCAACCTGATCCGGCACATCCCGCTGCGCCACGGCGACCCGGACGCGGCCGGCGAGATCGTCGTCGAGGGCCAGTACCGCATCGGCCGCCAGGACCCGGCCCCCATCGGCGCCGAGGCCGGTCTCGCCGTGCCCCGCCCCGACGGCGGGGTCGAGCTCTACGTGGCGTCCACCGACCCGCACACCGACCGGGACGCGGCGGCCGCCTGCTACGGCCTGGAGCCCGAGCGCGTCAAGGTCGTCGTCACCGGTGTCCCCGGAGCCACCGCCGACCGCGAGGACCAGGGCGTTCAACTGCCGCTCGGCCTGCTCGCGCTGAAGACCGGCTGCCCGGTGAAGATCACCGCTACGCGGGAAGAGTCCTTCCTGGGCCACGCCCACCGGCACCCCACCCTGCTCCGCTACCGCCACCACGCGGACGCCGACGGCAAGCTGGTCAAGGTCGAGGCGCAGATCCTGCTCGACGCGGGCGCCTACGCGGACACCTCGTCGGAATCACTGGCCGCCGCCGTCGCCTTCGCCTGCGGCCCCTACGTCGTCCCGAACGCCTTCATCGAGGGCTGGGCGGTGCGCACCAACAACCCGCCCTCAGGCCACGTACGCGGCGAGGGCGCCATGCAGGTCTGCGCCGCCTACGAGGCGCAGATGGACAAGCTCGCCAAGCGGCTCGGCGTCGACCCCGCGGAGCTGCGGCTGCGCAACGTGATGGCCACGGGGGACGTGCTCCCCACCGGCCAGACGGTGACCTGCCCGGCCCCCGTCGCCGAACTGCTCCAGGCCGTACGGGACTTCCCGCTTCCCCCGCTCCCCAAGGACACCCCCGAGGAGGAGTGGCTGCTCCCGGGCGGCCCCGAGGGCGCGGGCGAACCCGGCGCCGTACGCCGAGGTGTCGGCTACGGCCTCGGCATGGTGCACATGCTCGGCGCCGAGGGCGCGGACGAGGTCTCGACGGCCACCGTGAAGGTCCACGACGGGGTCGCCACGGTGCTCTGCGCGGCCGTGGAGACCGGCCAGGGCTTCACCACGCTGGCCCGGCAGATCGTCCAGGAGACGCTCGGTATCGACGAGGTGCACGTGGCCCCCGTCGACACGGACCAGCCACCGGCGGGCCCCAGCTGCCGCGGCCGCCACACCTGGGTGTCCGGCGGCGCGGTCGAACGCGCGGCGAAGATGGTCCGCACGCAGTTGCTCCAGCCCCTGGCGCACAAGTTCGGGATGTCGACCGAGCTGCTCCAGATCACCGACGGCAAGATCACGTCGTACGACGGTGTGCTGTCCACGACCGTCACCGAGGCGATGGACGGCAAGGAACTGTGGGCCACCGCGCAGTGCCGCCCGCACCCGACGGAGCCGCTGGACGCCACCGGCCAGGGCGACGCCTTCGTGGGCCTCGCCTTCTGCGCGATCCGCGCGGTGGTCGACGTCGACATCGAACTCGGCTCGGTCCGCGTCGTGGAACTCGCGCTCGCCCAGGACGTGGGCCGGATCCTCAACCCCGCCCAGCTCACGGCCCGTATCGAGGCCGGTGTCACCCAGGGCGTCGGCGCCGCGCTCACCGAGAACCTGCGCACCGCGCGCGGGCTGGTCCGCCACCCCGACCTCACCGGGTACGCCCTTCCCACCTCCCTGGACGCGCCCGACATCCGGATCGTCAAGCTCGTCGAGGAGCGCGACGTGGTGGCCCCCTTCGGAGCGAAGGCGGCCAGCGCGGTGCCGGTCGTGACGTCTCCGGCCGCGGTGGCCTCGGCGGTACGGGCGGCCACGGGCCGGCCGGTGAACCGGCTGCCGATACGGCCCCAGGCGGCCGTGGTGACGACACCGTGACCGCGCCGGATCCCGAACCGCCGCGCTACGAGCCCGCTCCCGGAGTCGGGAAACTCGTCCTGTGGGTACTGCTGTTCGTGGCGGCGGCCGTGGTGGTCGTCGTCGGTGGCGTGTACTTCGCCTGACCGCCGGGCTCCGAGGCGCGTTCCGGAGCCTGCTCCGTCCGTGCACCGGCCGGTTCCCGCGTGTTTCCGGCGTTGTCAGTGGTGCGGCGTATGGTTTTGGCTCAGTGGGGAACCGCCGTTGGACGAGGGGGAGTTCCCTGCCTGGGGGGAAGCACGAGGCGTTCAGATGCGCGGGGGAGCCATGAGCACGACTGACACCGAGGTCGGCGGCGCGATCACACTGACCGACGACGAGCTGTTTTCGTACATCACGCACGACGGCACGAGGCAGTGGCTGACGGAGGCCGGGTTGCCCGGCGAGAGCACACTGATGGGCTTCGGCCCGCTGCGGGACCGCGGGCTGCGCAGGGTCGTGGAGCTGGCGGGCGACGCGGAGAGGCTTGCTGAGGAGCTCCAGGACCAGTTGGTCATCGGGGCCCTGCGGACCTTCGACAGGGACTTGGAGTCGATCGTGCTGGACGGGGTGACGGGTGAGGTCTCCACGACGTCGGTCCGCCCGGACGCGGCGCTGATGGACCTCTCGCCGCTGGCCCCTTCCCTGGAGGCGCTGATGCGTTTCGCGGCGGCCACGGAGGAGCTGACGGCCTTACACGGCCGTCCCGCACCGCTCACGCCGTCTACGCCGCGGGACACGCGGTTCGGCCCGAAGGCGGTCACGGAGGCGTCCGATCGGCTGTCCACCGTCTTCGAGGACGCGGTGGGCGACCAGGTGCCGCCGTTCTGGCGGATGGCCGCGCTGATCCGCCCGCTGGCCCGGATCGCGGGACCGGGCGAGGGCCTCACCCTGGACCTGCCGAAGCGGCTGCTGGACGAGGAGTTCGGCGCGGGCGGGATCATGCGCTTCGAGGACGTCGACTTCCCGACCGCACTCACGCACGAGCCGACGCGCCGCTTCCTCCGCGAGACGGGCCTCCCGGAGGACGGGTTCGTCTTCCAACTGGACACGGAGGTGCCCCTGTCGGCGCTCAGCGAGTACTACGTGGACGAGCGCCCCGAAGACTTCACCGCGGCCGAACCCACCGCCGCCGAACTCCCCGCCGGCGCCGACCGCCTGATACGCCTCGGCCACCTGCTGGAGGACACCAGCCTGGTGGTGGACGGCTCCACAGGCGCCGTCCTCGCCTGGAGCGAGCCGGACCTCCTGCTCCGGCCCCTGAACACCGACATCTCCACTCTGGCGTTCACCCTCTGGCTGCTGCACCGGGAGAAGTCCCTGGACGCGGCCCACGGCCTCACGGACTCCTACGACCACCTGGCCGTCACCATGACCCAGACGCTGGCCACGGTCGACCCCCTCGCCTGCGACCCGGCGCCGTCCCTCCCCGGCGACGACGGCCGCCGCTACTGGCCGGAGATATTCGAGGACCGGACGCGCGGAGCGCTGTACGCGTGAGGGGGACCGCCCGGCTCAGCTGAAGGGCACGGCGTCCGTCGGGACGGTGTGCCAGTTGGTGACGATCGGGTCCTCGACCGTGATGGTGCCGACGGACAGGGAGACGGGGTCGGGATCGTCGTCCCCCACGCCGACGATGATGGTGTCCAGTTCCTTGCCACCGTCCTCCCCAGTGGTCTTCGTGCTCACCCCGGCGTAGGCGGTGGTGCTCCCGCTCAGGGTGATCTCCTCGCCGACGGCCTGCTCCGCGGGCCCCGCGTCGGTGCCGTCGGATCCGAACGCGACCGTCGGAAGCGCGGCGGGCATCACACAGGTGATCCCAGGCTTCGCCTTCGCCATGAGCAGGATGTATCCGCCGGCCTGCGTCTCGGACCGGGTGCTCCAGGAGATGTCGTGGGCGCCGCAGTTCTGCTGGACCTGCTCCCGCTCACCGTCGCCGGTGTCGGCACCGGAGCCGTCGGCGCCGCCCTGACCGCCGTCCGTGTTCGGCGAGGCGGTCACGCCCACCGGATCGGCGGGCGGAGAACTCTGCGCGCCGCCGTTGTCCGAGTCCTGGCACCCGGTCATCAGCATGACCCCGCCCACGAGCACGGCGGAGACGAGGAGGGCCTTGCGACGCTTACCGGACATGAGATCCCCTTGGCGATCAGTGAGCCGAGGCCGACCCGTTTTCGACCTCTCGACGCTTGCTCGACCACCTAGAGGGCCCTGAGAACGAAACGGGTCCCGCCGTCTCCGTCCCGGGACACCCGCGGCACGGGCCGGTTACGAGATCACGGGCGGCATCTACGACTTGGAGAGCCGGCGCGTCTAGAGAGAGCTGAGGTCTGAGCGCATCGCTTGCCGAAGGGCTTCCAGCGCCTCGCTCAATGCTGTCTGGGTCGCTGACCACTCCGGATCCGTGCTCACGTCGGGCTGGTCGAAGCGGTCCCGTAGGCGTAGGAGTCCCCGGAAGGCCTGAGCGGCTACGTCGTCGAGAGGTACGGGAGCCACGATGCGCATCTGATAGAGGAGTTGAAAGGCGTTGCCGGCCCCGAGGATCTCTCCGGACTGCTTGACGCGCTCCTCCCTGGTCAGCGCGGCGCTTCGCTGCAGATCACGTAGCCGGTGCCTCGTGAGCCAAAGGGCCCCAAGATATTCGCTGTAGAGCTGCTGCTTTGCGGCACGCTCGCGGGACGTATTCTCCCGACGCCATCGTGACCGTTCGCCGAGAAGGGTCGTACTGACACCGAGAAGGGCACCGAGCGCAGTGCCCGCGAGAGTCCCCCAGTCCACCGGCACATCGTAGAGGCGCCGTGCCCCCGCGCCCAGAGCGCGATGTCCGCCTCCCGAGACTCACCCCTTCGGGGTGCCACCCTGTGATCAAGCCACTTGAGGCCGTGGCGGGAATCGAACCCGCGTAACTCGCTTTGCAGGCGAGTCCCTGAACCACTCGGGCACACGGCCGTTCTCAGGGTCGGAACGGCTTGCTTGTTCCTGGCCTGATGGGTTGACCGTAGGCGGGGTGTGGGCGGGGCTCAAGGGGTGGGCGGGGGTTGCAATGGGACTGCCATGCGGCGTTCATGAACGGTGGGGCGGGGTGGGGGCCGGGGTCGTACGACGAAAGGCCTGGTCGATCACCGTCTTTGGACAGGGGTCGGGGACGGAAGTGACCCTTACTCTGGCGAGCATGACAGCCCTGGACGCACGCGATGCCACACCGGTTCCGGCAGTGGAAGGGACCGACGACGACGGTGTGCTGGGGCGGGCCTACCGGGCGCTCAGTGTCGGCATCGTGTCCGTCGTGCTGCTGATCGCGTTCGAGGCGACGGCGGTCGGGACGGCCATGCCGGTGGCGGCACGGGAGTTGGACGGGGTGTCGCTGTACGCCTTCGCGTTCTCGGGGTACTTCACGACGAGTCTGTTCGGGATGGTGTTCGCCGGGCAGTGGTCGGACCGGGACGGGCCGCTGGCCTCCCTGACCGCGGGGATATCGGCCTTCGCCGTCGGGCTGTTGCTGTGCGGCACCGCGAGCGCCATGTGGCTGTTCATCCTCGGGCGCGCGGTGCAGGGGCTCGGCGGCGGGCTGGTGATCGTCGCGCTGTACGTCGTCGTGGGGCGGGCCTACCCGGCGCGGCTGCGGCCCTCGATCATGGCGGCGTTCGCGGCGAGCTGGGTGATTCCGTCCGTGGTCGGCCCGCTCGCCGCCGGCGCGGTCACCGAACACCTCGGCTGGCGCTGGGTGTTCATCGGGATACCCGTCCTGGTCGTCCTGCCCCTGGCCCTCGCGCTGCCGCAGATACGACGGCGGACGGCGCGACCGGAAGGCCCCGAGGACAAGGGCCGCGCGCGCTTCGACCGGCGGCGTATCCGGCTCGCGCTTGGTATCTCCTGCGGTGCCGGGATCCTCCAGTACGCCGCCCAGGATCTGACCTGGTTCTCGCTCGTCCCCGCGGTCGCGGGCGCCGCACTGCTCGTCCCCGCCGTCCGCGGGCTGCTGCCCCGCGGCACCTACCGGGCCGCGCGCGGGCTGCCGTCCGTGGTGCTGCTCCGCGGGGTCGCGGCCGGGTCCTTCATCGCCGCCGAGTCCTTCGTGCCGCTCATGCTGGTCACCCAGCGAGGGCTGTCGCCGACGCTCGCCGGGTTCTCGCTCGCGGCCGGCGGGGCGACCTGGGCGCTGGGCTCGTACATCCAGTCGAGGCCGCGCGTGGAGCCGTACCGGGAGCGTCTGATGTTCCTCGGCATGCTGCTGGTCGCGGCCGCGATCGCCGCCGCGCCGAGTGTCCTGATCCACGCCGTGCCCGTGTGGATCGTCGCCGTCGCGTGGGGGTTCGGCTGCCTGGGGATGGGGCTCGTGATCGCCTCGACCAGCGTCCTCCTGCTGCACCTCTCGGCGCCTGAGGAGGCCGGCACCAACTCCGCCTCGCTCCAGATCTCCGACGGTCTCGCCAACGTGGTGCTCCTCGCCGCGGGCGGCGCCGCCTTCGCCGCGCTGGGCGGCGGCGCGCTCAGCCACACGGCCATCACGACGTCCGGTTCGCATCCGGCGGCCTTCGCGGCGGTGTTCCTGCCGATGGCGGGGGTCGCGCTGGTAGGTGCCTGGGTGACCACGCGGGTGCGGGGCGATCACCCTGCGTCGGAGGGCGCGGGGTGAAGTGGTGAACGCGGTGAAGTGGCGAATGAGGGCCCCTGCTGCCGCGAGCGCCGTACGGAAGGGCGCGGCGCGGGCCTCGGGACTCGCCGTACGAAGGAGGCGCGGCCCGAACCCGGGAGCGTCGTACGGAGCGGTGCGGCCTGGACCCCGGCACCGCCGCACCCCCGCGATGTGACCTGAGTCCCATCCGAGGGGGCGGCGGTGTCGTGCGCGCGTTGGCGTGTGCGGGGCGCCGGTAGGGTGGCCCGGTTGTCATACGTAGCCGAGCCGCCCGCCCGTCTCCGACCACCGCTCCACCCGACGCGCTACCCGCGGCCCTCTGATCCGACCACCCCACGGAGACCGTGACTACCACCGCCGCTTCCGCCTCCCACCACCTCTCACCCGCCTTTCCCGGCCGCGCCCCCTGGGGCACCGCGAACAAGCTGCGTGCCTGGCAGCAGGGGGCCATGGAGAGGTACATCCAGGAGCAGCCACGCGACTTCCTGGCCGTCGCCACGCCCGGCGCCGGCAAGACGACGTTCGCGCTGACCCTCGCGTCCTGGCTGCTGCACCACCATGTCGTGCAGCAGGTGACCGTGGTGGCGCCGACCGAGCACCTGAAGAAGCAGTGGGCGGAGGCGGCCGCGCGGATAGGGATCAAGCTGGACCCCGAGTACAGCGCGGGTCCGCTCAGCAAGGAGTACCAGGGCGTCGCCGTGACGTACGCCGGTGTCGGTGTGCGGCCCATGCTGCACCGCAACCGCGTGGAGCAGCGCAAGACCCTCGTCATCCTCGACGAGATCCACCACGCCGGTGACTCCAAGTCGTGGGGCGAGGCGTGCCTGGAGGCGTTCGAGCCCGCCACCCGGCGACTCGCGCTCACGGGTACGCCCTTCAGGTCCGACACCAACCCCATCCCCTTCGTCGCGTACGAGGAGGGGAACGACGGCATTCGGCGTTCCTCGGCCGACTACACGTACGGGTACGGCGCCGCTCTCGGCGACGGGGTCGTGCGGCCCGTCATCTTCCTCTCCTACAGCGGCAACATGCGGTGGCGTACGAAGGCGGGCGACGAGATCGCCGCCAAGCTCGGCGAGCCCATGACCAAGGACGCCGTCTCGCAGGCCTGGCGCACCGCCCTCGACCCGCGCGGCGAGTGGATGCCGAGCGTGCTGCGCGCCGCCGACCAGCGGCTCACCGAGGTGCGCAAGGGCATCCCGGACGCCGGCGCGCTGGTCATCGCGACCGACCAGGAGTCGGCCCGCGCGTACGCCAAGCTCATCCGCGACATCACCGGGAGCAAGGCCACCGTCGTACTGTCCGACGACACCGGCGCCTCCAAGCGCATCGACGACTTCGCCGCGAGCGAGGACCGGTGGATGGTCGCCGTCCGCATGGTGTCCGAGGGCGTCGACGTGCCGCGGCTCGCCGTCGGCGTGTACGCCACCACCATCTCCACGCCGCTCTTCTTCGCCCAGGCCGTCGGACGCTTCGTGCGTTCCCGGCGGCGCGGTGAGACGGCCTCCGTGTTCCTCCCGACGGTTCCCGACCTCCTCGGCTTCGCCAACGAGATGGAGGTCGAGCGCGACCACGTCCTCGACAAGCCCAAGAAGGAGGGCGAGGAGGACCCGTACGCCGAGTCCGAGAAGGAGATGGAGGAGGCGAACCGGGAGGAGGACGAGGACACCGGGGAGCAGGAGCAGTTCTCCTTCGAGGCGCTGGAGTCCGAGGCCGTCTTCGACCGGGTGCTGTACGACGGTGCCGAGTTCGGGATGCAGGCCCACCCGGGGAGCGAGGAGGAGCAGGACTACCTGGGGATTCCGGGGCTCCTCGAACCCGACCAGGTCCAGATGCTGCTCCAGAAGCGGCAGGCCCGGCAGATCGCGCACAGCCGCAAGAAGCCGGACGATGAGGCCGACCTGCTCGAACTGCCCGCCGAGCGGCGGCCGGTGGTCTCCCACAAGGAGATGCTGGAGCTCAGGAAGCAGCTCAACACCATGGTCGGCGCGTACGTCCACCAGAGCGGCAAGCCGCACGGGGTGATCCACACCGAGCTGCGGCGGGTGTGCGGGGGGCCGCCGAGCGCGGAGGCCACGGCCGGGCAGCTCCGGCAGCGGATCGCCAAGGTGCAGGAGTGGGCCACCCGGATGCGGTGACGCCGGACGCTGTTCCGCGGCCGTCAGGCGGCATGCGGTGACACCGGCTGCGCGGTGACACCGGGTGCCGTGCCGTGCCGCGCAGGCCGCCGTTCTGGACGCCGCGGCCACGCCCCGCACCGGCGTACGGACACCCCCGCACCGGCGTACGGACACTCCCCGTGCGCGGGGTGTGTTGCCCTGGCTCCGGTGCACGTCCTGGCGCGTGCGCTGTGTGCGGGGAGGTGTACGCCGGGTCGCGAGCGCCGGGCGAACCGGGGCAAAGGAAATCAGTCCGTACCAGCCGATGCCCGGATTCTGGACGGAGCCTTCCGCTGAGCGAACCAGCTCGCTACTGTCCCGCTACGCACACGCCCCGTGGCAGCGCAGCCGCGGAGCGCAGCCGTGAAGCGACTCCGCCCGGGAGAACCGGGTCTCAGCCGACCGGCGGCCTCTGAAGCGCGTCGCCGACGGGACTCGGTGCCGCAACCGCCGCGAGGGGGCCGTCGACCTCACCACTAAGGAGTGGGCGTCGTGACCGCGGAGACCTCTCAGACGCTCGACCGGGGACTGCGTGTCCTCAAGCTGCTCGCCGACACGGATCACGGCCTGACCGTGACCGAACTCTCCAACAAACTGGGCGTCAACCGGACCGTGGTGTACCGGTTGCTCGCCACGTTGGAGCAGCACGCTCTCGTACGCCGTGATCTAGGCGGTCGTGCCCGGGTCGGACTCGGGGTGCTGCGGCTCGGGCGGCAGGTGCATCCGCTGGTACGGGAGGCCGCGCTGCCGGCGTTGCGCTCGCTCGCGGAGGACATCGGGGCGACGGCCCATCTCACGCTGGTCGACGGCAGTGAGGCGCTCGCTGTCGCGGTCGTCGAGCCCACGTGGACGGACTACCACGTCGCCTATCGCGCCGGGTTCCGGCATCCGCTGGACCGGGGGGCCGCCGGGCGGGCGATCCTCGCCGCGCGGCAGGCGCCGGTGGGGGAGTGCGGGTTCACGCTGACGCACGGGGAGCTGGAGGCGGGGGCCAGCGGTGCCGCCGCGCCGCTGGTCGGGGTGACCGGGGTCGAGGGAAGCGTGGGTGTCGTGATGCTCGCGGACTCCGTACCGGAGCGGGTGGGTCCGCGGGTCCTGGACGCGGCCCGTGAGGTGGCCGACGCGCTTCGCTGACCGCGGGTGTGTCGGGCGTGCCGTTCGTGCCGGGCCCGCGCGGGGACCCTGACCGCGGGCGCGGCGGGACCGGGCGGGGACGCCGAGCGAAGCCGCGCCCGGTGCGGGTCGGTGAGGCCGCGCCCGGTGCGGGTCGGTGAGGCCGAGGTCGGGGTGGGTCGGTGAGGCCGAGGTCGGGGTGGGTCGCGCGGCCCGGCGCTTGCGGGGCGCCGCTGCGCCCACCCGTGCCGCCCCTTGCGGCACGCATGCCCGCAGTACGCGGCGGGGACGCCGCCCCCGCCCCCCATCCCCCCGCGCGTTAGATTGGCCCCGTGCTCTCTCGTCTCACGCGCCCCAAGGCCGTCGCCGTCTGCGCTGTTCCCGTTGTGGCTCTGCTCGCGGTGGCGGTGTTCGCGCCGTTGCCGTTCTCGCTGACGCAGCCGGGGATCACGGCGAACGTGCTCGGGGAGAACAAGGGGGACCCGGTGATCACGATCACGGGCGCGTCCACCCGTGAGACGACCGGGCAGCTCAGGATGACGACGATCGAGGCGACGGGGCCGGACGCCAGCATCGGCCTCGGGGACCTGCTCGACGCCTGGTTCCGTACGGACCAGGCCGTGATGCCGCGCGACTCGGTGTACCCGAGCGGCGACAGCGTCAAGGAGATCGAGCAGCACAACGAGGCCGCGATGCGGGAGTCGCAGGACACGGCCACCGACGCGGCCCTGTCGTACCTGGGCGAGAAGAACGACATCAAGGTCACCCTCAAGCTCGCCGACGTCGGCGGACCCAGCGCCGGACTGCTCTTCTCCCTCGGCATCGTCGACAAGCTGGACGGCGACGGCAGCGGCGGCGACCTCACCGGCGGACGCAACATCGCCGGTACGGGGACGATCGACGCCGACGGCAAGGTCGGCGCGGTCGGTGGCGTCGCCCTGAAGACCCAGGCCGCCCGGCGCGACGGCGCGACCGTCTTCCTGGTCCCGAAGGCGGAGTGCTCGGACGCGAGGACGGAGCTGCCCAAGGGGCTGCGCCTGATTCCGGTGACCACCCTCAAGGGAGCGGTGGAGTCACTTGTCGCCCTGGAGAAGGGCACCGGCTCGGTCCCGAGCTGCTGAAAACCCCACCAGGGCCGGACCGACCAGGGCCGGACCGACCAGGGCCGGACCCGGACCCCGTTCGTCACCGAGCCGCTGAACTCCCCCCGTCTCAGCCCCCCTTCACGAACCCCTCGTCCTTCATCCAGTCCAGCGCGACCTGGTGCGGGTCCTCCCCGTCCACGTCCACCTTGGCGTTGAGGTCCTGCGCGACGGTGTTGTTCAGCTTCTTGGTGATCGGGTCGAGGACCTCGGCGATCGCCGGATACCTCTTCAGGGCCTTGGTGTTGATCTCGGGGGCGACGTTGTAGTTGGGGAAGAATTTCTTGTCGTCCGCCATCACCTCCAGGTTCATCGACTTGATGCGCCCGTCGGTGGTGAACACCTCCCCGTAGGTGCAGGTCCCCTTCGCCACCTGGGTGTAGATGATCCCGGTGTCCATCTGCGTGACGTTCCCGGCCGGGATGCTCATCCCGTACGCCTTCTCCATGCCCGGCAGCCCGTCGGCCCGGTTGGCGAACTCGCTCTCCACGCACAGCGTGACCGCGCCCGGGTCCGACTTGGACAGCGCCGCCACCTCGGAGAGCGTCGTCGTGCGGTACTTCTTGAAGTTGGACTGGTTCATGGCGAGCGCGTAGGTGTTGTTGAGGGCGGACGGCGGCAGCCAGGTGATGCCGTTCTTCGCGTCCGCGTCCCGCACCGCCTCCCACTGCTTGTGCGGGTCGGTGATGGGTTCGCTGTTGCCGAGGTACGTGATCCAGGCGGTGCCCGTGTACTCGTACATGCCGTCCGCGTCGCCGCTCTTCACCGCCTCGCGGGCACCGATCGAACCCTGGATGCCGGTGCGGTCGAGCACCTCCGCGCCCGCCGCCTGGAAGGCGATGCCCATGATCGCGCCGAGGATCAGCTGCTCGGTGAACTCCTTGGACGTGACCGTGAGATCGGCGCCCTCCAGCGGCCTGCCCTGCCCGATCGAACCGGGCTCCACGTCGTCGACCATCGGCGAGCCGCTGGTCAGCCCGCAGCCGGACGCCGCGACCAGCACCCCGGCCAGCCCCAGACACGTACGCCGCACGGTCCTGGTGACTCCTGAGGCCCTCATGACTCCACCTCCAGTCCGCGCGGCCGCAGCAGCAGTTCGGCCAGTGAGGCGAGCCAGTCCACGAGCAGGGCCAGGGCCACGGTGAGGACCGAGCCGAGGACCAGGACCGGCATGCGCTGGGTGGTGATCCCGGTGGTGATGAGGACACCGAGGCCGCCGCCACCGCCGAAGGTGGCGAGGGTGGCGGTGCCGACGTTCAGGACCAGCGCGGTACGGACGCCCGCGAGGATCAGCGGTACGGCCAGCGGGAGTTCGATCCGCGTCAGGACACCCGTGGGCGACATGCCGATGCCGCGCGCGGCCTCCAGCATGGTCGGGTCGTTCGCCTTCAGCCCCGCGATCGTGTTGGAGAGGACCGGCAGGACGGCGTAGATGATGATGCCGATCAGGGCCGCCTTCTCGCCGATGCCCAGCCAGATGACCAGCAGCGCCAGCAGGCCGATCGCGGGCGTGGCCTGGCCCATGTTGGCGAAGGTCATCGCGACCGGCGTCGCCTTCCGGAACGCCTTGCGGGTCAGCAGGATGCCCAGCGGGATCGCGATGATCAGCACGAAGAACGTGGAGATCACGGTCAGTTGGATGTGCTGGCGCAGCGCCTTCCACACCTGGCCGTTCGAAATCGCGTTCTCGGAGATCGAGTCGAGCTCCGCCTGCTGGAACCAGAGCCAGGTGGCGAGGAGCACCGCCGCGATCGCCACCGGCAGGAAGGTCAGCTTCTGCCAGGTGATCCGGCGCCGCGGGGCGGCGGGAGTCCGTGGCCCCGGCTCGGCCGAGCCCTCCTCCACCCCCTCCTCGGCGGAGTCGCGGAAGGCGAGCCCCTTGACCTCGTGCTCGCCCTCGGGCCGCTGTCCGGTCGGGGGAGTGTTCACGCCCTCCCCTCCCCGCCCTCGACGCCCTCCTGCTCGAAGTGGGTCTGCTGGGCGCGCGCCTCCTCCAGCTCGTGCTGGTGCTCCATGGCGTCCAGCCGGTCGGCCTCCAGGAGTTCGTGCACGGAGTTCATCAGCGTCTCCATGTCGACGACGCCGATGTACTCGCCGCGCCGCCCGGTCACCGCGACGCGGCCCGTGTTGTCGGTGAGCACCGCCTCCAGCGCGTCCCGCAGGGTGGCGTCCCGGGTCACGGTGTCGTGCACCAGCGTGCCCGCCCGTGCCAGCGAACCCTTGGCCCGCATCAGGTCGCCGCGCCGCAGCCACTTGTAGGGCCGGCCGCGTCTGTCCAGCAGCAGGATCTCGTTCGTGCCGCTGGAGCGGAGCTTGTTGAAGATGTCCTGGAGCGGGTCGTCGACGGTGATCGTCGGATACTCGGTGATCTCGACATCCCGCACCCGGCTGAGGTTGAGCCGCTTCAGGGCCGCGCCCGCGCCCACGAACCCGGACACGAAGTCGTCGGCCGGGTTGGTGAGGATCGCCTCCGGGGTGTCGAACTGCGCGATGTGCGAGTGCTCGCGCAGCACCGCGATCCGGTCGCCGAGCTTGATCGCCTCGTCGAAGTCGTGCGTGACGAAGACGATCGTCTTGTGCAACTCGTGCTGGAGCCGGATCAGTTCGTCCTGGAGATGGTCGCGGGTGATCGGGTCGACGGCGCCGAAGGGTTCGTCCATCAGCAGGACGGGCGGGTCGGCGGCCAACGCCCGTGCCACGCCCACGCGTTGCTGCTGACCGCCGGAGAGCTGACGCGGATAGCGGCCGTGGAACTCACCCGGGTCGAGCCCGACCAGGTCCAGCATCTCCTCCACCCGCGACCTGATCCTCGCCTTGGACCAGCCGGTCATCTTCGGTACCAGGGAAATGTTCTGAGCGACCGTCATGTGCGGGAAGAGCCCGGAGGACTGGATGGCGTACCCGATCGTGCGGCGCAGCTTCACCGGGTCCATGTCGGTGACGTCCTCGCCGCCGATGCGGATGCGGCCGCCCGTCGGCTCGATCAGCCGGTTGATCATCTTCAGGGTGGTGGACTTGCCGCAGCCCGACGGGCCCACGAAGACGACCAGTTCGCCTGCCTTGATCTCCATGTTGACGTTGTCGACCGCCGGGTCGGCGCTGCCCGGATAGCGCTTGGTGAGGTTCTCCAGCTCGATGGTGGCGCCGGAGGTGCGCTCCTCCACCGGCACGGGACCGGAGTCGGCCGCGGTCTCGGTCGTCTCAGACACGGATCCCCCTCGGGATGGTCAGCCGCCCGATGAGGACGTACACGGCGTCGAACAGGAGCGCCAGGATGATGATCCCGAGGGTGCCCGCGAGCACCTGGTTGAGCGCGTTCTTGCTGCCCAGCGAGCCGATGCCGCGGAAGATCTCGTTGCCGAGGCCGGGGCCCGAGGCGTACGCCGCGATGGCCGCGATGCCCATCAGCATCTGTGTGGAGACCCGGATGCCGGTGAGGATCGGCGGCCAGGCCAGCGGCAGTTCGACCCGCACGAGCTGGGCAGGCCGTGACATCCCGATGCCTCTGGCCGCGTCGACCAACGAGGGGTCGACCCCGCGCAGGCCCACGATCGAGTTGCGCACGATGGGCAGCAGCCCGTACAGCGTCAGTGCGATGACGGTCGGCGGGACGCCCAGTCCGACCACGGGGATCAGCAGACCGATCATGGCCAGCGAGGGGATCGTGAGGATCATGGAGGTGGTCGTGGTGGCGACGCCGCCGGCCCAGTCGCTGCGGTAGGTGACGACACCGATCAGCACACCGATGACGGTGGCCACGACCATGCACTGGAAGACGGCGCTGGCGTGCTGGTACGCGTCCGTGAGCAGTTGCTGGTGGCGGCTGCCCAGGTACTCCCAGAAGTTCACGCCAGTCACCCCCGTCGTCGGTCAGTGCTCGGTCGCCGCTTGCTCCACCAGCGGGATGATCCGCAGCGGAACGGGGTTCTCCATGACGATCGCCGTGGAGGCCCGGACGATGCCATCAAAACCGACAACCCGGTCGATCACACGTTGGAGATCGGCGTTGGAACGGGCGACGAGCCGGCACAGCATGTCGCCGCCGCCGGTCGTCGTGTGCAGCTCCAGCACCTCGGGGACGGTCGCCAAGTGGGCCCGTACGTCCGGGCCTTGCCCCTGCCTGATCTGAAGGGTCGCGAACGCCGTGACGGGGTAACCCAGCGCGGCCGGATCCACCTGCGGCCCGAACCCCCGGATGACTCCATTCGACTGAAGACGGTCGAGCCGCGCCTGCACCGTGCCGCGCGCGACGCCGAGCCGCCGGGACATCTCCAGGACGCCGATCCGCGGCTCCTCGGCGAGCAGCACGATGAGCCGGCCGTCCAGATGATCGATCGCCATGAGGGCCTCCGGGATGGTCAGCTTGTACATAACGCCCGCTGATTCGGACGATCGTATGAACAGAGTGTCCAGCGAAAACGCAAACTATTGCGCACCTTGCGATGCGGGGGGAGCCTGCGGACATGACACAGACCACTGACCACACTCCCGACACCGCCCGGCAGGCAGATCCCTTCCCGGTCAAGGGAATGGACGCGGTCGTCTTCGCCGTCGGCAACGCCAAGCAGGCCGCCCACTACTACTCCACCGCCTTCGGCATGCGGCTGGTCGCCTACTCCGGACCGGAGAACGGCAGCCGCGAGACCGCCTCGTACGTCCTGGAGAACGGCTCGGCGCGCTTCGTCCTCACCTCCGTGATCAAGCCCGCCACCCCCTGGGGCGACTTCCTCACCCAGCACGTGGCCGAGCACGGCGACGGTGTCGTCGACCTCGCCATCGAGGTCCCGGACGCGCGCGCCGCCCACGCGTACGCCGTCGAGCACGGCGCCCGTTCGCTCGCCGAGCCCTACGAGCTGAAGGACGAGCACGGCACGGTCGTACTCGCCGCGATCGCCACCTACGGCGAGACCCGGCACACGCTGGTCGAGCGCACCGGCTACGACGGCCCCTACCTCCCGGGCTACGCCGCCGCCGCGCCGATCGTCGAGCCGCCCGCCACCCGTACCTTCCAGGCCGTCGACCACTGCGTCGGCAACGTCGAACTCGGCCGCATGAACGAGTGGGTCGGTTTCTACAACAAGGTCATGGGCTTCACGAACATGAAGGAGTTCGTGGGCGACGACATCGCGACCGAGTACAGCGCGCTGATGTCGAAGGTCGTCGCGGACGGCACGCTCAAGGTCAAGTTCCCGATCAACGAGCCCGCCATCGCCAAGAAGAAGTCCCAGATCGACGAGTACCTGGAGTTCTACGGCGGCGCGGGCGTCCAGCACATCGCGCTGAACACCGGCGACATCGTGCAGACCGTGCGCACGATGAAGGCCTCGGGCGTGCAGTTCCTCGACACCCCCGACTCGTACTACGACACCCTCGGCGAGTGGGCCGGCGAGACCCGGGTGCCCGTCGAGACGCTCCGCGAACTGAAGATCCTCGTCGACCGCGACGAGGACGGCTATCTGCTGCAGATCTTCACCAAGCCGGTCCAGGACCGTCCGACCGTCTTCTTCGAACTCATCGAGCGACACGGCTCGATGGGCTTCGGCAAGGGCAACTTCAAGGCGCTGTTCGAGGCGATCGAGCGGGAGCAGGAGAGGCGCGGAAACCTGTAGCGGCGGCTTGGGCGGCCTTGGTCGACGGCTTGCCCGAAACGGAGGGTCCAGCCGGAGCGGACGGCGCGCCAGGAGCCGACGGCTTGCCCGAAGCGGTCGGCGCGCCCGAAGCCCTCGGCGCCTTCGGCACCCCTGAGGCGGACGGCTTCGGCGTGCCCGGTCCCGCCGTCGGCCCGGCGGACTCCGCCGTCTCCTCCGGGCCCGCGGAGTCCTCCGTCCGTCCGCCGGGCCCCTCCTCGGCGGACGGCTCGCCCAGCGCCTCCAGCGCCGCTCGGGCGGACGGGACGAGGAGCGGCGAGAAGTACGGGTTGACGCGCAGCGCCTCGGCGAGGTGGCGGCGGGCCGCGCCGTCGAGTCCCAGGGCGCGTTCGATCTGGCCGCGGTGGTAGGCGTACAGCGCGCTGCGTACGCCGCCCCCGCGCTCCTCGTCCATGGTCCTGGCGGCGAACCCGAGGGCCTCCTCGTGCCGGCCCGTGCGGTGCAGCGCCCAGCCCAGCGCGTCCGCGACGGCGATCCCCGGGTGCTGCTTCCACTCCTCGCGCAGCAGCCGTACGGCGGTCGCCGGATCGCCGTGGTCCGCCTCGAAGAGCCCGAGGACCAGCCCGTCGTCCACACCCCCGGCGGCCTCCTGGCGCACCCGCTCCCGCAGCAGGTCGTACTGGACGCGCGCGGCCCCCTCGATGCCGAGCTTCTCGTAGAGCTCGCCCAGCTCCAGCGCGTACCGCGGCTCGGGCCGTTTGGCGAGCGCCGTCTGGTAGGCGCGCAGCGCCTCCGACGTGCGCCCCAGTGCCGCCAGCGCGCGCCCCTGTCCGGCGTGCGCGCCGTGCTCGTCGGGGTCGGTGCGCAGCGCGCGCTGGTAGTAGCCCAGCGACTGTTCACGGTCGCCGCGCTCCCAGGCCAGCTCGCCCGCCTGCTGGAAGAAGGCCGCCTGCTCGGCGGGTGTCGCCGCGCCCGAGGCGGCGTCGGCGAGGGCCGCCGCCGCGTCCTCGCGCCAGCCGCGGCCCCAGTAGACCCGCGCGGCACGCGCCATCACCGTCGGGCCGGATCGCAGCTTGAGGAGCTTGTCGAGGGACTTGCGGGTGGCCCGGTGGTCGCCGAGGCCGGTGTACGCGTCGATCAGCAGCGGATACGTCGTCCAGCGCCCCGGCGACAGTCTCACCGCCGCCTCGCCCCACTTCTTCGCCGCCCGGAAGTCACCACGGGCGTTGGCGAGCGAGGCGAGACCGTCGAGTGCCTCCACGTTTCCCTTGCGCTGGGCGCTGAGCGAGTTGTGCAGCGCCTGCTCGGCCTTCGGGTAGTACGCGGGCGTCGCGGTCCGCCTGCCCTGCTCCACGTACGCCGCGCCGAGCACCGCCCAGGACCGGCCGTCGTCCGGATGGGCCCGCAGATGCGCCTCGCGGTCGCCGATGAGCGCCGCCAGGTCGGGCAGCGCCGCGGGCACCCCGGCGCCCACCGCCGTCCGCGCCCGCGCCACAGGACCGGCCGCGGGCTCCGCGGCCTCCCGCTCCGAGGAAGGCAGCAGGACCAGCACCCCGCCGAGTACGGCGGCTCCCGCGGCGACACCGATCAGGGCGCGCCCGGCGAGGGAGGAGAAACGGGATCGGGAGGGCTCGGGCTCCTGCGCCCGCGCGGGGGGTCGCTGCTCTTCGATCTCCATGCCGCTCACTGTGCGTCAGTACGAAGACCACATCGCGGCACGCGTTGGGTGCAGCCGACGGGGTTCACACCGATGGCCCCGGGTGGGACGCTGTGATCATGAGCCGTATCGAAGCCCGGCCCGACGAGGACGGGACAGTGACCGGCGGTCTCCTCGACCGCCTGCTCAGCGGCCTGCCGGCCGAGGCCGTGCTGACCGACCCGGACGTCACCGCCGCCTACGCCAACGACATGGCGAGCTTCTGCGAGGCGGGCTCACCGGCCGTCGTCGTGCTGCCGCGCACCGTCGAGCAGGTCCAGCACGTCATGCGCACCGCCACCGAACTGCGCGTCCCCGTCGTCCCGCAGGGCGCCCGCACTGGCCTGTCCGGCGCCGCGAACGCCTCGGACGGGTGCATCGTGCTCTCCCTGCTGAAGATGGACCGCGTGCTGGAGATCAACCCGGTCGACCGGATCGCCGTGGTCGAGCCGGGCGTCGTCAACGCGACCCTCTCCCGCGCCGTCAACGAACACGGCCTGTACTACCCGCCGGACCCCTCCAGCTGGGAGACGTGCACGATCGGCGGCAACATCGGCACCGCGTCGGGCGGCCTGTGCTGCGTCAAGTACGGGGTGACCGCGGAGTACGTGCTCGGCCTGGACGTCGTGCTGGCCGACGGCCGGCTCATGACGACCGGCCGCCGCACGGCCAAGGGCGTCGCCGGCTACGACCTCACCCGGCTCTTCGTCGGCTCCGAGGGCTCGCTCGGCATCGTCGTACGGGCGGTCCTCGCGCTGAAGCCGCAGCCGCCCCAACAGCTGGTGCTGGCCGCCGAGTTCGCCTCCGCGCGGGCCGCCTGCGACGCCGTGGTCAAGGTGATGGAGGGCGGTCACGTGCCGTCCCTCCTCGAACTGATGGACCGTACGACGGTGAAGGCCGTCAACGACCTCGCCCACATGGGCCTCCCGGAGACCACCGAGGCCCTCCTCCTCGCCGCCTTCGACACCCACGACCCCGCGGCCGACCTCGCCGCGGTGGGCGCCCTGTGCGAGGCCGCGGGCGCCACCCAGGTGGTACCGGCGGAGGACGCGGCCGAGTCCGAACTCCTGCTCCAGGCGCGCCGGTTGTCACTCGTTGCGCTCGAAGCGGTCAAGGGCACCACGATGATCGACGACGTGTGCGTGCCGCGCTCCCGGCTCGGCGACATGCTGGAGGGCATCGAGCGCGTCGCCGACAAGTACGCCCTGACCATCGGGGTCTGCGCGCACGCCGGCGACGGCAACACCCATCCCACCGTCTGCTTCGACGCCGCCGACCCCGACGAGTCCAGGCGCGCCCGCGAGTCCTTCGACGAGATCATGGCGCTCGGCCTGGAACTCGGCGGCACGATCACCGGCGAACACGGCGTGGGCGTCCTGAAGAAGGAGTGGCTGGCGCGCGAGATCGGCCCGGTGGGCGTGGAGATGCAGCGGGCGATCAAGGCGGCGTTCGACCCGCTGGGCCTCCTCAACCCCGGCAAGCTCTTCTGACGCACCTCTCCTACTGCTCACCGTCCTTGGACTCGTCCGAGGGCCACGGGTCGCGCAGCCACAGGTCGTCGGCCGGGGTGGGCGCGAGCAGCTCGGCGAGGCCGTCGTCGATACCGAGCTGCTCGGCCTCAGAGCCCGGGGGAACCGCCCGGAGGGTGCGCTCCAGCCAGGCGGAGACCTGCGCGGCGGGCGCTTCGAGCAGCGCGTCGCCGTCGGGCGAACTCAGCGCCATCAGCACCACGCTGCGGCCCGCGACCTTCGTCGGCCACACCCGCACGTCGCCGTGCCCGCACGGCCGGAACACCCCTTCCACGAGCAGTTCGCGGGCGAAGGTCCAGTTGACCGGGTGATCGGTGCCCACGTGGAAGGTGATGTGGACGGCGTACGGATCGTCGGAGCGGTAACTGAGCCGCGCCGGGACGGGGATGCTGCGCTCGGGCGACAGGACGAGTTGGAGTTCCAGTTCGCGTTCCACCACGGTGTGCATCTCGGTGCTTCCTTTCTCGTACGGGGCTCTGGAGCGGGCCCGTACGAGTGGAGAGCGCGAAGGAGCGGAACCATTACGCGGGTTCGGGAAGTTTTCTCGGACGGTCTCCGTACGTAGCGGATCCATGCCCGAATGGGGTCGGTACGGCGGGAGCGGCAGTGGCGGGAGCGCCCGTCTGGTAGATGTTGAGCCCCCAAAAGACCCCCGAGCAGATACGGGACGACGGACATGAGCGCCCCAACCCCGGCACCCGGTGACGACAGGCCCCGCGAAGGGTATTACCCGGATCCCTCCATTCCTGGATATGTCCGGTATTGGAACGGTGCCGCGTGGGTACCGGGCACGAGCCGTCCGGCGCCGTCCGACGGCGTGCCGCTCGCGCCGCCGCCCGGCACGCCGCAGGCCTCCGTGCCCGCGCAGTCCCAGGCGCCCGTTCCCGCCGAGGAGACCGGGCCGCACTTCTTCGACGAGGACCCCCGGCCGGCCGACGAGGCCCGCCGGGTGAGTCCCGCCGAGGCCCAGCACGGCAGCCGTCCCGAGCCCGCGGCGGCGTGGGGCGCCGACCGTTCCCGGCAGTCCGGGTTCGGCCGCGACCAGGACCGCCGGGTGTCCTGGGGCGCGCCCCCCGGAGCCGTCGATCCGCGTGTGCCGCGCGCCGCCGACCCCGCCGAACCGGTCGTCCAGCCCGACGGCCGGTCCTCACGTACGGACGGCACGGCGACGATCCCGCCCGCCGACCGGGACGGTTCCCGGCCCGCGGCCTCCGGCGGCCCGGTGGTGTTCCGCCGCCCGACGGGACCGGTGCCGCCCGCCGGAAGCGGTGACGCGCCCTCCGCTCCCACCGGGGGCTCGGGCGCCGAGGACCTTCCCTCCGAGGGCACCATGACCTTCCGTACCCGCGTCCCGCGGCCGGACGGCGCGGGCCCCGCCGCCGCGCCGGCCGGGGGCGGCTTCGCCGCGGGCCAGGCCGCCCAGGCGGCGGCCCAGACCGCCGCGCCCGCCACCCCGCAGCAGCCCGCCACCCCACAGCAGCCCGCCGCTCAACAGCCGCCCGCCGCCCCGCAGTCGCCCACCGTTCCGCAGCAGGCCGACGGCGCCCCCATGGCGTCCGGGCCCGGCGGCGGGCAGCCCTCCTGGGCCCAGCAGGTGCACCGGCTCGCGGGTGACCCGGCGGCGGAGGGACAGCCGGTCGCGCCGTGGAAGCCGCCGGTCGAGGACATCTTCACGGCCGCCGCGCGCAGGCAGTCGGCGACGCGTCCGGCGGGTCTGGGCAGGCGGCTGGCCGCCCGGCTCGTGGACACCGTCGTGGTCGCCGGTGTCACCGGCGTGGCCGCCGTACCGCTGGGCACCAAGGCGGTCGACCACGTCGACGCGAAGATCGACGCGGCCAAGCTGTCCGGCGAGACCGTCACGGTCTGGCTGCTGGACGGCACGACCGCCGGCTACCTCGGGATCGTGCTCGCCGTCCTGCTCGTCTTCGGCGCCCTCTACGACGCGCTGCCCACCTCCAGGTGGGGCCGCACCCTCGGCAAGAAGCTGTGCGGCATCGAGGTGCGCGACATCGAGGGCCACGAACCCCCCTCGTTCGGCTCGGCGTTGCGCCGCTGGCTCGTCTACGCCGTCACGGGCGTTCTCGGTGTCGGTGTCCTCGGCGTCCTGTGGTGCCTGTTCGACAAGCCGTGGCGCCAGTGCTGGCACGACAAGGCGGCGCACACCTTCGTGGCGGCGCGGACGTAGCGAGCGCCGCCGCGGAAGGCGTACCCGGCCGCCGTCCGCCGGACGTAGGCGACCCGGTACCCCGGACGGCCGCTCGCCGGATGCGGAGGGCGGGAGTTCGCGGTCCACTCGGGCCATGAGCAGCGAACCGCCGCCCCCGGGCTCCGGCCGGCCCCCGGAGGACGACCCGTTCAGGAAGCAGCCTCCGCCCGACGCGGGCGGCGGCTCCCCGTACGACCCCCCGTACGGTGGTCAGCCCCCGCCGCCGGGCGGTCAGCCACCCCCCTTCGGCGGTGGCGGTGACCCCTACGGCGGTGGCGGCCCCTACGGCGGTGATCCGCTCTCCGGGATGCCGCCGCTCGCCGACAGCGGCAAGCGGACACTGGCCCGGATCCTCGACATGATCATCGTAGGCATCGTGGTGTGGCTGCTGTCGTGGGCGTTCGGGGTCACCGAGTACGACGTGGACACCGACAAGATCGACACCGGCAAGTCCCTCGGGCAGTCGCTCGTCGCCGCCGTGCTGTACATCGGCTACGACACCGTCATGATCAGCCGCACCGGACAGACCCTCGGCAAGAGGCTGTTCAAGCTGCGGGTGGCCAATCTCGACAACGGTTCCACGCCCTCCGTGCAGACCACGCTGGTCCGTTCGCTGGTGCTGTGGATCCCGTTCGCCTTCTGCTGCGCGTGCATCTGGACCGCGATCGCGGGCGGCTGGAGCTTCTTCGACAAGCCCTACAAGCAGGGTCTGCACGACAAGGCCGCCAAGACGGTGGTGGTCAGCGCCGGTTGACCGGCGGCGGGGGAGCGGCAACGAGAACCGGCGGGTCCGTGAGTCACGGACCCGCCGGTTCTCGTACGTGGTGACGTCCTACGGGTTCGCCGGCTCCCGTACGTGCTCGGAGGTCGCGGCGGCGGCCACGGAAGCGGTCTCGCGCCGGCCGGGTGCGCGCTCCTTCAGCACGGGCACGACGGGCATCGCCCGGGTGCGCACCGGCTTCGGCAGCGGAACCGTCATGGCGACGAGGAGCCCGAGAACGAGTGCCGAGAGGGTGATCATCACGATCCCCAGGCCCGAACTCGTCTGAGACAGCAGCAGCATGGCGAGGGTGGAGAGAATCACCGTGCAGGAACCGTAGGCGAGCTGTGCGGCGGTCGGACGAGGCATGGCAGTCGTTCGAGGCATGGCTATCGTTTCCTCGGATGGGGGTGCTCCCCCCGGGTGCCTCTCGCGTATGGGGGAGGGGGCGGACAGAGAAGGGGGCGAGCTGTGAATCGGGGGTCGATAACGGTGTCAACTTGGCAATCCATCGACATTTCGACGCATCGCCGGCCGACTCTATTCGCCTGCATGCCCGAGTGGAACGTCCGGTAAGCGTGACCTGACGCACGGTGCCGGTGCACAGGGGGCGCACGGAGTCATCACATCCGCCGACCCGGTGTCAGGACGCGCCCGTTGAGCGGTGTGGTGGCGCTCCGGATGGCGAACAACCGCTCCGTATAGTGCAGTTGCCAGGTACAAGTCAAGATCTGTCTTTTCTCTGGTAACTCCGGTCCAATGACGTCACTTGACACGCGTATACGCGCGCGGACCCCATGACCTGGACCCTCCGTCCGCGCGAGCGGACGCGAGGGAGGACATCAAGTGACCAGCAGATCATGGACGTTCAGAGCGGCGGCGGTGGGCGTGGCCCTCGCGGCGGCCACTGCCACGTTCTCTACGTTCGCCGTGGCACAGGCCGATGCCGGCGCCGCGGCCCCGACGGCGGAGCGCCGTGACCCGGCCGCTCCCGCCCAGAGCGACACCGAGCACGACCTCAAGGGCCCCCTCTCCGACCGTCAGGCCGCCCAGCGCGAAGAGGCGCTCAGGCAGGTCATATCCGGCCAGGCCGAGGCCAAGAACCGCAACGGCTCCCAGGTCGTGCAGCTCGGCAAGGGCAAGTACGTCGAGCTCGGCCGGGAGAAGACCGACAAGATCTTCACGATCCTGGTCGAGTTCGGCGACCAGGTCGACCCCCGCTACGGCGGCACCGTCGGCCCGCTGCACAACGAGATAGCCGAGCCCGACCCCGCCAAGGACAACAGCACGGCGTGGCAGGCGGACTACAACAAGGCGCACTACGAGGATCTCTACTTCGGCACCGGCAAGGGCGTCGACTCGCTGAAGACGTACTACGAGAAGCAGTCCTCCGGCCGTTACTCGGTCGAGGGCGAGGTCACCGACTGGGTCAAGGTCCCCTACAACGAGGCCCGTTACGGCTCCAACGACGCGGACACCGGCGCCTGGTACGCGGTGCAGGACGGCGTCAACGCCTGGGTCGCGGCGCAGAAGGCAGCCGGCGCGACCGACGCGGCGATCAAGGCGGACCTGGCCCAGTACGACCTCTGGGACCGCAACGACTTCGACGGCGACGGCAACTTCAACGAGCCCGACGGCTACATCGACCACTTCCAGATCGTGCACGCCGGTGAGGACGAGTCCGCCGGCGGCGGCGCGCAGGGCGCGGACGCCATCTGGGCCCACCGCTGGTTCGCGTTCGGCACCGACGCGGGATCCACGGGACCCGCGGGCAACAAGCTCGGCGGCGCCGAGATCGGCGACTCCGACATCTGGGTCGGCGACTACACCATCCAGCCGGAGAACGGCGGACTCGGCGTCTTCGCCCACGAGTACGGCCACGACCTCGGTCTGCCGGACCTCTACGACACCAACGGCGGCGACAACTCCACCGGGTTCTGGACGCTGATGTCCTCCGGCTCCTGGCTCGGTACCGGCGAGGGCGAGATCGGCAACCTCCCCGGCGACATGACCGCCTGGGACAAGCTCCAGCTCGGCTGGCTCAACTACGACACGGCGAAGGCCGCGACGAAGTCGAAGCACACCCTGGGCGTCGCCGAGTACAACACCAAGGACGCGCAGGCGCTCGTCGTCGAACTGCCCGAGAAGACGGTCACCAACGAGATCGTCGAACCGGCACAGGGCGCGACCCAGTGGTGGAGCGGCAGCGGCGACAACCTCTCGCAGACGCTGAACCGTTCCGTCGACCTCACCGGCAAGTCCTCGGCCACCCTGACGCTCGACGGCTGGTGGGACATCGAGGCGGGCTACGACTACCTCTACACCGAGGTCTCCACCGACGGCGGCGCCAACTGGACCGCCATCGACGGCACCGCGGACGGCGCGGCCATCAGCCGTGACGGCAGCGGCAAGCCGGCGCTCGACGGCACGACCGAGGCGTACACGAAGCTGTCGTACCCGCTGGACGCCTACGCGGGCCAGAACATCGGCCTGCGCTTCCGCTACGCCACCGACGGCGGAGTGGCCCAGAAGGGCTTCGCGGCCGACGAGATCAGCGTCGTCGCGGACGGCACCGCCCTCTTCTCGGACGACGCGGAGACCGCGGACGCCGCCTGGACCGCGGACGGCTTCTCCCGTATCGGCGCGGCCATCACGGACGACTACGCGCAGTACTACATCGCCGAGAACCGCCAGTACGTGTCGTACGACAAGACCCTCAAGGTCGGCCCGTACAACTTCGGCTTCGCGACGACCCGTCCGGACTGGGTGGAGCACTTCCCGTACCAGAACGGCCTGTTGATCTGGAAGTGGGACACCTCCCAGCCGGACAACAACACCACCTCGCACCCGGGCGCCGGTCTGGTGCTGCCCGTCGACGCGCACCCGACCGCGCTCAAGTGGTCCGACGGCACGCTGATGCGCAACCGGTTCCAGTCCTACGACTCGCCCTTCAGCCTGTACCGCACGGACGCCCTCACGCTGCACAAGGCGGACGTCGCGACCAGGGTTCCGTCGCAGCGGGGCGTCTCGGTCTTCGACGACCACGCCCACACCTACTACGACGCGAGCAACCCGTCGGGCGGTGTCGCCATCACTGACACCAACACCAAGATCAAGATCGTCAAGGAGGCCCTGAACGGCTCCACGATCTCGCTCGAGGTCGGCCGCGCAGTGAGGTAAACCCTGTTTATGCAGGTCAGAGCATGATCGGCCGCGACCCCCTGGCGGGTCGCGGCCGATCGTGTTTAGGTGCGTCCTGTGATTCTCTTATTGACACCGGACCGCACGGGGGTGTGACTTTCATGGCCGCAGGAGGTTTCTGCAAGCTGCCCAACGGCAGCGTGGTGGTGGCGCTGAACCTGCCGAGCCCGTCCGGCCCCTACGGCTCGGTCGGCGGCGTGCGCGTGCTCGTGCTGGCCCAGAACCGGGCCCGCGCGCTGACCAGGCTGCGCAACCTGGGCCTGCGCGCGGTGTACCTGCGGGGCAACGCCCAGCCGCCCACCCCGGACGAGATCACCGCGGTCCTGCACCATCCCGACGGCCTGATATGGCGTACGGCGCCGGCCCCCGACAACGGTGTCCTGGGCCCGGAGCTGGTCCAGGAGCTGTGGCACCCGATCCGGGCGCTGATGCGAAGACCGGCGGCGCCCCAGGGCACGTAGGGCCCGACGGCGGCAGGACGGGCGCAGGGGCTCTCAGACCACCGGCTTGCCGGTCAGCTCCACGCCCGCGCTCCGCATCTCCTCCAGGGCGCGGTCCGTGGTCTCCTTCGCCACTCCGGCGGTCAGGTCGAGCAGGACCTGCGTACGGAAGCCCTCACGGGCGGCGTCCAGGGCGGTGGCGCGCACGCAGTGGTCGGTGGCGATGCCGACCACGTCCACCTCGTCGATCTCCCGGGCGCGCAGCCAGTCCGCCAGTGTCACGCCGTTCTCGTCGGCGCCCTCGAAGCCGCTGTACGCCGCCGCGTACGCGCCCTTGTCGAAGACCGCGTCGATGGCGCCGGAGGCGACGACCGGTGCGAAGTTCGGGTGGAAGCCGACGCCCTCCGTGCCGGCCACGCAGTGCGCGGGCCAGGAGTGGACGAAGTCGGGGTTGTCGGCGAAGTGGCCGCCGGGCGCGATGTGGTGGTCGCGGGTCGCCACGACATGGCGGTAGCCGGCGGGCGCCTGTCCGATCAGCTCCGTGATGGCGGCGGCCACGTCGGCGCCCCCCGCCACCGCGAGGCTGCCTCCCTCGCAGAAGTCGTTCTGCACGTCTACGACGATCAAGGCGCGGCGCATGGTCGGTGTCCTTCGGCTCGGCAGGAGGGCGGTGGGGGTTGTGGGTTTTCTGGGGTTCGTGGGGGTGGCGGGGTCGGTGGGGTTCATGAGGGAGTGCGGGGCCCGGCCTGGGAACTACCGAGCCTAAGGACTTCGAGTGCACTCCGGGAGGGGGCATTCGGCTGCCGCGCGGCCCCCGACGGGTGTGCGGGGGACGTTCGTGCGGTGCGGAGGGTGCGTTGCCGTGTCATGCCCGCTCACCGGTTGTTCATGCGCCGGTGCCGTGGCGTACGGATACGTCAGACGTACTCCGTGGGGATGACCGCCTCCCCGCGGGAGAGCTGCGTCGCCGACAGCGGCAGGTTGGCGCGGGCCGCCCGGTGCCGCTCGCGTACGACGTCGAGGGGCTCGCGGGCGACGACCCGGCCGCCCTTGACCAGCTCGACCAGGAGCTGCCGGTCGGCCAGCTCGGCAGGCACCGGGCCGACGCCGATCACCTCGGCCTCGGCGACGCCGTGCTCGTCCAGCCGCCGGGCGGCCCACTTGCGGCCGCCGATGGAGGTCTTGCCGCCGGAGGACTTCTTCGCCACCGCCTCCAGCGGGTCCTTCGGATCGGCCGACCGGGCACGGGCGACCAGTTTGTACACCATGGAGCAGGTGGGGTGGCCGGATCCCGTCACCAGCTGGGTGCCGACGCCGTACGCGTCCACGGGCGCCGCCGCCAGCGAGGCGATCGCGTACTCGTCCAGGTCGGAGGTGACGATGATCCGCGTGCCGGTCGCGCCGAGCTCGTCCAGCTGCTGCCGGACCCGGTGCGCGACGAGGAGCAGGTCCCCGGAGTCGATGCGGACGGCGCCCAGCTCGGGCCCGGCCACCTCGACGGCCGTGCGGACCGCCTCCGTGACGTCGTACGTGTCCACGAGCAGGGTGGTGCCCCGGCCGAGCGAGTCCACCTGGGCCTGGAAGGCGTCCCGCTCGTTGTCGTGGAGCAGGGTGAAGGCGTGCGCGGAGGTGCCCACGGTCGGGATGCCGTAGCGGAAACCGGCGGCCAGGTCGGAGGTGGTGGTGAAGCCGCCGACGTACGCGGCCCGCGCGGCGGCCACGGCGGCCAGCTCGTGGGTGCGCCGGGCGCCCATCTCGATCAGCGGCCGCCCGCCCGCCGCCGAGGACATCCGGGAGGCCGCCGCCGCGATCGCCGAGTCGTGGTTGAGGATGGAGAGGATCACCGTCTCCAGGAGCACGCACTCCGCGAAGGACCCCTCCACCCGCATGATCGGCGAGCCCGAGAAGTACACCTCGCCCTCCGGGTAGCCCCAGATGTCACCGCCGAAGCGGTAGTCGGCGAGCCACTGAAGGGTCGGTTCGTCCACGATGGAGTGCTCGCGCATGAAGCCGAGGACGTCCGCGTCGAAACGGAAGTTCTCGACCGCGTCCAGGACGCGTCCGGTGCCGGCCACGACCCCGTAGCGGCGGCCCTCCGGCAGCCTCCGGGTGAAGACCTCGAAGACCGAGCGCCGGTCGGCGGTTCCGGCCGCCAGCGCGGCCCTCAGCATCGTCAGCTCGTACTGGTCGGTGAAGAGAGCCGTCGAGGGAACGTCCACCGGCAGCCCTAGGTCCGCTGTGTTCATGACGGGATCGTACCCCCATCTCGTCACTCTGACGATTTGGGTTCCGGGATTGCCGCGACCACCGGCGCGGGGGCGTCCGTTTGTGCGGTCACCCCCCTCTGGTGGCAGCATGGGCCGTGTGACGGCTCCCGCACCCCTAGAGACCGAGAAGACCGAGTCGGCGGAGGAGGTCTTCGCCGTACCCGAGCCGGACGTCCCCTGGCTGACGATCGTCCACAACGATCCGGTCAACCTCATGAGCTATGTGACGTATGTCTTCCAGACGTACTTCGGCTACTCCAAGGACAAGGCCACCAAGCTGATGATGGACGTCCACCACAAGGGCCGCGCGGTCGTCTCCAGCGGGTCGCGCGAGGAGATGGAGCGCGACGTCCAGGCCATGCACGGCTACGGCCTGTGGGCCACCCTTCAGCAGGACCGCAAGTGAGCCCACGCGGCAAGTGGACCGGAAAACAGCACCGAGCGGACCGGAAGCGGCGACACAACCTGATGCCAGGACACTTCGAACCGATCCCCGGCGGCGGCGCGGCCGTCGCGCTCGACGAGGTCGAGATCTCCATCATCCGCTCCCTCGCCGTCCAGCTCATGGAGCTCATCGGCCCCGGTCCCGCCGAGAACGCCCCGGACGACCCGCTCGCCGAACTGTTCGCGGAAGGCCCCAGCGAGCCGCCCTCCGACCCCGTGCTGCAACGTCTCTTCCCCGACGCCTACAGCGGCCCCGACGTCGAGGCCCACTCGCCCGAGCAGGCCGAGGAACAGCGCGCCCACTCCTCGGAGTTCCGCCGCTTCACCGAGAACGACCTGCGCGCCGGCAAGCGGGAGAACGCCCTGACGGTGATCCGCTCGCTGGACGGCCTCACCCCCGGCGGTGACGGCGGCGCGGTGCTCAAGCTGTCCGCCGAGGAGGCCGAGCAGTGGCTGCGCACGCTGAACGACCTGCGCCTCGCCATCGGCGCCCGGCTCGACGTCGTCGACGAGGAGGACACCGACCTCCTCTTCCGGCTGCCGGACGAGGACCCGCGCAAGCCGATGGTGATGGCGTACCTGTGGCTGGGCGGCCTTCAGGAGACCCTTGTGGAGACCCTTATGCCCTGAGCCGTCCTGGTTCACTGTTCGCTCAGAGGACGCTCAAATCCGAATAACGATCACGTCACCATGACCGCGTCCTATGGGGCGCGGTCAGACTTTTGTCCGGTTCTTCCTGTGGGGTACGCCACGAAGGCCTCAGCCGATCAATGTTGCGGCCGTGATAAATCTTCACGACCGCCCGACAGGACAACACCCAGGTCCGGCCGGGTGCGCCACCGAGCCGGCCGACCGCCGGCCAGGCGGGAAGCTCCACCATCCGGGGGGATCGGAACCCGATCCGAGGCCATCGCACTGGCTCGGACCGGCATGGAGAAAGGCGCAGCACACATGACCTCATCGCAGGTCGGCAAGCGATACGACAGCGACGGCAGTGAGGCCGTGGGCGGCGACGCCCCCGAAGAGGGGTACGAGCGCGGGCTCGGCAGCCGCCAGGTCCAGATGATCGCGATCGGCGGCGCCATCGGCGTCGGCCTCTTCCTGGGCGCCGGGGCGAACATCGCCAAGGCCGGTCCCAGCCTCATCCTGATGTACGCCCTCGCGGGCGTGATCATCTTCTTCATCATGCGGGCACTGGGCGAACTGCTGCTCTACCGCCCCGTCTCGGGCTCCTTCGCCGAGTACTCGCGCGAGTTCCTCGGCCCGTTCTTCGGCTACTTCACCGGCTGGACGTACTGGCTGATGTGGGTGGTCACCGGCATGGCGGAACTCACCGCCGCCGCGATCTACGTCCACTACTGGTTCCCGTCGGTCCCGCAGTGGGTGACGGCCCTGGTCTTCCTGGTCGTCCTCTTCGTGGCCAACCTGATCTCGGTGAAGCTCTTCGGCGAGATCGAGTTCTGGTTCTCGATGGTCAAGGTCACCGCGCTGATCGGCATGATCGTGATCGGCCTCGGCGTCCTCACCTTCGGCTTCAGCTCCGCCGGTGACACCGCCGCCGTCTCCAACCTCTGGGAGTTCGACGGCTTCTTCCCCAAGGGCGTCGGCTCGTCCCTGATGACCCTCCAGGGCGTCATGTTCGCCTACCTGGCCGTCGAACTGGTCGGCGTCACGGCGGGGGAGTCCGAGAACCCCGAGAAGACCCTCCCCAAGGCGATCAACACGCTGCCCTGGCGCATCGCGCTCTTCTACGTCGGCGCCCTCACCGTCATCCTCTGCGTCGTGAAGTGGACGGAGTTCGCCCCGGGCGTCAGCCCCTTCGTGGCGGCCTTCGCGAAGATCGGCATCCCGGCCGGCGCGGGCATCGTCAACTTCGTCGTCCTCACCGCCGCCCTGTCCTCCTGCAACTCGGGCATGTACTCCACCGGCCGCATGCTGCGCACCCTGGCGGACAACGGCGAGGCCCCGAAGATCTTCAACAAACTCTCCTCGACCAGGACCCCGGCGTTCGGCATCACCGTCTCCGTGCTCTTCATGGGCATCGGCGTGGTCCTGAACTACATCGTCCCCGAGAAGGCCTTCGGCTACGTGGTCTCGGTGGCCACCGCGGCCGGCATCTGGACCTGGCTGATGATCCTGATCAGCCACATCCTGTACCGCCGCGCGGTCGACGCCGGGCGCCTGCCCTCCTCCTCCTTCCCGGCCCCGGGCGGCGCGAAATTCAGCTGGGTCGCGGTCGCGTTCCTGCTCTTCGTCACCTGCCTGATCGCCTACGACGCCGACTCCCGCGTCTGCCTCTACGTGATGGCCGGCTGGGCCGCCGCCCTGAGCATCGGCTGGGCCGTCCTCAAGTCGAGGAACCCGCAGGTCGCCGAGCGCCGCGACCCGGTCTTCGAGAAGGTCGGCTGACCCCCTCCGGTTCACCATGTGGGCCGCCCCGTACCACGCTTCGGTACGGGGCGGCCTTCTGCTTATCCTGGCGAACATGCTGACCATCACCCAGGCCCTGTTCGACCAGATCGTCGCGCACGCGCGCCAGGACCACCCCGACGAGGCGTGCGGCGTCGTCGCGGGCCCGGAGGGCGCCGACCGACCCGAGCGGTTCGTCCCGATGCTCAACGCCGCCCGCTCGCCCACGTTCTACGAGTTCGACTCCGGCGACCTGCTGAAGCTGTACCGCGAACTGGACGACCGCGACGAGGACCCCGTGGTCATCTACCACTCGCACACGGCGACCGAGGCCTACCCGTCCCGCACCGACATCGCGTACGCCAACGAGCCGGGCGCGCACTACGTCCTCGTCTCCACGGCCGACTCCGACGACGCCGGACCCTTCCAGTTCCGCTCCTACCGGATCGTCGACGGCGTGGTGACGGAGGAGGAGATCAAGGTGGTGGAGGCGTACTGACCTCGCCCTCCGCACCCATCTCACCCTTCGGCCCGAAAATGTCCGGGATGTGAGATCACACTCCGGGATCCGGACCGGGAATCGATACGATGACCCCATGGTTTCCCACGACGTGAGCGAGAAGACGCCGGGCGCACTGCTCGTGGCGCGGCTGCACGTCGACCTGTGCAGGCTTCAGAGCGCCATCTGTACACGCTGAACCCTGCCGCCGTACGGCCGTGAGCCGCGGCTCCGCAACCGGCGTACCCCATGCTTCCCGCGCTGCCGCGCGCCCACCGACCTGACTTTTCCTTCCGACAGGAGCCCGCAACCATGGCCATCGAGGTCCGCATCCCCACCATCCTCCGCACCTACACCGACGGCCAGAAGGCCGTCGAGGGCGGCGGGGAGACCCTCGCCGAGCTGTTCGCCGACCTCGACACCCGGCACACGGGCATCCAGGGCCGCATCGTGGACGGCGGCGAGCTGCGCCGCTTCGTCAACGTCTACCTGAACGACGAGGACGTCCGCTTCCTCGACGGCATCAACACCAAGCTGACCGACGGCGACAACGTGACGATCCTGCCGGCCGTGGCCGGCGGCATGGTCTGATCCGATCGGGCTCTGATCACTCATGCGCTACGACTCCCCGCTCGCCGCGGTGGGCAACACCCCTCTGGTGCGCCTGCCGCGGCTCTCGCCGTCCCAGGACGTGCGTGTCTGGGCCAAGCTGGAGGACCGCAATCCGACCGGCTCGGTCAAGGACCGCCCGGCGCTGCACATGGTCGAACAGGCGGAGAAGGACGGCCGGTTGACCCCCGGCTGCACCATCCTGGAGCCGACGTCCGGCAACACGGGCATCTCCCTGGCCATGGCCGCGAAGCTCAAGGGCTACCGCATGGTCTGCGTCATGCCGGAGAACACCTCCCAGGAGCGGCGCGAACTCCTCGGCATGTGGGGCGCCGAGATCATCCCCTCGCCCGCGGCCGGCGGCTCCAACACCGCCGTACGCGTCGCCAAGGAACTTGCCGCCGAGCACCCGGACTGGGTGATGCTCTACCAGTACGGCAACCCGGACAACGCGGGCGCCCACTACGCCACCACCGGCCCGGAGATCCTCGCCGACCTCCCCTCCATCACCCACTTCGTGGCGGGTCTCGGCACCACCGGCACGCTGATGGGCGTCGGCCGCTTCCTGCGTGAGCACAAGCCGGACGTGAAGATCGTCGCCGCCGAGCCGCGCTACGACGACCTGGTGTACGGGCTGCGCAACCTCGACGAGGGCTTCGTCCCCGAGCTGTACGACGCGTCCGTCCTCACCACCCGCTTCTCGGTCGGCTCCGCGGACGCGGTGACCCGTACCCGGGAGCTCCTCCAGCAGGAGGGCATCTTCGCGGGCGTCTCCACGGGGGCCGCGCTGCACGCCGCGATCGGGGTCGGCAGGAAGGCCGTCGCCGCGGGGGAGTCCGCCGACATCGTGTTCGTCGTCGCCGACGGGGGCTGGAAGTACCTCTCGACCGGGGTCTACACGGCCGCGACCACGGAGGAAGCGATCGCGACGGTGCAGGGGCAGTTGTGGGCGTAGGGGGCCGTCCCCTTCCCGGGGGTCGTCCCCTTCCCGGGGGCTGCGCCCCCCGGCCCCCGCATTCGCGCTTCGCGCTCGTCCTCGAACGCCGGACGGGCTGAGAAGAATCAGCCCGCCAGGTGTCGTACCTGGTTCCACAGCTTCGGGTCCGCCTTGCCGGCCCGGCGGCGGAAGTCCGACAGCGGAACCTCGCGCAGCTCGTCGGTCTCCAGGAAGCTCGCCCGGCCCCGGGCGTCGCCCACGGCGCCCGGCGGGAGGGCGATCACCCCGGGGCGTTCGTCGTGGTACTTGCTGGTGATCTTCGCGACGGTCACCGTGCCGCCCCGCACCCGCAGGACGAGACAGGGGCGGTCCTTGCCGCCGGGACCGTCCTCGTAGGGGACGCTCGCCCACCAGATCTCAGCGGCCCGCGGCCGCGGTGCGCGGCCCGGCCTGGGTTCGGCAGGGCGGCCGGGCGGACGCCTGCGCCCGGCCGGCCGGTGCCCTCGCCCCCAGCCGTCCACGAGCGCCGCGACCAGCGCGAGCAATACCACCGCCGCGAGCGCGAGCCACCAGGACGTGTCCATACGGACGAAGGTACCCGTGCGTACCGTCGAACGCCCCCACCCGGGCGAAGGCGCCCGTCCAGCCCCGGCCCCAGGTCCATCCGAACCGGTGACAGCACAGGTGAGTTCGCCCACAACGGCCCCTGGCGGAGGAGCGACCGGCCCTTTTGCGCCTTACGCTCGACGGACCGCACGACCCCCGTTTCCCGTATCTGCTCCGAGTGTCCTCGCCGGGTTTCCGCCCGCCGCGTCCGCTCTCTGCACTTCCTGTCAGCGCGGAGGTTCCAGCTCTAATGAAGCTCACCGTCGTCGGCTGCTCGGGGTCGTTCCCGTCCGCGGAATCGGCCTGCTCGAGCTACCTCGTAGAGGCCGACGGCTTCCGGCTGCTCCTCGACATGGGCAACGGTGCCCTTGGCGAGTTGCAGCGCCACTGCGGTCTTTACGACCTCGACGCGATCTTCCTCAGCCATCTGCACGCCGACCACTGCATCGACATGTGCGCGTACTTCGTCGCGCGCTACTACCGCCACGACGGCGGCCGCGCCGGCCCGATCCCGGTCTACGGACCCGAGGGCACGGAGCACCGCCTGACCACCGCGTACGCGGACACCCCCACCGCCTCCTCGATGAGCGAGGTCTTCGACTTCCACACGGTCAAGCCGGCCACGTTCGAGGTGGGCCCGTTCACCGTCCACACGGAGCGGGTGCGGCACCCGGTGGAGGCGTACGGCATCCGCGTGGAGCACGCCGGACGCGCCCTGACCTACTCCGGGGACACCGGCGTGAGCGAGTCCCTCGACGAACTCGCCCGCGACACCGACCTGTTCCTCTGCGAGGCCGCGTTCACCCACGGCAAGGAGAACATCCCCGACCTCCACCTCAACGGCCGCGAGGCGGGCGAGACCGCGGCACGCGCCGGCGCCCGCCGCCTGGTCCTCACCCACATCCCGCCGTGGACGGACCCCGAGGTCAACCTGGCCGACGCGCGCGAGGTGTACGCCGGGCCGGTGGAACTGGCGGTGCCCAGGGCGGCGTACGAGATCTGAACGCCGGACGCGCGAAGGCCCCGGAACCGAGTGGGTTCCGGGGCCTTCGTCATGCCGTACGAGGACTCACGCCTTGGTGAGATCCTCGACCTCTTCCTCGGGCTCGCGGCCCGGGGTGGGAATGTTGAACCTGATGATTGCGAAACGGAAGGTCACGTAGTAGATCACTGCGAAGACCAGGCCGATCGGGATGATCATCCATGGCTTGGTGGCGAGGTTCCAGTTCAGGAAGTAGTCGATCGCACCGGCGGAGAAGCTGAAGCCGTGGTGCACGCCCAGCGCCCAGGTGACCGCCATCGACAAGGCGGTCAGGACCGCGTGGATCACGTACAGCAGCGGCGCGATGAACATGAACGAGAACTCGATCGGCTCGGTGATACCGGTGACGAACGAGGTGAGCGCGAGCGACATCATCATGCCGCCGACGGCCTTGCGGCGCTCCGGGCGGGCGGTGTGCGTGATGGCCAGGGCGGCGGCCGGCAGCGCGAACATCATGATGGGGAAGAACCCGGTCATGAACTGACCGGCGGTCGGGTCGCCGTGGAAGAAGCGCGGCAGGTCGCCGTGCCACACAGCGCCGGCGGAGTCCTTGTAGGTGCCGATCTCCTGCCAGGCCACCGTGTTGACGAACTGGTGCATGCCGACCGGGAGCAGCGCGCGGTTGATCGCGCCGAAGATGCCCGCACCGACGGAACCGAGTCCGGTCATCCACTCACCGAAGTTGGTGATGACGTCGCCGACGGGCTCCCAGACGATGCCGAAGAAGACACCGACGGCGGTGCCGATGAAGGCCATCAGGATCGGAACCAGACGCCGGCCGTTGAAGAAGCCGAGCCAGTCGGGCAGCTTGGTGCGGTGGAACCGCTGCCAGGTGACGGCGGCTATGAGGCCCATAATGATGCCGCCGAAGACCTTGGGGTCGTTGTACGTAGCGGCGACGTCCGCACCCTTGGTGACCTTGGCGTCGGTGATCGGGAACGCGGTCAGCACGTTCTTGTAGACCAGGAAACCGACCAGCGCGGCCAGCGCGGTGGAGCCGTCGGACTTCTTCGCGAAGCCGATCGCGATACCGACGCAGAACAGCAGCGGCAGGTTGGCGAAGACCGCGTCACCGGCGGTGGCGAACACCGACGCGACCTTGTCCCAGCCGAGTCCATCGGCACCGAACACGTCGGGCTGACCGAGCCGGAGCAGAATGCCCGCCGCCGGCAGCACCGCGATCGGAAGCTGGAGACTGCGGCCGACTTTCTGCAGGCCCTGGATCAGGCCTGATCCCCGCTTCTTCGCGGGTGCCGCCGTTGTGCTGGCGGTGGTCATAGTTCCTCCATGTACCGGAGCTGCCGGGGGACGGGAAGGGGGGCGCGAAGGGGCGCTAAGGGGGGCAGGCTCCACGTGGTCTACACCACTAAGTGGTGTAGACCTGTTTTAGCACGGTGAAGGTGAGATAAGGAACCGTCAATTTTGTGGCCTGGGCCATAGCGGGACATCTACAGGCAAGCTCTCGTAAACACGCCGAAGGGCCCCCGGACCAGGAGGTCCAGGGGCCCTTGGGAACGAGGCCGAGCGGGCGAACAGGCGAGCGGCTACGCCTTCGTCGCGTCCTCGCGCTCGTCGTCCGGCTCCCGCCCAGGAGTCTTCAGATCGAACTTGGTGATCGCGAACCGGAAGATCACGTAATACACGACAGCGAAGCACAGCCCGATCGGAATGATCGCCCACGGCTTCGTCGCCAGGTTCCAGTTGATGACGTAGTCGATCAGACCGGCCGAGAAACTGAAGCCGTCGTGGACCCCGAGCCCCCACGTCACCGCCATCGAGACACCCGTCAGCACCGCGTGCACCGCGTACAGCGCCGGCGCGATGAACACGAAGGAGTACTCGATCGGTTCGGTGATGCCCGTGACGAACGACGTCAGCGCGATCGACAGCATCAGACCGCCGACCTCCTTGCGCCGGTGCGGCTTCGCGCAGTGCGTCATGGCCAGGCAGGCGGCCGGCAGCGCGAACATCATGATCGGGAAGAAGCCCGAGGTGAACTGCCCCGCGTTCGGGTCACCCGCCAGGAACATGTTGATGTCGCCGTGGACCTCCGTCCCGTCCGGCTTGGTGTAGGTGCCGAACTGGAACCAGATGGGCACGTTCAGGAACTGGTGCAGCCCGATCACCAGCAGCGCGCGGTTGGCGAGACCGAACAGGCCCGCACCCCAGGCACCCAGCCCCACCAGCCAGTCGCTGAAGTTCTCCAGACCGTCACCGATCGGCGGCCACACCCACAGACACAGCGCGGCGAACGCGATCGCGACGAACGACATGATGATCGGCACGAGCCGGCGCCCGTTGAAGAACCCGAGCCAGTCGACCAGCTTCGTACGGTGGAACCGCTGCCAGAAGTACGCCGACAGCAACCCGATGACGATGCCGCCGAACACCCCCGGATTCTGGTACGAGAAGGCGTCCACCGTGCCGTCCGACGCCTGACACCCGGCCGCGATCTTCTGTGCTCCGGCCGCGCAGTCGATCGGGAACTGGCGCAGCACGTTGAAGTAGACGAGGAAACCGGCGACCGCCGCCAGCGCCGTCGAACCGTCGGACTTCTTCGCCATCCCGATGGCCACGCCCACGCAGAACAGCAACGGCAGCCCCAACTGCCCGTCCAGCAGCGCGCCGCCGGCCCCCGCCATCACCTTGGACACGTTCGTCCAGCCGAGGCCGTCGTCACCGAACACGTCCGGCTGGCCCAGCCGGTTGAGGATGCCCGCGGCCGGCAGTACGGCGATGGGGAGTTGAAGACTGCGGCCCATCTTCTGCAAGCCCTGGAACAGGTTGCTCCAGGGGGTGCGCGCGGGCGCGGCGGCACTGCTGGCACTCATGGGCGTCCTCCGGACGGAACCGGGTTTGGCGCCCGTTCGTCAACTGGTGTAGACCAGTCTGGGAACGGTCGCACTGTCGTGAACGCCATGATTCGGCACCCATGACATGACCGCTCGCGAAGATGGGCCAACTGTGGGTTACTGCGACAAAGCGGTTCGGATCAGGGAGTAGGACATGGCCACCAAGGCTGAGAAGATCGTCGCCGGACTCGGCGGCATCGAGAACATCGAAGAGGTCGAGGGCTGCATCACCCGCCTCCGTACCGAGGTCATCGACCCGAGCAAGGTCGACGAGGCCGCCCTGAAGGCCGCCGGCGCCCACGGCGTCGTGAAGATGGGCAACGCCATCCAGGTCGTCATCGGCACCGACGCCGACCCGATCGCGGCGGACATCGAAGACATGATGTGAACCACCCCGCTCTCTGAGCCTGCACGGGCTCACCCCTGAGGGGCTGCTTCCGCAACCGGCGGCAGCCCCTGGGCCCTGTCGCCAGCTTGGCGACAGGGCCCAGCCCGTATGCCGCTAGGCTCTTCGCCATGTCTCGAATCGACGGCCGCACCCCCGAACAGCTGCGCCCCATCACCATCCAGCGTGGCTGGAGCAAGCACGCCGAGGGCTCCGTCCTCGTCTCCTTCGGCGACACCAAGGTCTTCTGCACCGCCTCCGTCAGCGAAGGCGTCCCGCGCTGGCGCAAGGGCAGCGGCGAGGGCTGGGTCACCGCCGAGTACTCGATGCTGCCGCGTGCCACCAACACCCGCGGCGACCGCGAGTCCGTCCGCGGCAAGATCGGCGGCCGCACCCACGAGATCTCCCGCCTCATCGGCCGCTCGCTGCGCGCCGTCATCGACTACAAGGCGCTCGGCGAGAACACCATCGTCCTCGACTGCGACGTCCTCCAGGCCGACGGCGGCACCCGCACGGCGGCGATCACCGGCGCGTACGTCGCCCTGGCCGACGCCGTCACCTGGGCGCAGGGCAAGAAGCTCGTCAAGGCCGGCCGCCAGCCGCTCACCGGCACGGTGTCCGCCGTCTCCGTCGGCATCGTGGGCGGAGTCCCGCTGCTCGACCTCTGCTACGAGGAGGACGTCCGCGCCGACACCGACATGAACGTCGTCTGCACCGGCGACGGCCGGTTCGTCGAGGTCCAGGGCACCGCCGAGGCCGAGCCGTTCGACCGCAAGGAGCTGAACGCCCTGCTCGACCTCGCCGTCGCGGGCTGCGACGAGCTCGCCGCCGCACAGCGCACGGCACTTGAGGCAACCACGCGTTGATCCCACGCGTTCTAAGGGGTACGGGTGTACGGCTCGGCCGCGCGCCCCAGCCCGGCCCCAGCATGGGGCCGGGTCGACCGCACCACGGGGTCGAACACATCTTGCCCACGGGGAGGGACCGTTCCATGGCCGCGCGCCAACGCCGACGCACCGCCGCATTCGCCGTCATCGCCGCACTCGTCGCCATACCGGCGGCGACAGGCTGCGACGCCGTCAGCAAGGCCCTGGACTGCGTCCAGGCCGCCGATGCCATCGCCGACAGCGTCACCGACCTCCAGCAGGCCGTGGAGAACGCGGCGAACGACCCGACACAGACCGGCGAGTCCCTCGACTCGATCGAGCAGAACCTCGACGAGATCGGCGACAAGACCGACAACGCCGACGTCAACAAGGCGGTCGACGACCTCAGCGAGGCCGTCGGCAACGTCCGTACGGCCATCAAGAACGGCGACGAGACCCCCGACATCAGCCCGGTCACGGACGCGGCGGGCGAACTCACCAAGGTCTGCACGCCGTAACAGCCGCGCGGGGGCCGTGAGGGCTTGGGGATACTGAGGGGCATGACCCGCCTGATCCTCGCCACCCGCAACGCCGGAAAACTCACCGAACTGAAGGCGATCCTCGCCGACGCAGGTCTCAGTCACGACCTCGTCGGCGCGGACGCCTACCCCGAGATCCCCGACGTCAAGGAAACCGGCGTCACCTTCGCCGAGAACGCCCTCCTCAAGGCCCACGCCCTGGCGCAGGCCACCGGCCTCCCGGCCGTCGCCGACGACTCGGGCCTCTGCGTCGACGTCCTGGGCGGCGCCCCCGGCATCTTCTCCGCCCGCTGGTCCGGCACCCACGGCGACGACGCCGCGAACCTGGCCCTCCTGCTGGCCCAGCTCGGCGACATCGCCGACGGCCACCGAGCCGCCCACTTCGCCTGCGCCGCGGCCCTCGCCCTCCCCGACGGCACGGAACGCGTCGTCGAGGGCCGGCTGCGGGGTGTGCTGCGCCACTCGCCGACCGGCACGAACGGCTTCGGCTACGACCCGATCCTCCAGCCGGACGGCGACACCCGCACCTGCGCGGAACTCTCCCCCGAGGAGAAGAACGCGATCAGCCACCGGGGGAAGGCGTTCCGGGGGCTGGTGCCGGTGGTCAGGGAGTTGCTGGGCTGAGAGCCGGTACGACGAAGGGCGCCACCGGCGATGCGGTGTGGCGCCCTTCGGTGGTGGGCCCGGTGGGACTCGAACCCACGACACACCGGACCTAAACCGGCGCCCTCTTGCCAGCTGGGGTACGGGCCCACAGCGCCGCCCACTCTACTGGGAGCCGTGGACGGCTCAGGTGTCAGATCCCCAGGTCCTTGATGATCTTGGCTACGTGGCCCGTGGCCTTCACGTTGTAGAAGGCGTGTTCGATCTTGCCGTGTTCGTCGACCACGAGGGTGGAGCGGATGACGCCGACGTAGGTCTTGCCGTAGTTCTTCTTCTCGCCGTAGGCGCCGTAGGACTCGATGACGGTGGTGTCGGGGTCGCCGACGAGGGTCACCTTCAGGTTCTCCTTGTCGCGGAACTTGGCGAGCGTCTCGGGCTTGTCGGGGGAGACGCCGATGACGTCGTAGCCGGCGGTGGCCAGGACGTCGAGGTTGTCGGTGAAGTCGCAGGCCTGCTTGGTGCAGCCGGGGGTCAGGGCCTTCGGGTAGAAGTAGACGATGACCTTGCGGCCCTTGTGGCCGGCGAGGGAGACCTCGTTGCCGTCGGCGTCGAGCAGGGTGAAGTCGGGGGCGGTGTCGCCGGGCTGGAGTCGCTCGCTCATCGGTACCTCACGTGGACGGGGATGTTTACGGACTACGGAACGAGCGTAGTGGGGGTGCCGAGGGGTGCGTCGCTGCCCGAGCTGACAGACTGTCGGGAGCAGAGGGCCGGATACACGACCCCGGATGCACGACTCAGACACACGACCCAGACACACGACTACGGGAGGCAGCGCGGTGCCGGACACGTCGGACACGTCGGATACCAGGACCCCGGCGCAGATCGAGGCGGACATCAGGAGCCGCCGCGAAACCCTGGCCGAGACGCTCGACGAGATCGGCGTGCGCGTGCACCCGAAGACCATCGTCGGAGACGCCAAGGCCAAGGTCGCCTCGAACATCGACCACACGCTCGGCCGCGCCTACGTCGGTGTGAACCGCGTCGTCGGCGAGGTGAAGGGCCAGTTCGTCACCGAGGAAGGCGCGCCGCGGCTCGAACGCATCGTGCCGGTGGCCCTGGTCGTCGTGGGGATCGTCGGGCTGCTCGCCGTCGGCTCGCGTCGGCGCAAGCGCTGACCCGGCGGCGTACGGACCGCTCGAAGGCAGGTAGGTTCGGGTCGTGAGCGCCAACCGGGAGCAGCAGAGCACCCCTCATGACGACAAGTTGCCCATCCGCATGCTGCACGACCGTGTGCTGGTGCGGCAGGACGCCGCGGAGGGCGAGCGGCGTTCCGGCGGCGGCATCCTGATCCCCGCGACGGCGGCCGTCGGTCGCCGTCTGGCCTGGGCGGACGTCGTGGCGGTCGGGCAGAACGTCCGCGCGGTGGAACCGGGCGACCGCGTTCTGTACGACCCTGAGGACCGCGCCGAGGTCGAGGTGCGCGGGACGGCGTACGTGCTGATGCGTGAGCGGGATCTGCACGCCGTGGCCGCGGACCGCTTCGAGGGGTCCGAGGACTCGACCGGCCTGTACCTGTGATTCGTTGCCCGTAGGGGCAGGTGAGGGGCTGGTGACCATGGTCACCAGCCCCTTCGTCATTCCTTTGCTACGGTTGAGGAACCCCGACGAGACGCGCCGTACCGGGGTGAGCAGGACCTGAAGGACCGCGAAGACGACGCACCCCTGTTGATCGAACACGGAGGTGCCTCTCATGGCCTGGGTTCTGCTGCTCGTCGCCGGTCTGCTGGAAGTCGGCTGGTCGATCGGGATGAAGTACACGGACGGTTTCACGCGGCCGGTGCCGAGCCTCCTCACGGGCGCGGGCATCGTCGCGAGCATGGTGCTGCTGTCGTACGCCGCGAAGTCGCTGCCGATCGGTACCGCCTACGGCGTCTGGGTCGGCATCGGCGCGGCCGGTGCGGCGGTGCTCGGCATGGTCGTGCTGGGTGAGCCGGCGACCGCCGCCCGGATCTTCTTCGTCTGTCTGCTGCTGGTGGCCGTGGTGGGGCTGAAGGTCACCTCCGGCCACTGAGGCCGGTGGCCCAGGCCGGCCGGGCTACGGTTTTCGGCTTTCCGGCCGGTTCAGCGGTCCGGCTCCCGCGATCGTCCCGAGGTCGGTGCCGCCGGTGTCCGTGCCCCCGTCGGCCGTACCGCCGTCGGTCGTGGTGCCGCCGTCCGTGGTGTCGCCGGTGGTCGTACCGCCGTCGGTGGTCGTGCCGCCGTCCGTGGTGGTCCCGCCGTCCGTGGCGCCGCCGTCGGTCGTGGTGCCGCCCGTCGTCGTGGTGGTGCCGCCGTTGGTCTGGCCCTGGGTCCGGCTCTCCGTCGGGGACGGGGTCCCCGAGCCGCCCGTCGTCGTGCCGCCGGTGTCCTGGCCGCCGGTGGCCGGTGGCTCGGTGCCGGGCTCGTCGGTGGGCAGTTCCTGCTCCTCGGCGCCCGGCTGGAGCCGGAGGTCGAAGTCGCTCGCCTCGGTGCCGGCCAGGGCGGCCTTCGTGAACTGGGCCCAGATCTGCGCCGGGTAGCCGCCGCCGTTGATGCGGGCCTCGCCGAGGGCGCCGTACAGGGACTTGTGGGCGCCGGTTTCGGGGTCCTGGCCCATGACGGAGACGACGGTCGCGAGGTCGGGGGTGTAGCCGGCGAACCAGGCCGCCTGGTCCTCCTCGGCGGTGCCGGTCTTGCCCGCGGAGGGCCGGTTCGCGGCCTGCGCGGCGGTGCCGGTGCCGCCGTCGACGACGCTCTGGAGGACGGAGGTCGTGGTGTCGGCGGCCTCGCGGCTGATCACCTGCTTGGTCTCCTGCTTCGGCAGCCGTACGTTCTCTCCGCCGTCGGTGATCTTCTCGACCAGCGTGTACGTGCCGTGCCTGCCGTGGTTGGCGAGGGTGGCGTACGCCTCCGCCATGTCGAGGACGCTGGCGGTCGCCGGGCCGAGCGCGATGGACGGGGTCGCCGTGAGGTCGGGCGTGCCGGAGGGCAGGCCGAGGCCGATGGCCGTCTGCCTGACCTTCTCGGGGCCGACGTCCACCGCCATCTGCGCGTACACCGAGTTGACGGACTTGTCGGTGGCGGTGCGGACGGTGATGTCGCCGTAGGAGACGCCGTCCTCGTTCTCGGGCGCGTAGCTGCCGCCGTTCCAGCCCTCGACCGGCCGTTTGTCGGTGCCGTCGTAGACGGTGTTCGGGGTGATGGTGCGGCCGTCCTGGGTCTGCGAGTCGTTCTGGACGGCGGAGGCGAGGACGAAGGGCTTGAAGGTGGAGCCGACCTGGTAGTCGCGGCGGGTGGCGTTGTTGACGTACTGCTGGGTGTAGTCGATGCCGCCGTACATCGCGACGACCTTGCCGGTGGCCGGGTCGATGGCGACGCCGCCCGCGCGGACGTAGGTGTCGACCTTGCGGTTCTCCTTGTCGAGGTTGTCCATCACCTGGTCGTTGACCGCCTCGACGAAGGCGTCCTGCTTCGGTTTCTGGAGGGTGGTGGTGATGCGGTAGCCGCCGGTGGCGAGGGTGTCCTCGTCGAGGATCTTGTTGCTGGTGAGGTAGTCCTTGACGGCCTGGACCAGATAGCCGCGCTGGCCGGACATGCCCGCCGAGCCCTTGGCCTCCTTGGGGGAGGGGAACTTGACGGCGGCGCGGTCGGCGGCGCTCAGCCATTCCTTCTTGACCATGCCGTCGAGCACGTAGTTCCAGCGGGCCACGGCCGCGGGCCTGTTCTCCGGGTGCGCGATCACGTCGTACTCGCTCGGGGCGTTCAACAGGGCTGCCAGGTAAGCGCCTTGACCTGCCGTCAGGTCGGTGGCGTCGACGCCGTAGTACGCCTGGGCGGCGGCCTGGACGCCGTACGCGTTGCGGCCGAAGTAGCTGGTGTTGAGGTAGCCCTCGAGGATGTCGTCCTTGCTCTTCTCTCGGTCGAGCTTGATGGAGATGAAGAACTCCTTCACCTTCCGGGTGACCGTCTGCTCCTGGCCCAGGTAGTAGTTCTTCACGTACTGCTGGGTGATCGTCGAGCCGGACTGCCTGCCCTTGCCGGTGACCGTGTTCCAGGCGGCGCGGATCATCGCCTTGGGGTCGACGGCCGACTCGGTGTAGAAGTCCCGGTCCTCGGCGGCGAGTACGGCGTGCTGGGTGTCCTTGGAGATCTGCGCGAGCGTCACGTTCTCGCGGTTGACCTCGCCGTCGCGGGCGAGCTGGCTGCCGTCCGCGTAGAGGTAGACGTTGCTCTGCTTGGTCGCGGCGGCGTTCGCGGACGGGATCTTGACCAGGTAGTAGCCGAGGGCGAAGAGGCCGATCAGGAGCAGGATCACGGTGATGAAGGTGCCGAGCACCATGCGCCAGGTCGGGAGGATCCGGCGCCAGCCGGTGCGCTTGCGCTTCTGCTTCCGCTGTTTCCCGCCAGGCGCCCCCGGTGGCGCCTGTCCCTGTCCCGGCCCCTGTTCCGGCCCCTGTTCCGGTCCCCGTCCCGGCCCCTGTCCCGGCCCCTGTCCTGTCCCCTGTCCTGGTTCCCTGGGCGCCCAGCCCTGGTGGTCGTGCTGCGGCTGCGGCTGGTCACTCATCTGTTCGCCGGACTCCCGTTTCGCCTCGTACGTCGCCGTACGCCCTCGTACGTCTGTTGCGCCCCCTCTTGAAGACTGTCGCACCATGCGTTCCGTTCCCTCACCTCGGCACGCGTCCGGCCCGGAAAATGCCTGGCGGGGCGCGTCACCCGGCGGCTAGGCTCCTGCGCTTCGGCCTTGACGCGCTGAGGGAGGGCCGTTTGTCTGGCACAGGGCGGTTGTACGCGGCCGTCGCGGCCGGTGCCTTCCGGCGCCACGCCACCTATCGGATCGCCACGGCGGCGGGAGTGTTCACCAACACCGTCTTCGGGCTGATCCTGGCGTACACCTTCACCGCTCTCTGGGACGAGAAACCGCACCTGGGCGGCTACGACCAGACGCAGGCGCTCACCTACGTGTGGCTCGGGCAGTCGCTGCTCATGGTGGTGGCGGTGATGGGCGGCGGTTTCGAGGACGAGCTGATCGAGCGCATTCGTACGGGGGACATCGCGATCGACCTGTACCGGCCCGCCGACCTGCAACTGTGGTGGCTGGCTCAGGACGTGGGCCGGGCGCTGTTCCATCTGCTGGGGCGGGGGGTGTTCCCGCTGGTGTTCGGCGCGTTCCTCTTCGAACTCGCGCTGCCCACGGATCCGTTGAGGTGGCTCGCGTTCCTGGTCGCGGTGGTGTTCGGGGTGCTCGTCAGTTTTTCGATCCGCTATCTGGTGGCGCTGTCCGCGTTCTGGCTCATGGACGGGACGGGCGTGGTGCAACTGGCCTGGATCGTGGGGATCTTCTGCTCGGGGATGACGCTGCCGCTGAACGTCTTCCCGGGCGCGTTGGGCGAGGTCGTACGCGTGCTGCCCTGGTCCTCCCTCATCCAGGCCCCCGTGGACGTGCTGCTGGGCACGGCCGATCCGCTCGGTACGTACGCCTTCCAGGGCGCCTGGGCTCTCGCGCTGCTCGCGGTGGGCCGGCTCGTCCAGTCGGTGGCGACGCGACGGGTGGTGGTGCAGGGTGGCTAGCCGGGCCGACCAGCGGGTGGCGGACATCTCGTGGCCGACGCCCAGGCAGGGCGCGTACGCGCGGGTGCGTGACGGGCTGCGCGCCTACCGCATGATCGCCGCCATGTGGATCCGTTCCACGATGGCCTACCGCGCGTCCTTCGCGATGACCGCCCTCGGCAACTTCGTGGCGAACGCGCTCGACTTCGTCGCGATCCTGCTGATGTTCTCGCAGGTCGACCGGCTCGGCGGCTACTCGCTGCCCGAGGTCGCCTTCCTGTACGGCGTCGCGGGCACCGCCTTCGGGCTCGCGGACCTCGCGCTCGGCTCGATGGACCGCCTGGGGCGGCGGGTCCGCGACGGCACGCTCGACACGCTCCTCGTGCGCCCGGTGCCCGTCCTAGCCCAGGTGGCCGCCGACCGCTTCGCGCTGCGCCGCCTCGGCCGCATCCTCCAGGGGCTGTTGGTCCTCGGGTACGCGCTGATCGTGCTCGACCTGTCCTGGACGCCCCTCAAGGTGCTGCTCGTTCCGGTGATGCTGCTCAGCGGCGGCGCGATCTTCGGGGCCGTGTTCGTGGCGGGCGCGGCCTTCCAGTTCGTGGCGCAGGACGCCTCCGAGGTGCAGAACTCCTTCACGTACGGCGGCAGTACGCTCCTGCAGTACCCGCCGACCGTCTTCGCCAAGGACCTGGTGCGCGGGGTGACCTTCGTGCTCCCGCTGGCCTTCGTCAACTGGCTGCCCGCGCTGTACGTGCTGGGTCGGCCCTACCCGCTGGACCTGCCGGCCTGGACCGCCTTCGTCTCGCCGCTGGTGGCCGTCATCTGCTGCGCGCTCGCGGGCGTCGCCTGGCGCGCGGGACTTCGTTCGTATCGCAGCACGGGGAGCTGAACTCGCTTGCAGACAGACCAGGTTGGCGCCTTCATCGAGCTGGACGGGGTGGAGAAGGTCTTCGAGGTGCGCAAGAAGACCGGGTTCCTGCGCGGTGAGCGGCGCCAGGTGCGGGCCGTCGACTCGATCTCCTTCACCGTGCCGCGCGGCGAGATGGTCGGCTACATCGGTCCCAACGGCGCCGGCAAGTCGACCACCATCAAGATGCTGACCGGCATCCTCACCCCGAGCGGCGGGCGGGTGCGGGTCGCGGGCATCGACCCGTCCCGGGAGCGGACCCGGCTCGCGCAGCGCATCGGCGTCGTCTTCGGGCAGCGTACGACCCTGTGGTGGGACCTGCCGCTGATCGACTCGTACCGCCTGATGCACCGCATGTACCGGATCCCGGACGCCCGTTACCGCGAGAACCTCGACCGGTGTGTCGAACTCCTGCAACTGGGAGAGCTGTTGGACGTGCCGGTGCGGCAGCTCTCGCTGGGGCAGCGGATGCGCGGGGACATCGCGGCGGCCCTGCTGCACGACCCGGAGGTGCTGTATCTCGACGAGCCGACGATCGGGCTCGACGTGATCAGCAAGGCGCGGGTGCGGGAGTTCCTGCGGGACTTGAACGCCGAGCGCGGCACGACGGTTCTGCTCACCACGCACGACCTCACCGACATCGAGCAGTTGTGCAAGCGGGTGATGGTCATCGACCACGGGCGGCTGATGTACGACGGCGCGCTGTCGGGGCTGCACGAGGTGGGGGAGAGCGAGCGGACGCTGGTGGTGGACCTGGAGCGGGAGCTTCCGCCGATCGAGGTCGAGTCGGCGCGGGTGGTGCGGGTCGAGGGGCCGCGGCAGTGGCTGGCATTCCCGGCGGCGAAGTCGGCGGCTCCGCTGGTGGCGCGGATCGCGGCGGAGTATCCGTTGGTGGATCTCTCGGTGCGGGAGCCGGACATCGAGGCGGTCATCAGCCGCATGTACGCGGAGAAGGCGAACTCGTAGGCTGGCCCCCATGACCGAGGATCTCCCCGAACTCCGGGCTTCAGACGCCGACCGAGAGCAAGTCGCCGAAGTGCTGAGGGACGCCCTCGCGGAGGGCCGCCTCGACATGGAGGAGTTCGAGGAGCGGCTGGAGGCGACGTACAAGGCGCGTACGTACGGGGAGTTGACGCCGATCACCCGTGATCTGCCCGCACCGGGCGTGACGCCGGCGGTGAACATGGTCAAGGGGTCCGCCGGGGGCGAGACCGGGCCATGGGCGGACCGGATCGTCGGCGGTGAGGGTTCGTCGTCGTGGGGTGTCGCGATCATGGCGGGGTTCCAGCGCAAGGGGCGCTGGACGGTGCCGAAGCGGTTCAACTCCGTCGCGTTCTGGGGCGGCGGTGAGATCGACCTGCGCGAGGCGAACTTCGCGGCCCGCGAGGTGGTCGTCAACTGTGTCGCGATCATGGGCGGGATGAACGTCGTCGTGCCGCCCGGCGTCGAGGTCGTCGTCCGCGGCATCGGCGTCATGGGCGGCTTCGACCACCGCGAGGAGGGTGTCCCGGGCGAGCCCGGCGCCCCGCGCGTGATCGTCACCGGCTTCGCCTTCTGGGGCGGCGTGGGCGTGGAACGGAAACTGACCCGCGCCGAGCGGCTCCGGCTGAAGGAGGAGCGCCGCCAGGAGAAACTGGAGCGCCGCGCGGCTCGCAAGGAGTTGCAGGGCTCCCGCGACAGCCGTGACGACAGTGACGACCGCGACGGTCTCGGCGACGCGTCCGACGCCCTCGCCGAGGCCCGCGAACTGATGCGCGAACACCAGGAAGAACGCCGCGAGCTCCAGGAGGAGCGCCGGGAGCGCCGCGACGAACGCGACCGTAGGCGGCACGGGGGACACGGGGGGCACTGAGATCCCGGGGCCCTGTCCGGCGCCTCCGAGGGACCGCCGTCCCAGGGGCCACCTGTGAGACCGGGTGACGGCTGTCGGGCCACGGGGACGGGGCGCGACGGTTGCTGGGGCTGGGGCTGGGGCTGGGGCTGGGGCTGGGGTCGGCTGAGGCTGTCGGGTGCGAGGCCGCACGACGGTTGTCGGGCTGCCGAGGGCATCGGCCGACACGGCTCCGGCGGCTCCTCGCTGTAGGCACACCGACGCCGGTCGGTCGTCGTTCGGCCGTCTCTGCCCGGCTGCCAACCCGGGTGCCGGTCGACCGCCGCCCCGGCGCGGGGTCGCAGTCCGGCGCCGGGACCGCCGGCCCGCGAGCCGCGGCGGGCAACCCCGCTGCCGCGCCGTCTACAGGGCGGCAGCCACCGCCCCCTTCAGGGAAGTCAGGTCGAAGACCTGCGCCATCCGTTCGTACCCCTTGTCGCCGGGGTGCAGATGGTCGCCGGAGTCGTACTCGGACTGGAACCTGCGCGGGTTGTACGGGTCCCGTACGGCCTTGTCGAAGTCGACCACCGCGTCGAACACCTTGCCGGAGCGGATCTCCGTGTTGATGGCCTCACGGACGGCCTCGCGCTGGTCGGTGTACCCGCCGTGGCCCTGGAACGGCATCAGGGTCGCCCCGACGACCCGCAGCCCGTGGGCGTGGGCCTGCGCGACCAGGGCGCGCAGCCCGTCGGTGATCGTCGTGGGATCGACCTCGTTCGGGTTGCGCAGGATGTCGTTGATCCCGAGGTCGATGACGACGGCCTTGACGTTGGGACGCTCCAGGACGTCGCGGCTGAAGCGGGACAGGGCGCTCGGGTTGTCGGCGGGCCGGCCGAGGCTGGACGCCAGGATCCGGTTTCCGCCGATGCCTTGGTTGACGACGCTGTAGCGGGGCACTCCGTCAGTGCCGGCGGCGGCGCGCAGCCGGTCCGAAAGGTAGTCGGTCCAGCGGTGATTGGCGCCCACGGTGGATGCGTCGCCGTCGGTGAGGGAGTCTCCGAGGGCGACCACGGTGCCCTCCGCCTCGTCGCTGAGGACGTCGACGGCGGTCAGATAGCGCCAGTACGGCGTCTGCACGGTGTACGAGACGCCGCTGACCTCGTCCGAGAGGTCGCCGTCGGCGAGATAGGAGATCTGGCGCGCGTGCGGGTGATAGGTGACCGGGCCCGACGGGGCCGGCGAGAACGTGGTGACGAGTACGTCCGCGTCGGGCGGGATGTCCACCCCCACCGCGTCGCTGAGCACCTGCTGCCCGGAGGGGATCACCACCGAGGTGGATCCGCCGCCGAAGGCGAGGCGGGTCATCGTGCCGGCCTTGGCGGTGGCGCTGTTCGGCGTCTCGGCGACGGCGATCGTGGCGTGCGTGACGGTGAGCGGCTGCTGCCCGTACAGGTTGGAGAGCGTGATCCGGGCACTCGTACCGCCCGCGCCCGTGTGGACGACGTTGCGGACCGAGTGGCCCGCCATGCCGGCGGTCTCGGTGCCGGGCTCGGCTCCGGCGGGGGAGGCGGACCAGGCGCCGACCCACGTGCCGGTCGAGGCGGGGGCGGCGGAGCCACGCGGGGCCCGGCCGCCTGCGAGATTGCTCTGCCCGCCGCCTTCGTCGGCTGCGACGCCGATGTATATGGCAGCGGAAATGACCACGATCACAGCGACGATCGCGGCCAGCAAGGCATAACCGTGACGCTTGGTCATGCGGTGCGATTCTCCTCGGGCGATGGGAGCCGCGGCTCCGGTGTGATGACCCCATGATGCGTCATGAGGTGGGGTGAAGCCGCCGTACCCGCGACTTCACCGGGAACTTCCCCCACCGGACAGACGCCGGGAACTCCTGTTCCGTTCCGGGAGTCGCTCAGGAAGGGACAATGTGTACGGGGGACGCGAACGGGTGGAGTGGATGGAACGTACGAAAGCGGAAGAAAAGGGTGAAGGTGGCCAGGGGCAGCATGCCCTGTCGGACACCGTCACGAACCGGGAGAGCGCGTCCGCGGTGAGCGCGCGCCGCGCGATGACCTCTTTCAGCCCCGCCGACGAGGAGAAACAGCGGGGCGTACGGCGGATGAAGGCGACGGCGCTCGGCCTGCTGCTCTTCGTGGCGGTCGTGTACATCCTCGCCAAGTGGGCATCGAACGAAGGTGCGGGTCCATGGGCCGGTTACGTCGCCGCCGCCGCGGAGGCCGGCATGGTCGGCGCGCTCGCGGACTGGTTCGCGGTGACGGCCCTGTTCCGCCGCCCGCTGGGCCTGCCGATCCCGCACACGGCGATCATCCCCACCAAGAAGGACCAGCTCGGCGTCTCGCTGGGCGAGTTCGTCGGGGAGAACTTCCTGTCGGAGGAGGTGGTACGGGGCCGGTTGCGCGCCGTGGGCATCGGCAGCCGTCTCGGTACCTGGCTCGCCGACCCGGAGCACGCCGACCGGGTGACGGCGGAGCTGGCCGCCGCGCTCCGCGGGGCGCTGACCGTGCTGCGCGACTCCGACGTGCAGGCGGTGGTCGGCGAGGCGATCACCCGGCGCGCCGACGCCGCCGAGATCGCGCCCGGCATCGGCAAGATGCTGGAGAAGGTCGTCGCGGACGGCGGTCACAAGCGTGTCGTGGACCTCGTCGTGACACGCGCCCACGACTGGCTGGTGATGCACGACGAGCAGGTCATGGGCGCGGTGCAGGGCGGCGCCCCCGGCTGGACCCCCCGGTTCGTCGACAAGCGGGTGGGCGAGCGGGTCTACAAGGAACTGCTCCGCTTCGTCACCGAGATGCGCGACGCCCCCTCGCACCCGGCCCGCGGCGCCCTGGACCGTTTCCTCACCGACTTCGCCTCCGACCTCCAGTCCGACACCGAGACCCGCGCCCGGGTGGAGCGGCTCAAGGGCGAGGTCCTCGGCCGCGGCGAGGTCCAGGACCTGATCGCGTCCGCCTGGACCGCCGTACGATCGATGATCGTGTCGGCGGCGGAGGACGAGCGGAGCGAGCTGCGGCTCCGGGTGCGGGCGTCGCTGCTGTCGCTGGGGGCCCGGATGGCGGTGGAGCCCAAGCTCCAGGCCAAGGTCGACGGCTGGGTCGAGGGCGCGGCGGTGTACGTCGTGACGACCTACCGGGGCGAGATCACCTCCCTGATCACCGACACGGTCGCGGGCTGGGACGCCGAGCACACGACCCGCAAGATCGAGGCCAACATCGGGCGCGACCTCCAGTTCATCCGGATCAACGGCACGGTGGTGGGCTCGCTGGCGGGGCTGCTGATCTATACGGTGTCGCGGGCGTTCGGGGCGTGAGTTCCGGCGCCGGGTGACGGCTCCCGGGGGTGCCGTGGGCCGGGTTCGGCGCGCCGTGGGCCGCTCACCGGGCGTGAGAAGCGCAGATCAGGGCACTCTGGTTGGGTCAGCCACGGATCACTCGGGTAGACCCGGGCGATCACTCGGGGTCACTCAACGGTGAGGGAGCCATGTCAGCATCAGCCACGCCGGGCGACGTGCCCGCCGCCACGGGAACCGTCACCACGGCAGTACCGGCCCGCCTGGACCGGCTGCCCTGGTCCCGCTGGCACTGGATGATCGTGATCGGCCTGGGAACCGTCTGGATCCTGGACGGCCTGGAGGTCACCACCGTCGGCAACATCGCCGGCCGCCTCTCCGAGGAGGGCAGCGGGCTTGCCATCACCTCCGCGCAGGTCACCGGCATCGCCGCCGCGCTGTACGTGGCGGGCGCCTGCGCGGGCGCGCTGTTCTTCGGCTGGCTGACCGACCGCTACGGCCGCCGCAAACTCTTCATGATCACCCTTGCGGTCTACCTCGTGGCGACCGCTCTCACCGCGCTGTCCTTCTCGCCCTGGTGGTTCTTCGTCTTCCGCTTCTTCACCGGTTTCGGCATCGGCGGCGAGTACGCGGCCATCAACTCGGCGATCGACGAGCTGATCCCGTCCAAGTACCGCGGCCGGGTCGACCTCATCATCAACGGCAGCTACTGGCTCGGTGCCATCGGCGGCGCCCTGCTGTCCGTCGTCATGCTGAACACCGACATCTTCCCCAAGGACCTCGGCTGGCGGCTGACGTTCGCGCTCGGCGTCGTACTGGGTCTGGTGATCCTGCTGGTCAGGCGGCATGTGCCGGAGAGCCCGCGCTGGCAGTTCATCCACGGCCAGGGCGAGGAGGCCGAGGCCCTGGTCACCTCCGTGGAGCGCGAGATCGAGCAGGAGAAGGGCGAGCCGCTGCCGGCACCCGACCGCGAGATCACCATCCAGCAGCGCAAGAGCATCGGCTTCGGCCTGATCGCCAAGACCGTCTTCGGGCACTACCCCAAGCGGGCCACGCTCGGTCTCGCACTCTTCATCGGGCAGGCGTTCCTCTACAACGCGATCACCTTCGGCTTCGGCGCCATCCTCACCACGTTCTTCGACGTCCCCACCGGCAAGACCGGCTACTACTTCGCCGTCATCGCGGCAGGCAACTTCCTCGGCCCCCTGCTGCTCGGCAAACTGTTCGACACGGTCGGCCGCCGCATCATGATCTCCTCGACGTACCTGCTCTCCGGCATCCTGCTGTTCGGCACGGCCTGGCTCTTCGACCAGGGCTCGCTGGACGCGGTCTCGATGACGGCCTGCTGGTGCGTGGTGCTGTTCTTCGCGTCGGCCGGTGCCTCCAGCGCGTACCTGACCGTCTCCGAGGTGTTCCCGATGGAGACCCGCGCCATGGCCATCGCCTTCTTCTACGCCATCGGCACGGCCGCCGGCGGTATCAGCGGCCCGCTGGTCTTCGCCGACCTCACGGAGTCCGGCGTGGTCGGCGACACGGTGCTCGCCTTCCAGATCGGCGCGGGCCTGATGTGCGCGGCGGGCCTGGTCGCGGTGTTCCTCGCGGTGAACGCGGAACGGCGCTCGCTGGAGGACATCGCCACGCCGCTGTCCGCGGTGGAGAAGTAGCCGTCGAGACGTCGAGACGCCGAGTCGCCGAGTAGCCGACTTCTTCGGCTTCTTCGGCGGCGGCGTGGTGAGGCGGGTGCCGGGGGAGCGGACGTCGACTCCGTCGGCGCCGACACAGACGTGCGCGGGCCGCCCGGTTGAGTAGCCGGGCGGCCCGTCTGAGTACGCGTACTCTGTCGGCCCTCCGCACGCCGCGCAAACCTCGTACACATGACCGAGAAGCTGTTGAGCCCTCTGCGAACGCGCCCCTGGCCGGAACGCTGGCTGACGCGCATGGTCGGCGCCGCCCTCTCCTGCGCGGCGTACCTCGTCTGCATCCCGTGGGACCTGAACAACCGCGCCCCCGAGGCCGGTTCCGTCGACGAGAGCACTCCGGTGACGGGCCTCGGGGCCGCCGCCCTCGCACTGGTCCTGCTGACGCTGGCGGCCTACTTCGGCCACCGGGACTACCTGGGCTGGCCCTTGCTGCTGGTGGCCGCGCCCCCGGCGGCCCTGCTGCACCTCTCCCTGCGCACGAACCCCGGCCCGTCGGACGGCATGGCGCACTCCTGGCCACTGACCTGGGGATTCTGTACGTTCCTGATCGGTGCCGGGGTGCTCGTCGCGGCGGCGGTGGCCCGCACGTTCCGGCCGGAGCAGGAGGACTCGACGGAAGGGCTACTGTACGCCCACCTCACGTGAGAGCCTCCGGCCGCTCTACGCCCCTGTCGTGGACCCCGGCCGAACGATCATCAGGACCGTGACGGTGGCCCAGAGCAGGTTGAAGATCCCGGTGAACATGGCAAGCCGTGCGGTGGCCCGCGGGGTCACCGTGATCGGACGGCCACCGGCGTCCCAGATCCCCTCCATGATCGATGCCTGCCTGGGCAGCACCAGCGCGGCGAGGATCACCGCGGCGACACCGGTCAGCGCGATCGACACGATCAGCCAGGTGTCGCCGAGCACACCCATGTTGCTCGCCGTGGCGAACCCGAAGACGGGAACGGCGACGCCGACGGTGGCGTACACCCGGCAGATGCGGTGCAACAGGCGCGTGGTCGCGAGGGTCTGCGTGTCCCCCGGCTCGGCGAGGGCCTTGCGGGCCATGGGCGGAAACATGCTGGCGGCGATCGTGACGGGCCCGATGGCGACGATCGCTGCGATGACGTGGAGGGCGAGGAGGAACTTGGTCACGAGGTGACCGTAGGGGGGCCAGGGATCTTGCAGAAGTGGCGGTTCTGCCAGGGGGCAACGGATTCTCGCCACGAGAGCCCAGGCTCTACAAGGGTGCAGGTGAGCGGTGGTCGGTCGATCCATGCCAGCTACCCGATGGCATGAGGAGCGCTTATCCGCGGCTGGCGAGAACCAGCCGAAGCCGTACTCTTTTGCCATGCACACCGTGGCCGTACTGGCGCTCGACCAGGTCATCCCGTTCGACCTCGCCGCCCCGATCGACACCTTCCGCTTCGCGCGGCTGCCCGACGGGCGGGAGGCGTACCGGATCCGGGTCTGCTCGCCGACGGAGGAGGTGAGCGCGGGCCTGTTCGCGCTGCGCGCCCCGCAGGGCCTGGAGGCGCTGGCCGACGCCGACACGATCATCCTGCCGGGCGTCGCCGACCCGACCGTGCCGCTCCCGCCGGGGGTCGCGGAGGCGGTGCGCGCGGCGGCCGCGAACGGCACCCGGATCGCCTCGATCTGCGTGGGCGCCTTCGTCTTCGCCGCCACCGGCCTGCTGGACGGGCTGCGCGCGACGACGCACTGGATCGCGGCCCGCGACCTGGCGGAGATGTACCCGGCCGTGACCGTCGACCCGAACGTCCTCTACGTCGACAACGGCCAGTTCCTCACCTCGGCGGGCGCCGCCGCCTCGATCGACATGTGCCTGCACATGGTCCGCCTGGACTACGGTTCGGCCGTCGCTGCGCACACGGCCCGCATGTCCGTCGTACCCCTCGAACGGGAGGGCGGCCAGGCGCAGTTCATCATCCACAGCCGGCCACCGGCACCGACAGGCGCCACCCTGGAGCCCCTCCTCAACTGGCTGGAGGAGAACGCCGGGCGTGACCTCACCCTGGAGGACATCGCCGTCCACGCGGGCATGAGCACCCGCACCCTCAACCGCCGCTTCCGCGAACAGACGGGCACGACGCCTCTCCAGTGGCTGCACCTTGCCCGCGTACGGCGCGCCCAGCACCTCCTGGAGACGACCACCTACCCCGTCGAACGCATCGCGACCCAGGCGGGGTTCGGCTCACCGACGGCGTTCCGGGAACGGTTCAAGAGGGTGGTGGGGACGAGTCCTTACGCGTATCGGCGGGCGTTTCGGGGCGTTGCGTGAGGCGTAATGTCTGAGGTCTGGGGCCTCAGGTCGGGGGCCTGAGGCCTGAGGCCTGGGGTTCGGGGCGGGGCCCGGGGGTACGGGGCTTGCGGGCGCTCAGGCGGACCGGCGGTCGGCGACGGCCCAGGAGGCGAGGGCGACGGCTCCGGCGGCACCGAACACGGCGGGCCAGGCGCCCACCTTCTTGGCCAGCGGGTGGGACCCGGCGAAGGCGGCGACGTACGCGACGGTCAGCGCCCCGGCGGCCTTCCCGCCGGCCTGCTGCTGCCACTGCCGCGCGGCAGTGGCCCCCGCGGCGGCCAGCACGACCCCGCCGAGCTGCCGCTTCCGGGTCCAGCGCGCCACGCCGTACCCACCGACAAGCCCACTCGCGGCCACCACCGCGGCCGGAACCTTCGCCATTGCTGCCTCCGTTGTCACGCGCGTCAGGAACGATACGAGGCTAGCCCGCCGGGGTGGCGGTTGTGGGCTCTGGGGCGCCGTGCTGGGTCGGGGTACTCGGCTGTGGGTTCAGGCGCGGACGCCGAGGTGGAGGCCACCGCTGGCGTTGAGGACCTGCCCGGTAATCCAGCGGCCGTCGTCGGAGGCGAGGAAGGCGACGGCGTCGGTGACGTCCTCGGCCCGGCCGAGGGAGATCGCCGATGGCATTGCGGAGGGTGCCCCGATGCTGCGGCTACCGCCAGGCGTGTTCGACGGTGGCGGAGTTGGAGATCGTTTCGACGCCGGCTGGGAGCTTCCATGCGCAGGTGTCGTGCAGATTGGCGAGCAGTTCCTGTTCCTGGTCGGTGGTGACCTTCAGGTAGGAGAGGGAGCGTTTGGAGTGGAGCTCGGAATCATCGATGTCGCGGGTAGTGGTGTAGGTCTTGGCTTCTTGTCCAGGCGTGATGGGATCCGATGGGCAGAAGACGGTGTGCTCGGTTCCCGGCTCGCCGACGTTGTCCAACTGGGCAATCAAGTAGTACTTGGTGCCCTTAGGGGGCGGACAGTTCACCTTGGCTGTCGTCTGGAAAGTGCTGCCGGCCTTCTCAGGCGCACTGATCTGGACGGCAGGGAAGGAGCATGCCTGGGGCGGAGGAGGCGGAGGTGGGTCCCCACCTCCGGCGATGAGCAGGAAAACGCCACCGCCGACTGTCGTGATGAAAGCCGCGATGACGACCTGGTACTTGGACGGACGGAACCGGCCCCCTGTGGGTGCTCCCTGTGTTCGTTGGGGTGCCGGACGAGACGGTGCGTCGGTTGCCTGGGGTGGACGAGAGCGGCGACTCATAGGCACTCCCTGTATTTGCTGACTTACAAGAAGAGACAGCATGTCGGCTGTCATCCGTTGCACGGAAGCAGAGGTGGTTTAGACGGATAAGAGTGATGTACGCGCAGTCATCTTTGCGCGTAGCGTTAGTAGTACTCGCTGCCTGAAATCTTCCGAACAGGGCGAGGTGAAGTCGGTTTCTGCCGATGTCCGGCGTGCTGAGAGTGCGTCTCGGTGCGTAAACACTTCGTACGAGCCGCGTTCGACGCGAGACGCTAAACGGCAAGCTCAGTGCGAGTGGCTGCACTCTCACCCAGTAGTGTCAAGAAATCCCACCCGCTGACCCCTCTCGCCGCTCGGACAAGATCAACCCGCAGTGAAGTGGCGAGGGCCGGAAGGAGGGCGCAGCGGAATCGGCGAAGCCGACGCGACCGAGGGAAGCGCCCTTCACCGGTGCCGCGGGAGTCCGTTCCTGACCAGAAGCCGGCAGTCCCCACGGCTACCTCGCGGAAAAAGTGTCGCTCTTCAGGACTCGAACGAATGCTCGCCAGGCGTATGGAGGGACGGTGACGACAGGTCCCGCGGTGTTCTTGGAATCCCGCAGAAGGGTGCCTTCCACCGTGTGGGCAAACTCGACACATTCGCCGCCCGCGCCGTTGCTGTAAGAGGACTTGAACCAAGGCGGTGCGTAGACGGCCGGGGCCTGCGCAGCTTTCATCTTGTGTATTCCTTAAGGATGGAGTTGATCAGTTCGGTGGAGCGCGGTGGGCTCAACGCTGCTGCTCGAAGTCCGTCGAAGGCCCTCGTGTACTCACGCACGTGATGTTCGCCTTCCAGATAGACGGCGTCGGTGATGCCGTCTCGATATACGAGGTCCGGGTCTTCTCGGTCGGGGAAGCCAAGCATGGTGAACGATCCCGTGGCCGGACAGGTACCCGCGTCGAAGGGTAGGACCTGCACCGTGACGCAGGGCAACTCGACGCATTTCAAGACGTGTTCGAGCTGCTCCCGCATCAACGCCCGGTCACCGACAATTTTGCGCAGGGCGCCCTCGTTCACGATGAACCAGGTATCCGGCCCGTCGGGCGCGGTGAGCATGGACTGGCGCTCCATGCGTACACGTACAGCCCGTTCGATATCCTCGGTTGGCAGGTGTGCGCCGGTCTTGTGAAGCTCACCGGCGTAAGCGGGGGTCTGCATCAGGCCGGGCAACAGTTCGCACTGGTACTGACGGAATGTCGAGGCGTCCTGCTCCAGGCCGATGTAGATGGAGAACCACTCGGGAACGCCGGCACCGTGTACCTGCCACCAGCCAGGGGTTTTGGCTTGCCTGGCAAGGGACTTGAGGAACTCACGCAGTTCGTCACTGGTGTTGTAGAACCGGCACATGGCGTCGATGTCGGACGGCTGGACCCTGCCGTTCCCCGTCTCCATCCGGTTGACCTTCGAGCCGCTCCAATCCAGCGCCTTGCCTACCTGGGCGCAGGTGAGAGTGCTCATCTCGCGAAGTTTCTTCAGTTCGATCGAGAGACGACGTCGACGTGCGGTGGGTGACCCGGCCATCCCAACCCACCTCCTCGTAGCGGGCGTTCAGTCTTGCGCCAAGGTGTGTGCTTGCCAATCACCCGTAAGTGGGAATCCCGTCGTGCACATTGCACGACGGGATGCGAAAGCGTCATTCTGTCGAGCAACACCACTCACAGTGAATGCCTGTAACAGTCCGTCGCTAGATCGGATCGGCGACAGGGGATGCCGAATGAGAGGGTTCTCGGTGATTCAGCACGCCTGCATGCCGCGGAAACCGTGGGATCTGGCCTTTGCGGCAGAGCCTCGGGAAGTAGCCGCCCTGCGCCGCATCATGCGGTTGCACCTCGGACACTGGGGATTGCACGAGGTGATCGGGGCAGCTCAACTCTGCGTTAGCGAAATGGTGTCCAACGTGATCACACACGTGGGACCCGGCACACCTACCACCCTGGCTGTCTCGATGAGCGGTACCTATCTGCGCATCGAAGTCCGCGACCCCGACACACGGACCCTGCCGACACTCCTCGACGTGAGCACCGATGCCGAGTGCGGACGCGGCATGGCGCTGGTGAACGCCCTCGCGGATCGCTGGGGCGTACAACTGCGGGGCGAGCAGAAGGTGACGTGGTGCGAGCTCCCCACGGACTTGAGCTCGGCAGACGGACACACCGGAGGGCCGGGTGTGACGCGGGCCGATGCGATCCTGAGCCTCTATGGCTCGGCGAACCCGCCTCGCACGTCCGCCCCCTTGAGCGTGGCTTTGGCCGAAGAGACGGCTATCGACGTCATCGCCGACCTCCTCCACTGGCTCCGGGCGCACGGCCGCGACGCCGATGAGGCGCTGGATCGAGCTCAGATGCACTTCGAGACAGGGTCCACGGAGATCATCTAGCTCGATCGAGGAACGGTTCAGCACTCGTAATTCCTGCCGTGGCGCGGCCTCTTGGCGTACGTTGGACAGCGAATCCTCGACGAAGGAGCCGAATGCCCTCCTCAAGTGCCTTGAGTTTCCTGGAAGTCTGTGCTGGGGCGGGTGGACTCGCGCTCGGATTGGAGTCGGCAGGTTTCTCACCCACGGCACTAGTGGATACCGATGACAAGGCGCTTGCGACACTGTTTGCCAACCGCCCCGAGTGGAAACTTGTGGAGGAAGACCTCAATACCTTCGATCCCCAAGACTACCCGGAGGTATACGACGTCGACCTGTTGTCCGCGGGCACACCGCGTGTGAAGTCGATGGCAACGATCAATCGCAAGGACGATCAGTCGGCAAGGAAGCTGGTCAAGGCGGCCCTCTATCTAGTGGGAGTCGTCAGGCCGCGTGCCGTTCTTCTGGAGAATGTGCCTGGTCTCATCAGCAAGGACGACTTCTCCGAAGTGCGCAGGGAAATCGAGGAAGAGCTGCAACACCTCGGCTTTCGACTTTTCAAGAACGTCCTGAATGCGAGGGACTTCGGTGTGCCTCAGAGTCGAGAGCACGGGTTCATAGTCGCTTTGCGGGAACCCTACGCGAAAGCCTTCACCTGGCCCCCTCCGTTGTCTGAACCACCACTTCATGTCGGCGACGTGCTGTACGAGTCCATGGCCAGTCGAGGATGGCCGCACGCTCGCGCTTGGGCTCGGCAGGCAGGGATCGTGGCACCGACATTGGTCGGAGGCTCCGACAAGCGTGGTGGTCCGGATCTTGGGCCGGAACGAGCCAAAGCCATCTGGGAGAGGATCGGGATCAACGGCGGCACTCTCGCAGACGAGCCGCCGGGGCCCGAGGACGGATGGGCTCCTGGCAGCGAGAGGAAGGAACTGCCCGCACTGACGCTCGCGCAGACGGCCTTGCTTCAGGGATTCCCTTCGACTTGGCAAATTGCAGGCAGGAAGACGCGGGGGTATCGACAGGTGGGCCAGGCGGTTCCACCGCCGCTGGCCACCGCGGTGGGCCGGCAGATCTCCGCCGCGCTGAACGTCGCTGCGTCCGGTTCGCCGCGACCGTAGCCCGCCAACTAAGATCTGGAAACATGAACGCCACCCGACGCACCGATCCCATCAACGTCGTTGACCTTTTCGCAGGTTGTGGTGGCTTCACTCAGGGTTTCCATGATTTTCGGTCGGTTGGTGACGATTCCCCAGCTTTTCGCACGGTGGCGGCGGTGGAGCACGATGTGGCTGCCGCCTCCACGTACGCCTTGAACTTCGCTGATGAAGCCGGTGGCGTCGACCACGTCCACGCGGGAGACATCGAGGACTGGGAACCCGACTCGAAGGAGGCCCAGGCTGAGGTGATCCTCGGTGGGCCGCCGTGCCAGGGCTTCTCGGGCCTTGGGAAAGAAGACAAAGCCGATCCGCGCAATAAGCTTTGGCAGGAATATGCCCGAGTCGTCAATGCGATCAAACCCAAGATGTTCATCGTCGAGAATGTCGACCGGTTCCTGAGGTCTCCGGAGTTCGCCCTGCTTCACGCGGCAACTGAAAAGCCTGACGGAATGCTTCGCGACTACGTGGTGGTCAGGCAGTCGGTGCTCAACTCTGCGGACTATGGAGTTCCTCAGGCGAGGCGCCGCGCAATTGTGGTTGCGGTGCGCCGAGACATTGCGAGCCTGGAAGGGCTGAACTACCCGGATCCAAGTCATACCAAGCATGTCAAAAATTCCGGTGAGTTCATTCCGGGTGCCGGCCCCGATCCTTGGGTGGCCGTCGGCCCCGCTGTCTTCGAGCACACGCCTGCGGGGACCTCTACGACAGAGCTGCCGGAGCGGACATGCGCCCCACTCGGTGTCACTCTCCCTGGTGTCTTCTTGACGACGGATCTGCATTTTGGTCGCAACCCGACAGAAATGTCTCAGAAGCGCTACAGGGCGATTCCCGAAGGTGGAAATCGCCATGACCTTCCGCCAGAGCTCTCTACGGAGAAATGGCTGGCTCACAAGTCTGGTTCGCATGATGTGATGGGCCGCATGTACTGGGAGCGCCCATCGGTAACTATCAGAACCGAGTTCTACAAGCCGGAGAAGGGGCGATACCTCCACCCCCGGGAGCACCGCCCCATCACTCACTACGAGGCTGCCCTGATTCAGGGGTTCCCGCCCGGATTCAAGTGGAGCGGAAGTAAGATTCAGATTGGCCGACAGATCGGCAATGCCGTGCCTGTTGGCCTCTCCAGGGCGCTGGCCGGAATGGTGCATACGGCTCTCAGGGGCTGACACTCTCGGGTTCGGCGGTATCTTCCGTTTCGCTGCCGCGAATAGGTGCTGTCTCGAACAGTTTCTCAAACCAATTGGTGAGCTGTTGCACCGACCGGAAGGGCACGCTTCCGTCCACAGGGCCCTGCGGCAGGGTATTCGGATTCCACACGGGGTCGGATTCGACGGATTCGATCCACTGCTGAAGTGCTTCGTAGTCCCTGGGCTCGTCAGGGGCGATCACTTCGTAGACCAGGGTGCTGCCAGCAGCTCCGGCAGCCTTGACGAGACCGTTCACGTCTCGTCCGGTCCGCACGATGCCTTTGTCGAGAAGCTCCACCAACGCCTGGGCGGAAGGACGGTGGTGATTCATGTCCAGACGCAGTGCAGTGTTCAGTACGTCCTGGTTACCGCAGGCGGCGCTCACAGGGCGATAGTCCTCTCCATCACGGAAGAGTTCCGCAGCCCACCAAAGGCGTGAAAAGCACTGAATATCCCAGCGCCCACTGAAACGGGCCGCCTGACGCACAACCATCCGGCCATTTTTCTCTTGACCCCAACGCCATCGGACGAAATCGGGCGCGACTCGGAGCGCAATAAAATTCCACAGCCCTGAATCAGTCGCCTCGGAACGAGTCAAGCGCAACGTGTAGTGCAATCTTGGTGCGAGCCAAGCATCGGAAGCTGTCGGACGTTCACTCGCGAAGCGTTCCATGGCCTCTTCAACGAGAGTGCGTACTTCCTCTGTGTACCATCGGGGCGAATCGTCGACGAGGGCGGTCGAATTACTGGCCAGCGTCGCTTGCGGCAACGGGGCACCGTTCACCACGCTGGGGGTCAGTACTTTATTGGCCACGGCGTCGGAAAGTCTTCCCAGCCTATCCGGTATGGTGGGCTTGTTATCCGCCGTCACGCGGTCTCCTTCTTGTTCGCCATGCGCCGTAGATCACGCAAGGCAGTCGATACCTTTCTGGGCTTGCGGGCCTGTACTCCGGAGCCGTGCATCAAACGGCGCTGCAAGTCACTCCCGTTCTCTCCCTCAGTGCGAGCCTCGACCAACTCGATCAGGGCGTCCTCGGGCGAGAGGTCGGGGTACAGATCAGGGATCATCCTCCGCAGTACGTCCTCGTGCCAGCCACCGGGCCATTGTGCCTCGCCGTCGATCACGTCGCATGCATAGACGGCGGCATTGAACATCGCGCTCCATGCCTCGGAGGCAACCTGGGACGCCATGATCTCTCGAACCAGCTTCTGTTCGACGGTTGAGGCACCCTCCATCACGCCACGGAGCCCGTCGATCGAAGAGTTGAGGAGGAGCACAGGTTCGCCGGCTTCGGTGTCGACCAACCAGGGGTCGTCGCGGTACTCCTTCAGGTAATCGTGTTCGGTGAAGTCGACCCACCGCATCTTCATCGAGCGTTCGGGGGTGGGCACCTTCGCTTCGAAGTCCACGTCCCACGGGGCTTCGGAGACACCGATGAGTCGACCTTCTATGTCATCGACGGTGGCGACGATGCTCGCGGACAGTTGACTGCGACCGACATGTTCTTCGCGTCTCAGCCCGACGTCGCCGACCCAGGTTCCCGCGCGTTCGTGACGCAGTGGAAAGGCGTGATAGACGTTCGTTCGGCGATTGGTCACCACGGCGACGCATTGAATGTCGGTCCACTGCCCCGACTCAAGTTCCGTGCCGTCCGTATGCACGGAGACCTTGAGGCGTACCTCGGACCAACGTTGGTTGGTCTCTTCCAGATCCTGAAGAGCCACGACTTGAGCCCGGTCGTTGATTCGATCAAGCCTGACGGGCCTGTTGTCGACCGAGATTTTCTCTACTCGAAGCCTAACGTCGCCGCTGAGTACCTGATAAGGGAAGACGGTCTTCACTACAGCTCCTCCTTGGCCCGGCGAACATCAACCATCACCTGAGACATGGCCGCAGACACCGGGTGACTGGACACATCGGTGACGCCGCGGAACTGTCCCTGTGTCGCTCCGTCCGAAAAGGCCAAGTCGCCGTGTGGCGTCAGCTCACAGCCGGCGAGAGGCACGATTTTGCTCCACTCGACGCTGACCGAACCCGCGGAGCGGACGACGAATCTGGGCACAGCCGTGATGACCCACGGCTCCTCACGCTTGGGCAACTTCACCGTGACGGTGACATCCCAGGCTCCGGTGTTGTCGATCGCCCCCTCGATTGCCCGCACTGTGGGGAAGCCCTGGCTCTGCGCCACCTTTGGGGGATCGAGTCTGAGCAACTCCCGCAGCACCTGGGGACCTTCGTCTCCAGCGGCTTCGTCTGCCTGCCCTCGCAGAACTTCGCGGACTTTCTGATCCGCCGATTTCTTGAAGTCAATGATCTTCTGGCGTGCACCGCGTTCGTACGTTGCGGTGAGATCCTCGGTACCGATCCAGTCATTGTGGTCGGGAGGCTCTGCCGTGCGTAGAAACTGTTCGGCCGCTTCGGCCTCGGGTGTCCCACTGCGGGTTGAGGATCCGGCCAGAAGAACCGCCTGGAACGTTCGATGTCCCAGCGGAAGGTCTCCGACCCGCTTGTACTTCACGACCATTCTGGTGGCACGCATGTAGGCGACGCAGTCGGGTTGCTCATCATCCTCCCCGGCAGCGGTCAGGAGCAGGACTGCTTGATGAACTCCAGGATTGTCGGCACGCAAGTCGTCCTTGCGGCGACGCAACTCCAAAGGCACTGTTGTTTGCAGGACTTGATCACGCTCTGTGAGTTCCTGGACCGTCTCCCCGTCGAGAAACGCTTGCACAGCCCGGGACCGCGCAGGCTCATGCGTATGTGGGTCGATGAATTCTTCGGGTCTCACCGGTACGCCGTTGCGGAAAGCCGTCACCGAGGCGCTCAGTTTCGCCCCCTCCAGGTTTCCTCCGACCATGGAGGCCCAGAAATTGTGCGCAAGACTCTTCACCAGGCGACTGTGCATGTCCTCCAAGTCCTCGGTCTCTCCGGAGCCGTCGTAGGCGCCGACGACGAGGAAGGTCGTACCGGGGGCCGCCTCGCTACGCTCCAAATAGAGGGATTCCGCCGCCGGTTTGTCGCCCCACCAGGACTGCGCGGTGTTCTGACGCTGGGGGTCGACCCTGCCGAACCAACCGGGACCGGCATACTCGACGCCGTCGAGGGTGTGCCACGGCAGCTCCAACCGCCCCGCCATGCGGCGCTCCGTGCGGCCCTGCTCGGGTGTGGAGAGCGTGCTGTTCACGAGTACCAGGCCGAATCGGCTGGATGCCCACAACGCGGCTTTCCCCAGGCCGTACGAACCGCCCTGCGCACCGGCTTTCCCACTGTCCAGGGTTCGCCGTACAACGCGCGCGAACCGTCCGTCGTCGAACTCCGGGCCTGTGAGACCGGTCGCGTTGTAGTCGTCCACCCGCAGCAGAATGAGCCGCTGGGTGTCCGCCAGTTCACTCAGTCCGTCCCTGAGTACACGGCCGACCTTCTGCCGCATGTCGGCCGCGGCGGTGATATGTCTTTCGATGGCCTCCCAACCGAGAGCGGCAAGAAAGTCCTTGAGATGCTGTCCGGTCAACTCGTGCAGTACGTATTTGGCGACCACCGGTTCCGGACCGGGCAGTTGCTCGTCCAGACTGTTCTGTGTCGCCTCTCGCGCCAGTACGTCCAAGCTCGCGGAGAAGGCGAAGGTGGCCGTGTTGCCCCCCTCGCGTCCGCCGTCTGCCGGGGCTGCCCGGAAGACCCACTTCACGTCGTCGGGCGAGACCATCGGAGTCCGGCGGTTGACGGCGTCCTCGATCTCGACGTCCAGGGCCGCAGCCACGGCGGCGATCTTCTCGTACCGGGGCTCGGAACGACCGTTGACCCACCCGTTCACGGCCGCGCCGGTGACACCGGTCATCTCCGCCAGCTTCTTTTGGCTCATCCCGCGTTGAACCAGCATCTCCGCGAGCCAGACACTGAAGTCTTTCATCGTCCTCCTCGCTTCTTCGAGATCAAAGTTAAGTGATCTTGGAGAAGTTAACTTTCCTTAAGTGGATACGGGCATAAGGTGCATATCTGGTGTCCGGTGGGGCTCTTTCGGTCGCCGTGGTCGCGATGCTAGCACCGGGCGGAGTCTCCGCGTCGATCAAATATGCGACGTGCGCACGTTCGGGGCGTGCTACCGTTCCCAACTGTGCTCCTCTGGCGCTCGGTTACCCCCTCAGTAGTCGATTGCCCGCGCAGTCATGGCCCCCGCCCTCCCTTCCGTGCGACATGGGCGGAGCTGCGCGGTCGCCGTTCATGGGATCTCGTATTGCAACCCGCTTCCAGCCATCGCGGCAGACGAATCGTCCCCAAATTTCGTGCGTGTGACGCTTGTTGCTGCGATGGAACCCTGTGTTCGTTATTGCCCGAACAATCCGTGAACCTTGGAGGTTCCGTGTATCCGAATCGGCGCGAAGTGTTTGTGGAGTTTTCGGCGGACAAGCCCTGCTCGGTGCAGTTCGTCGTCAACGGGTCGGCCACCGTGGCCACGGTCACGTCTGGGACCGACGAGATCAATGTCGGCTTCAGGGACATCGAGGAGGGTGGCGAGGAGTCCGACGAGGGCTTCGGTATGCCGGATGTGCGGTAGTTCGTCTCGTGTGGGCGTAGTCGGCGCGTCACTCCCACTATGCGCGCACATTCCCTGTCTTCAGGGCGGGGCGGTGTTTCGTGAGTGAAAAATCAATCCTTATCGAGAGCCTGATTGCATACGCAAACGATAAATTCGGCGAGGTTGCCTGGTGGCCCGGCGGCCTCGGCCGCGTTTCGTCGCCCCGATTCACGGGTGTTGACGCAGCAACTCGGGGCCTGATGTGGGTAGTTGTGTGCCCGTCAGTTCAGACGGTGCGTTTGGTCATGGTGTATCAGGCTGTTCATGAGTTCGTGCCTGAATGTGCAAGCGTGAAGGAGGGGTGGCATTGCTGGCCGACGTCCTGGTATCGGTGATGGACCGAACGACTTCTTCCGGTGGCTCGTGCTCCCAGAAGCGCAAAACGGTCCATCCCTCGGCCACCAGATGCTCAGAGGTCTGGCGGTCCCGTGCCATGTTCTTGTCCAGCTTGTCGCGCCACCATGTGGCGTTCGCTTTCGGTTGCGTCGCGTGTTGTGGGCAGCCGTGCCAGAAGCAGCCGTCCATGAAGATCGCGATCTTGGCTTTGCCAAAGGCGATGTCGATCGTACGTCGAGGCATCCCAGGAACAGGGACATTCACGCGATAACGGAGACCGGAGGCGTGAAGGAGGCGTCGGACCGCTACCTCGGGAGCTGTGTCGCGAGAGAGCTGTCGGCTCATGCGGGCCGAGACGGCGGGGGAGGATGGGATGGCATCGGGCACGCGAGTATTGTGCCGGCGTCCCGAGGCGCTCACACCTGTGGCGCCACCTGGGACCAACGGGCCATCGTAGATGGGTTTTTGGGCTCGACGCGGCTTCAGGTCATTCCTGACGTTGAAAGCCCGGTTCGAGGTGATGATTCCTGAGGATTCTCGGACAGGCGCCCGAGGGTGCACCCTCGGGCGGTCGGCCTCGGTCGTCGGTTCTCCTTCCTGCGCAGGCCTACCGGATTATTGACTGGCCCCGTGACACCCGCCGTAGGAGTCCCCCGACCCACACCAACACCCCGCCCCCCCCTGCGGAGGCCAAGCCACCGCCAACCCCCGCGCCGCCAACGTCGTCGCGTACTGCGGCAACAGCGTGCCGTCCGCCGGGGACGAGGCCTCCGACGCCGCGAACGCCTCGTATGAGGGGACCGTGCCCGTGACGATGCCCAGGTTCGGGGTGCCGGAGGCCGCCAGCTCTCGTAGGGACGTCTCTATCGTCGTGAGGTGGTCCTCGTGGGACGGGTATTCCGAAGCCAGGGAGGGGTACGCCGTCAGGAGTTCGGTGAGTTCGGGGGCCGGCCAGTGGAGGACCGCTACCGGGAAGGGGCGGGAGAGGGCCGCGCGGTGGGTGTTCAGTTCGGCGCGGAGGCGGGAGATCTCGGCCTGGAGTTCCGCCGGGTTGTCCGAGCCGAGGGACCAGACCCGCTTCGGGTCGTGGAGCTCGTCGAGGGACACCGGGGACGAGTGCAGGGTGTCCGCCAGCAGGTCCCAGTCGTCGTGGGTCGCACCCAGCATGCGGCGTACCCGGTGGCGCCCGAAGAGGACGGGGTGCGTGGCGTACGGGGGCTCGGCCACGTCGGTCAGCAGGAGCGTGGCCGCCTGCGTGAACGTTTCCTGGGCCGCTTCCAGCTCGTCGTGGGACTCCAGGGACTCCGCCACGATCACCCAGGGCGCCGGGTCGCGCGGGGACGCGGCGCGGACTCCGTCGATGATCGCTCGGGCCTCCGCCTCGTGGTCGTACTCCCAGAGGTTGGCGGCCTTCAGGGCCCGTACCAGGTGAGGGTTCTCCAGGGTGCCCGCGGCGGAGAGCAGGCGGTCGTAGAGGGCGGTGGCTCCGGGGCGGTCGCCGGCCAGTTCGAGGTGTGCCGCGGCCTGCACGAGCAGGTGTTCGGCGTCCTCGGGGTAGAGGCCGGCGGTACGTTCCAGGCGGGCTGCTTCGCCGGTGTGGTCGGCGTTCTCGGCAGGCGTGTCGGGGCGCATGGTGGACACGGTACTGCCGCCGGCCTGCGAACGAGAGGGATCCGCAGGCCAGAGGCAAAGGAGGGGAGGGAAAGGGGCGCACCCGCCGGGCAGGTTCAGGCGGCCCCGACTTCGTTCATTCCCGCGGGACTCACTCCCGTACGCGTCGCGTGCGACTCACGCCCACGACCGAGGGGTGAGCGCCCCTACCGGGGAGGGGTGAGCGCCTCTGCCCGCGGAACGCCCGCGCCACTCACACCACCACCCCGTCCACCTGCAACGTCTGCACCGCCCCCGCCGCGAACGGCACGCTCACCGATTTTCCGTTCAGGTACGTGTCCGAGCGGGCCGTGTAGAGGTCGCCGCCGCCCGAGGTGGCGGTGTTCCAGCGGGGGACCACGCCGCCCGTGCCGCCCGTGACGGTGGTGTAGCGGGAGAGGTCGAAGGTCAGGGTCTGGGCGGAGGTGGACTTGTTGGCGGCGACGATCACCAGGCGTCGTGCCGTCGCGTCGTAGGCCGCCGTCGCGTAGTCCACGCCCGTGTTCACGATCTTCATGCCGGGCCGGATGTGGCGGCTGAACTGTGCCAGCACGTAGTACTTCGTCTGTACGGCGCCCGGCTGGAGGGTGCTCGCGTCGTACGCGATCGTCGCCCAGCCCGCCGACGGGTCCATGACCTGCCAGTAGACCCAGGCCGTCGGGTGCAGCCAGCGCAGGTCCATGAGCAGGTTGCCCGCCATGGTGAGGCCGGTGGCGTCGCCGTCTCCGTACTCGGAGTTCCACAGGCTCTTGCCGGACGTCGTGACGGCGTCCGAGTAGAGGAGGTCGCGGCGCCCGCCCGAACCCTGGTAGCCGTGTACGTTGACGCGGTTGACCAGGGCCTTGGTGGCCGAGCTGAAGGAGTTCCAGGTCGTGCGCGCCAGGTCGTAACTCGTCTCGTCCGAGGCCGAGATCCTCGTGCCCGTCAGGCCGCGCTTGTCCAACTCGCTGCGCAGGTAGGGGAGTACGGCCGACTGGACGGCGGCGTCCAGGTGGCAGCCCTCCTGGGTGCCGGTGGCGGTCCACCAGTTGGAGGAAGGCTCGTTGAAGGGGTCCACCGTCGCGAAGTTCACGCCCCAGTTCGACTTCGCGTACAGGGCCACGGCCGCCAGGTGGGAGGCGTGCTGGCGGTAGTTCCAGCTCTGGAGGTTGTTGCCGCCGCCCGCCGCGCCCGACGGGTTGTGGTTCGCGCACATCCACCACATCGGGGAGTTGGCGAACAGCTCGCTCACGGCGCCGCGTTGGGTGGCCTTCACCAGCGCGGCCCGCTGTGCGGCGTCCGCCGTCCAGTCCCAGGCGGCGGACGCCGGGTCCTCGTTGTTCCAGTCCTGCCAGAAGCCCTCGATCTGCTTGAAGCCGGGGATGTTGGCGGAGGCGACCATGCTCTCGCCGTTCACGCTGTTCCAGCTGCAGGCGCCGAGGTTGTAGCGGGCGATGTTCAGGCCCAGGCCGGGCAGTGTCCTGCCGCCGTACGCCACCGACTTGGTGGTGAAGAAGATGTCGGCGAAGTCGTCCCGGGCGCCGAAGACGTTCGCCCACCAGGCCAGCGAGGTGCCCCAGCCCTCCCAAGTCCCGTACGTCGTCGCCGGAGTGACGGCGATGGTCGCGTCCGCGTGTGCGGTGCCCGTCGCCAGGGCGCCGCCGGCGACCGCGCCGCCCGCCGCGGCCAGCAGTGTTCTGCGTCGGATCATGGCTCTTCCGTCCGTTCCGCCCAACTGCCGGTCGTCCCACCGGGGTTGGGCTGTCGCGGCCTGATGCGGCCTGTCCCGCTGATGCCATCAGGAAGCATCGGGGGTGGCGCGTGAGGTTGTCGAGGGTTGTGACAGCCCTTTCTAAAACCGGTTTATGAAGCTGCTGTCGGCCAGTGGGGAGAGGCGCCGATCACGTGGAGTAATGAAGCCGTGCGGGTCTGGTGACTTGGAGCCGCAGCCCTTATCGTGCGTGCCGCCACGGCGAAGGAGGCGTACGCATGCGGGTTCCCGTGGTGCGGCACAGCACCCGACGACGGCGGGCCGTGCTGCGGCGCGCCCTGTGGAGCTGCGGCGAACTCCTCGTCACGGTGGGGACGGTGCTGCTCCTCCTCGTCGTCCATCAACTGTGGTGGACCAACCGGCAGGCCCAGCAGGGCGCCGAGCGCGAGGTGCGGGCCCTGGAGCGGGAGTGGCGGGCCGCGGCACCCTCGGAGACGCGGACACCGGGGGGAGCCGCCACGCCCCCGGAGGAGATCGCCACGCCCGCGGAGGGGGCCGCCGAAGAGCCGTCCGACGTCGAGTTGTCGCGCGGTGACGTCAACAGGACCGCCCCGCGCCCCAGTTGGTCACAGGCCTACGCCGTCCTCGCCATTCCCCGTCTCGGCCTCCGCGTCCCCGTCGCCGAAGGCGTCAGCAAGCCGGACGTCCTCAACAAGGGATACGTCGGCCACTACACGGACACCCAACAGCCCGGCCAGGCAGGGAACTTCGCCCTCGCCGGCCATCGCAACACGCACGGCGAGCCGTTCCGGTACATCAACCGCCTCAGGCCCGGCGACGAGATCAGCGTCGAGACCAGGGCCGCCTTCTACACGTACGTCGTCGACAGCACCCTTCCGCAGACCTCGCCCCGGGACGGCGGGGTCATCGGTCCCGTGCCACGCAGCGCCACCCGGCCCGCCCACGGGTACACCGAGCCCGGGTACTACCTCACCCTCACCACCTGCACCCCCGAGTACACCTCCACGTACCGGCTGGTGGTGTGGGGGAAGCTCGCCTCCATGCGGCCGCGCTAGGGGGTGTCGTTCGGCCCCGAGCCCAGCGGAGGTCCGGGCGGGTGCCTGCTTGAGCCGATCAGGACGCTTACCGTATAACTCGTACAAGCCGTATAGCCGTATAGCCGTGCAGCCGCGAGCCGTACGAGGAAGGAGGAGCAGCCGATGATCCGGACCTGGGGCAAGGACACCATGCGTCCCGCCGCCATGCTGCTCCTGCTGCTCGTCGAGGTCGCCCTGCTCGACACCGGCAGCCTCGCCGCCGCTGTCGCCGTCGCGTTCACCGCGACCGCCGCGGCCGGTTCCGCGCTCGCCGTCTGCGCGCTCATCGGCTCGCGCTGCGCGCCCGCCGTGCCGCGTACGCGCGTACGGACGGCCATCCGCGACCGCGAGCACCGTACGGCGTTCCTCCCTCAGCGTGATCCCGACGCGGCGGGGCGTTCGCGTCCCCGGGCGCCGGGGCGTGCCCTCCTGACGGCCGCCGCGTAGGGAACCTCCCGAGCCACCTCCGTGCACCGCCATGCCCGTGCACCGCACACCCGTACCCGTGCGCCGCCGCGTCCATGGAACGCGCCACACCCGTGGCCCGCCGTGGACGCGCACCGCCACATCCGTGCCCGTGCTCGTGCCCTCCCCCGCGCCTGGTCGTCATGCCGCCATCCCGTACGTCGACGCCGCACGCCCGCTTACGTCCGTACTCCCGCACTTTCGGCACGACGAGACCCTCGGAGGGCTCACCATGTCCACGTTCCTGTCCGCTTTCGCCGGCGTTGTCGAGCAGCTCGCCGAGCTGCTCCAGCCGCTGTTCCACGCTTCCGCGGCGGCTGCCGCGATCGTTCTGTTCACCGCGCTCGTACGTCTCCTCGTGCATCCCCTGTCGCGGGCCGCGGCGCGGGGACAGCGGGCGCGGGCCAGGCTCCAGCCGCGGCTCGCGGAGCTGCGCAGGAAGCACGCGAAGAACCCGGAGAAGCTGCGGAAGGCGGTGCTGGAGCTGCACGAGAAGGAGAAGGTGTCACCGCTGTCCGGGCTGCTGCCGGGGCTGTGCCAGATGCCCGCCTTCTTCCTGCTCTACCACCTCTTCTCCAGCTCGACGATCGGCGGCGAGGCCAACGGCCTGCTGGCGCACCAGCTCTTCGCCGCGCCGCTCGGCGACCGTTGGGCGGACGCGCTGGGCGACGGCGGCCTCCTCGGGGCGCCGGGGCTCGTCTACCTCGCGCTCTTCGCCGTCGTGGCGGCAGTCGCGAGCTTCAACTACTGGCGTACGAAGCGGATGACGGCGGCCGGTGGCGCGCTGGCCGCCGCCGCGGCGGGCGACGGGGGACAGCCGGTGCCCGGGTTCGCCGCCGTCAGCAAGGTCATGCCGTTCATGTCCTTCCTCACGCTCTTCTCCGTGGCGGTGATGCCGTTGGCGGCCGCGCTGTACATGGTGACCAGTACGACGTGGAGCGCGGTGGAGCGGGCGCTGCTGTATCCCGTGAACCCGTGAACCCGTGAACCCATGAGCCCTGCCCACCCGGACGCCCGGGAGCGCGGTCCAGTCCGTGATCAGGGTCTTGCGGACTGGACGCCGAACTTGGACGATCGACCAGTCATCCGATGGCTGCACCCGTCGGACGGCCGCCCGAGATCGAGGGAGATGCTCATCATGAAGCTGCTGCGAGTCGGTACGGCGGGATCGGAGCGGCCCGCGCTGCTCGACGCCGAGGGGACCCTGCGGGACCTGTCGGGTGTCGTCACGGACATCGACGGGGCGCTGCTCGCCGATGCCGGGGCGCTCGGCCGGATCCGGACCGCCGCGGAGGCGGGGGAGTTGCCCGAGCTGGACGGGGCCGGGCTGCGGGTCGGGCCGCCGCTCGCCCGGATCGGCAAGGTCGTGTGCATCGGGCTGAACTACCACGACCACGCCCGCGAGACCGGGGCCGAGCCGCCGGGTGAGCCGGTCGTCTTCTTCAAGGCGGCGGACACGGTGATCGGTCCGAACGACACCGTGCTCGTGCCGCGCGGGTCCGTGAAGACCGACTGGGAGGTCGAGCTCGCGATCGTGATCGGCCGCACGGCACGCTATCTGGTGTCGCACGAGGAGGCGCTCGCGCACGTCGCCGGGTACGCGGTGGCGCACGACGTCTCCGAGCGCGAGTTCCAGATCGAGCGCGGCGGGACCTGGGACAAGGGCAAGAACTGCGAGACGTTCAACCCGCTCGGTCCCTGGCTGGTGACCGCGGACGAGGTGCCGGACCCGCAGAACCTGACGCTGAAGCTCTGGGTCAACGGTGAGCTCAAGCAGAACGGGACGACCGCCGAGCAGATCTTCCCCGTCGCCGAAGTGGTGCGGTACGTAAGCCAGTTCATGACGCTGTATCCGGGCGATGTCATCAACACCGGTACGCCGGCGGGGGTTGCCATGGGGGCGCCGGAGCCCAAGCCGTACCTGCGGGCCGGGGACGTGGTGGAGCTGGAGATCGAGGGGCTCGGGCGGCAGCGACAGGAACTCAAGAACGCGTAGGCGCTCCGCTTGGTTTGGTGGGGTTGCGCGGGTTGCTGGGCGGTGCCGTCGTCCGGTGTCGACGGCACCGCCCAGCCGCGTGCCGCCCAGCCGCGTGCCGCCCAGCCGCGTGCCGCCCAGCCGCGTGCCGCGTGGCTTCAGCGTCTGCCTTCGGCCGTTGGTTTTTGGCTGACGGTCGGCTGTGGCTGGTCGCACAGTTCCCCGCGCCCCTTGCGGGGCGCGGGTGTTCGCGTTTCTTGTGGGGTCAGCCTGCGATGAAGTGTTCCAGGGCTGCTACGACCATGGCGTGGTCCTCGATCTGGGGGAGGCCGGAGACGACGACGGTGCCGACGACTCCCGCTCCCTCGACGGTGATCGGGAACGCGCCGCCGTGGGCCGCGTAGGTGTCGGGGTCGAGGCGGGAGGACTCCTCGAAGGTGGTGCCCTTGGCGCGGAAGCGGGAGCCTACGAGGTAGGACGAGGAGCCGTAGCGTTCGACGACCCGGCGCTTGCGGTCGATCCAGGCGTCGTTGTCCGGTGTTGAACCGGGCAGTGCGGCGTGGAAGAGCTGCTGGCCGCCGCGGCGGATGTCGATGGCGACGGGCGCGGCCTGCTCGCGGGCCATGTCCACCAGCAGGGTGCCGAGCGCCCACGCGTCGTCGTAGGTGAAGTGCGCCAGCGTCAACCGGCGCTCCTGCTCCTCCAGTTCGGGAATCGTGGGGGCGTTCACAGGGACACCACCACTCCGTCGCGGGCCGAGCGGCGGCCCGCCTCCAGGACGTCGAGGGCGGCCGCGGCCTCGTGCGCGGTGACCGGGTTGAGGCCGCCGTCGCGCAGGGCGGCGGCGATGGCCGCGTAGTACGCGGGGTAGGCGCCCGGAACCGTGGGCTCGGGCCGGCCGCCGCCCGTGAGCGGAGACTCCCCGGCGCCCACCCGGCCCCACAGGGACTCGGGCTCGACGCCCCACTCCTCGTCGGTGTCGGTGGGACGCTTTCCGTCGCGCAGGGCCGCCTCCTGGGGGTCGAGGCCGTACTTCACGTAGCCGGCCTGCGAGCCCAGCACCCGGAAACGCGGGCCGAGTTGGGCGGTGGTCGCCGACACGTAGAGGTGGGAGCGGACGCCGCTCTCGTGCGTGATCGCGAAGAACGTGTCGTCGTCCGTCGCGGCCCCCGCGCGACGGATGTCCGACTCCGCGTACACCGAGGTCGCGGGGCCGAAGAGGACCAGTGCCTGGTCGACGACGTGGCTGCCGAGGTCGTAGAGGAGACCTCCGATCTCTGCCGGGTCGCCGGACTCGCGCCAGCCTCCCTTGGGCTGCGGGCGCCAGCGCTCGAAGCGGGACTCGAAGCGCCACACGTCGCCCAGTTCGCCCTCGGCGATGAGCTTGCGCAGGGTCAGGAAGTCGTTGTCCCAGCGGCGGTTCTGGAAGACGGAGAGGAGCAGGCCGCGTTCGTCGGCCAGGGCGGCCAGCTCGCGGGCCTCCGCCGCCGTACCGGCGAGGGGCTTGTCGACGACCACGGGGAGGCCCGCCTTGAGGGCGGCGGTCGCGATCGCGACATGCGTCTTGTTCGGCGAGGCGATGACGACCAGGTCCAGCTCGTCGGCGCGGGCCCAGAGGTCGTCGGGGGTGGCGGCGAAGCGCAGCCCGTCGCCGAACTCGGCGCGGGCCTGCTCCTGCCGCTCCGGGTTCGAGGTGACGACCGTGTCGAGGGCCAGGCCCTCGGTCGCCGCGATCAGGGGGGCGTGGAAGACGGAGCCCGCCAGGCCGTAGCCGACGAGGGCCACGCGGAGGGGGCCGCCCGGGGTGCCGGGGGCTGCGGAGGCGGCGGGCGCGCCGGGTTCAGAACCTGTGCCAGTCATACGTCCACTTTCGCAACGCTGTTGCCAAAGTGCAAGCGCGGAGGACAATGGCGTACGTGAACAGGATCGATGCGGGATCGGGATCGGGGACGGGGCCGGGGGCAAGGTCGGGGTCGGGTACGGGTTCGCCGGGTGCATGTGGTGAGCGGGTGCCGGGCGCGGTGCCCGACGCGGAGTCGGTGAGGGCCGCGACGGCAGGTGACCCGCGGGCGGGCGACGCGGTGACGGGCCGAGCCGTGACAGGCAGAGCAGTGACGAGTGGCGCGGCCACAGGCGGCGGGCTCACGAGCGGCGTGGCCCCAGGCGTCGAGCAGGCCCCGGGCGACGAGCAGCCCCCGGGCGAGGCCCCGGGCGTCGAGGCCACGGGCGACCGGGCCACCCCTGAGCGGGTCACCGGCGACCAGCCCACCCGCGACCGAACCACAGCCCGCGCCGGAGTGAACCTCCGCGCCCCCCGCAGCCACAACGCCGCGCTCGTGCTCGACCTGCTGCGTACCGCGGGTCGGACCGGTATCAGCCGTCTCGAACTCGCCGAACGGACCGCGCTCACCCCGCAGGCCGTCAGCAAGATCACCGCACGGCTGCGCGCGGACGGTCTGCTGGCGGAGGCGGGCCGTCGAGCATCCACGGGCGGCAAACCACGCACGGTGCTGCGGCTCGTCCCGGGGGCCGGACACGCGGTCGGCCTGCACCTCGACCGCGACGAACTGACAGCCGTGCTCTGCGATCTCACCGGAGCGGTCGTGGCGGTACGGCGGGCCCCCCTCGATCTGGGACGCGGCGCGGACGCGGTGGTCGAGGTCGCGGCCACGGAGGTCGCGGCGCTGCTCACCGGGGCGGGCTCCGTACTGGGCGGGGGCTCCGTGCCGGGCGTGGGCTCCGTGCTGGGGGTGGGAGTCGCTGTCCCGGGCCCGCTCGATCACGTACGAGGGATGCTGCACCGGGTCACCGGGTTCCCCGAGTGGGACGGATTTCCGCTGCGGGACGCTCTGGCGGGACGGCTGGGGCTGCCCGTAGTGGTGGACAAGGACACGAACGCAGCCGCGCTGGGACTGGCGGCGGGCGATGCCCTGGACCCCGCCGCGGGCAACGGCTCCTTCGCCTATCTGCACCTGGGTACGGGCCTGGGCGCCGGCCTCGTCATCGGCGGCGCCGTCCACCGTGGCGCGCGTACGGGCGCGGGCGAGTTCGGACACCAGGTCATCCAGCTCGACGGCCCCCTGTGCGGCTGCGGCGACCGGGGGTGCGTCGAGGTGCTCTGCCTGGGCGCGGTCGCCGACGGCGCGATGCCCGAGGCCGCACGGGTACTGGGCGTGGGCGCGGCGAACCTCGTGGGGCTGCTGGACATCGACCTCGTGCTCCTGGGCGGCCGCACGATCGCGGCCCATGAGGAGACCTTCGTACGAGGTGTCGGCGCCGTACTGGAGGAGCGGGCCCGGCGAGAGGGCGCGGACACGCCGGTCCCCGTGCGGGTCGCTCCCGGCGGGGCGCGGGGTGTGGCGGAGGGGGCCGCCCAGTTGCTGCTGGGGCCGTTGTTCGGCCGCGGGGACGGGTGAGCGGGTGACTGGTGACGGGAGGCGGCGCGGTCTGCCGCTGACCATCGGTGGCTGCGGTTCACGGCGTTCACGGACTGGTTCCACCACGACACCTCGGACGTGGCTTTCGCCGTGCTCGATCCCACCGGGACGCGGGTCGCGGTGCTGGCGGCCACCGACACCGACTGACCGGCGCGTTCGGCGGCTTCGTACGGGCTAGAGCGCCTCCGCCGGGCGAGGGGAGTGGTGCCGCCGAACGGGTTGCTCGGCGGCGTGGCGGCGTGGGGCGGGCGGGGGATGCGTGACAGGGTCGCGGGCCGCTGCCCGGTACCGCTTACGCTCCCGATCGGCAAAGGCTCCTCATGCGAATGCGAACGCGAATGCGAACGCGATTGAGACTGCGCACGTCCCTGCCCCTCTCCGTGACAGCTGCGGCCGCCGCCCTCCCGCTCACGCTCGCCACGCCGGGTACGGCACGGGCGGAGCCGAGCCCCATCTGTGCCGCCACCGAGAGCCGCGCCTTCCCGGTGGAGACCCGGATCCACGGCGGTCCCGCCCGCTACGACGTCGGGGGCGGCTTCGGGACCTGGTACATCGACCTCACCAACACCACCGCGCAGACCTGCCAGGGCATCCACCCGGTCGTCGTCCTGGTGGACGAGAAGCGGGCGTTGCGGCCCGAGCAGGCGCGGCTGGAGTTCTACGAGGGTGCCGGTGCCGAGCAGGGCGGCACTGAGGCGCCTCATCCCGTCGAGTTCGAGAAGACCGACGAGGACGAGAACGTGGGGGCGTTCGACGGTTTCCCGGGGTTCACCGTGGGACCCGGGCGGACGCTCACCGTGAAGGTCCGTCTCTCCGTCACCTCCGACGCCGCCGTCCCGAACGACGTCGTCGCCAACGCGGCCGTCGTACAGCGGCACGACGACGACGGCGACTGGGTGGGGGAGTCGAACGACTACCGGTTCCGCATCGCGGACGAGGACGCGGACGAGGGCGAGGCAGAGGACGAGGGTGAGAGCGAGGCGGAGGGCACGGGTGAGGCCGAGGGCAGGGGAGACGGGGAGCGGGACCGGGAAGGTGCCGGCGAGGACGCGGGCGGCGCGAGCACCGGGGGCGCCGGCACCGGTGGTGTGGGCGGCGACGGCGGTGTCGTAGGGGAGGAAGAGGGGGCGGCGCCGGCCGCCGACGAACTGGCGAGCACCGGTCCGCGCGCCTCGCGCGGGCTCGGCCTGGCAGCGGGTGCTCTGCTGTCCGGCACCGGCGTCGTCCTCCTCGTCGCGTCCCGGCGGGCACGGGCGCGGGCACGGGTACGGGTACGGCGGTGAGGTCCCGGGTGCGCGCCGGGTTCCGGCCGACACGGCTCGGCGGGTGACGCGCGGAGTCCACCCCCTCCGGTGTCTCTGTAGCCCTCCACACCTGGCGCCCGCCCCCACTCCCCCCGTCTGCGACGATCGACCCCGTGGACTACCCGAACGACCAGGCCCCCGGCGCCCCCGTGCGCTCCGGTATCCCGGAGCACGGCCGCATCCCGAAGTACTACGCGGTGAAGGCGCACATCGCCCTGCTCATCGAGGAGTTGGGGGAGGGAGAGCCGCTGCCGCCGGAGCGGGATCTCGCGGAGACGTACGAGGTCGCGCGGGAGACCGTGCGGCAGGCGCTGCGGGAGCTGTTGCTGGAGGGGAAGGTGCGGCGGCAGGGGCGCGGCACGGTGGTCGCGGGTCCGAAGCTGGAGCAGCCGCTGTCGCTGGCCAGCTACACCGAGGGCGTACGGCGGCAGGGGCGCACCCCCGGTCGTACGCTGATCAGCCTCGACCGCTTCCCCTGCCCCGAGTCCCTCGCGGCCGAGGCCGGCCTGACGCGCGGCGAACCGGTCTGGCACATGGAGCGCGTGCTGCTCGCCGACGACGAGCGGGTGGGCCTTGAGAGCACCTACGTCGCCGTGGCGCGCGTACCCCACCTCGACCGCGACTTCACCCCCGACTCGTCCTTCTACGCCTACCTCCACGAGCGGCTCGGCATCGCGTTCGGTGACGCCGACGAGCGCATCGAGACGGTGCTGGCCACCCCGCGCGAGGCGCTGCTCATCGGTACGCCGCCCGCGCTTCCGATGCTGCTGATCCACCGGGTCTCGCGGGACACGGCGGGCGAGCCGCTGGAGCGCGTGCGGACCCTGTACCGGGGAGACCGGTTCTCCTTCACCGCCCATCTCGGCGGCTGACCCCTTCTTTCCGAACAATCTGAACTATCCAAACTATCCGAACAGTTCGGATAGTTCGGACGCGGGTGGGCTGCGGTCCGCCCGTTCTTTATAACGTACAGGTAACGGGTCTAGCCCAAATGTGATAGGCAGTTCACCATTCGGATGCTGTGCCGTCCCTTTCGATTCCCCCCTTCCGAGGAGCGTTGCCGTTGTGAGAGTGATAGTTGTCGGAGCCGGCGTGGTGGGCACCCTGCATGCCTGGCACGCAGTGGAGCGCGGCCACGAGGTCGTGCAGATCGAGCGTGAGGCGGAGGCCCGCGGGGCCTCGCTGCGCAACTTCGGACAGATCTGGGTGAGTGGTCGCGCCGGAGGAGAGGAGCTCGAAACCGCCCTGCGGGCAAGGGAGTTGTGGGAGTCGATCGGGGCCCGCGTCCCGGGGATCGGCTTCCGGGCGAACGGGTCGCTGACCCCCGTACGCGGCGAGCGTGAACTCGCCGTCGCCGAGGAGGCCCTGGCCCGCCCGGACGCCGCCGCCCGCGGCTACAAGCTGCTGACGGCGGGCGAGGCGCGCGCCGTGAACCCGGCCCTGCGGGGCACGTACGACGCCGCCCTGTACTGCGAGCGCGACGCGGCCGTCGAACCGCGCGTCGCCCAACTCGCCCTGAGAGCCGAGCTGCTGAAGTCCTCGCGCTACACCTTCCTGCCGGGTCGCGAGGTCCGCGACGTCGTCGGTGAGCACGCGGTCCGTGACGACCACGGAGACGTGCACCGCGGCGACGTGGTCGTGCTGTGCACGGGGGCCTGGCTCGGCGGTCTCGTACGGGAGTTGGCCGGGCCCGAACTGCCCGTGCGGCGGGTGCGGTTGCAGATGATGCAGACCGAGCCGCTCGGCGAGCCGCTCACCACCTCGGTCGCCGACGCGGACAGCTTCCGCTACTACCCGGCCTACCGCGGCGAGGCCCTGGACCGGCTCAACTCCGGTCAGCCGCAGGCCGAGACCGCCGCCGCCCACCGGATGCAGCTGCTCATGGTGCAGCGCGCGGACGGTGGGCTGACCATCGGCGACACCCACGAGTACGAGCACCCCTTCGCCTTCGACACCGTCGAGGAGCCCTACGACCACCTGACCGGCGTCGTCGAGTCCTTCCTCGGACGCCCGCTGCCGAAGATCCGGCGGCGCTGGGCCGGGGTGTACGCGCAGTGCACCGATCCGAGCCGGGTCGTGCACCGCCAGCGCGTACGGGACGGGGTGTGGCTGGTCACCGGGCCCGGCGGGCGCGGCATGACCTGCTCGCCCGCGATCGCAGAGACCACCGCCGACAAGCTGGGATGGTGAACCGAGTTGAACGACATACGACTTGTGGTGCTCGACATGGCGGGAACCACCGTCGCCGACGGCGGACTCGTCGAGCGGGCCTTCGCGACGGCCGCCGGGGAACTCGGCGTCGAGCCCGGCTCCGCCGACCACGCGGAGAAGCTCGACTACGTCCGCGCCACCATGGGCGAGTCCAAGATCTCCGTCTTCCGGCACCTGTTCGGTGAGGAGACACTCGCCCAGCGGGCCAACTCCGCCTTCGAGAAGGCGTACGGGGAACTCGTCGACGACGGGCTCATCGCACCGGTCGACGGCGCGCGCGAGGCCATCGAGGAACTCACCGCCGCCGGGCGGACGGTCGTGCTCACCACCGGGTTCGCCCGCGTCACCCAGGACGCGATCCTCGACGCCCTGGGCTGGCGGGACCTGGTGCCGCTCACCCTGTGCCCCGCCGACGCGGGGGGCCGCGGGCGCCCGTACCCCGACATGGTGCTGGAGGCGTTCCTGCGGACCCGGGCCGCCGACGGCCTGCGACAGGTCGCGGTGGCCGGCGACACCTCGTACGACATGCTCAGCGGCGTACGTGCCGGGGCCGGGGTCGTCGCCGGTGTCCTCACCGGGGCGCACGGGGACACGGCGTTGCGGGCCGCGGGTGCCACCGCGGTCCTCGGATCCGTCGCCGAACTCCCGTCCCTGCTCAGGGAATTCGGGTCATGAGCGGCGGTGTCCGCTTCGAGAACGTGTCGGTCGCGTACGGCGGGACCACGGTCCTCGACTCGCTCGGCCTCACCGTCGAGCCCGGCGAGGTGATGGCGCTCCTCGGGCCCTCCGGATCCGGCAAGACGACCGCCCTGCGCGCCGTCGCCGGGTTCGTACGGCCCGACTCCGGGCGGGTGTTCATCGGCGACCGCGACATCACGGACCTGCCGCCGCACCGGCGCGGGATCGGCATGGTCGTCCAGCAGTACGCCCTCTTCCCGCACATGCGGGTCGAGGACAACGTCGCCTTCGGGCTCAGGGCGCGGAAGGCGCCCAAGGGGGAGATCCGCGGGCGGGTCGCCGAGGCGCTGGAGATGACCGGGATGGGGGCGTTCGCGCGGCGCTACCCGCGCGAACTGTCCGGCGGGCAGCAGCAACGGGTCGCCATCGCGCGGGCGCTCGCCATCCGGCCCGGCGTCCTCCTGCTCGACGAGCCGCTGTCCGCGCTCGACGCGCAGCTGCGCTCCGGGATGCTCGGCGAACTCGCCCGGCTGCACCGTGAGTTGCCCGAGGTGTCGATCCTGTACGTCACCCACGACCAGGTCGAGGCGCTGACCCTGGCCGACCGGATCGCCGTCATGGACAAGGCCCGGCTCCAGGACGTCGGCACGCCCCAGGAGCTTTACCGGGCGCCGCGCACCGAGTTCACGGCGTCGTTCGTGGGCAACGCCAACCTGCTGCCGGTGACGGTGGGTTCCGGCACGGTGTCCCTCGCCGGGACCGAGCTCAGGATCCCGACCGGGGGTGCCGCCCGGGGGGCGTCCGCCACGCTGTGCATACGCCCGCATCTCGTCGGACTCGGGGCGGGGCCGAACTCCCTCGGCGGGACCGTCGCCGAGGTGCAGTGGCGGGGGGCCACCCATCGGCTGTACGTCGATGTGGGGGGCCACCGGGTGATGGCTGATCTCCGCGAGTCGCGGACGCCGCCGGCTGCGGGGGAGTCGGTGGAGCTGCACTTCGCCTCCGAGGACGCGGTACTGCTCGCCGGCGGGGTGACCGATGGCTAGGTCCAGCGAACCTCCGACGACAGGTGACCCGGCGCCGGTGGCTGTGCCCACCCGTTCCGCCCTGCGGAACGATTGCCCACAGCGGGGTCAGCCGGATCAGCCGGATCAGCCGGATCAGCCGGATCAGCCGGATCAGCCGGATCAGCCGGATCAGCCGGATCAGTCTGGCCAGCCGGGCCAGCCAGGCCAGCCGGAGTCGGCGGCGTCGGCGGCGTCTCATCATCACCCCCGGCGATGGTCCAGCGCCCCCCTCTGGGCCCTGCCCCCCGTCGCCGTCCTCGGGCTTGTGTTTCTCTATCCGCTCGCTCTGGTCGTCCAGCAGTCGTTTCGGCCGGACAGCGGGGGGACGTCGGCGCGGGCGTACGGGGACGTGTTCGCCTCGGCGGCGTTCCGGGAAGCGCTCGGTACCACGGTGTGGCTGGCGGTCGGGTCCACCGTCGGATGCCTGGTCCTCGGATTCGTCCTCGCCCTGGTCATCGCCTTCGTGCCGTTCCCGGGCGGGAAGGCCGTCGCCAGGTTCATCGACGTCTTCCTGTCCTTCCCGTCCTTCCTGATCACGCTCGCGCTGCTGTTCGTCTACGGCACCGTCGGCATGGCCAACGGCCTGTGGACGGACGCCACCGGAGCGGCCGAGGGACCCTTCCAGTTCCTCACCACGCCCTGGGGAGTGCTCCTCGCGGAGATCACGTACTTCACCCCGTTCGTGATGCGGCCGCTGCTCGCCGCCTTCTCCGGCATCGACACCGGTCAGCTGGAGGTGGCGTCCTCCCTCGGCGCGCGGCCCGCCCGGATCGTGCGGCAGGTCATCCTGCCCGAGGCGCTGCCCGCGCTCGCCGCCGGCGGTGCCCTCGTACTCGTGCTGTGCCTGAACGAGTTCGGCATCGTCCTGTTCACCGGGGCGAAAGGGGTCACCACCCTGCCGATGCTCGTCTACAGCAAGGCGATCCTGGAGTCCGACTATCCGGGAGCGTGTGTCGTCGCCGTCGTCAACGTCCTGATCTCCGTGGGGCTCTACGGCCTCTACCGGGTGGTGAGCCGCCGTGCTGGTGCATAGCCGCAAGGGGAAGTGGGCCACCTGGGCCGTCTTCTTCGTCCTCTTCCTGCCCCTGTTCGCCCTGCCGCTGCTCGTCGTCCTCGCCGCGTCGTTCGCCACGAACTGGTCGAGCGCGTTCCCGTCCGGCTTCACCACCGGGCACTACTCCGCCGCCACCCGCGGCGAATCCCTCCGGGCCCTCACCACCAGCCTGGTCACCGCAATCACCGCGAGCGTGCTCGCGCTCGTCGTCGGCACCTGGGCGGCGCTCGCCGGGCACGCCCTGAAGAAGCGCGGCAAGCGGCTGCTGGACGCGCTGTTCATGCTGCCGGTCGCGGTGCCCTCCGTCGTCGTCGGGCTCGCGATCCTGGTCGCCTTCTCCAAGCCGCCGATGCTGCTCAACGGCACCCGGTGGATCGTCGTCCTCGCGCACGCCGTTCTTGTCACGGCGTTCGCCCACCAGTCGGTGTCGGCCGCCGTCACACGGCTCGACCCGGCGTACGAACAGGCCGCCGCCTCCCTCGGCGCCCGGCCCTCCTACGTGCTGTGGCGGGTGCGGCTGCCGCTGCTGCTGCCCTCGCTGACCGCCGCCGCGGGCCTCTGCTTCGCCCTGTCCATGGGCGAGTTGAGCGCCACGATGATGCTCTACCCACCGGACTGGACCCCGCTTCCCGTCCAGATCTACGCGGCCACCGACCGCGGCGCCCTGTTCACCGGTTCCGCTCTCGCCGTGGTCCTCATGACGGCGACGGTGCTCGTGCTGTTCGCCGTCTCCCGGATCCGCACCAGGGCCTCCTACCGCTGATCCGCTCCACCCGTCGTAACCCTCAAAAGCACCGCTCACGCAAGGAGTTCACCTCGCCATGCCCAGAAACAAGCACCTCAGGCCGGTCACCGCCGTCGTCGGCGTACTCGCTCTCGCCTCCACCCTCACCGCCTGCGGGGGCGACTCCGCGGCCTCCGACGCCAAGGTCGTCACCGTCTACAGCGCGGACGGACTCAAGGGCGAGAACGGCGACGGCTGGTACGACCAGGTCTTCAAGGACTTCGAGAAGGAGACCGGGATCGAGGTCAAGTACGTCGAGGGCGGCTCGGGCGAGATGGTCCAGCGGGCCGTCCGCGAGAAGACCAACCCGCAGGCCGACGTCCTCGTCACCCTCCCGCCGTTCATCCAGCAGGCCGACGGCAAGGGACTGCTCCAGAAGTACGCGCCCGAGGGCTCCGACCAGGTCGACGGCGCCGACAAGGCAGCCGACGCCACCTGGACCTCCGTCGTCAACAACTACTTCGGCTTCGTCTACAACAAGAAGGAGCTGAGCCAGGCGCCCACGACGTGGGAGGAACTGCTCGACGGCACGTACGAGAACAAGCTCCAGTACTCGACGCCCGGCGTCGCCGGTGACGGAACCGCCGTACTCATCAAGGCGATCCACGACTTCGGCGGCAAGGACGCGGCGCTGGAGTACCTGAAGAAGCTCCAGACGAACAACGTCGGCCCGTCCGCCTCCACCGGCAAGCTCGCCCCCAAGGTCGACAAGGGCGAACTGCTGGTCGCCAACGGCGACGTCCAGATGAACTACGCGCAGTCCAAGGACATGCCGAACCTCGGCATCTGGTTCCCCCAGGCCACCGACAAGGCCACCGACGGCGCGGGCAAGCCGACCACCTTCGCGCTCCCGTACGCCGCCGGCCTCGTCACCAAGGCCCCGCACACCGAGAACGGCAGGAAGCTCCTCGACTACATGCTGACCGCCAAGGCCCAGCAGCAGGTCAGCGAGATCGGCGGCGGCTTCTCCGCCCGCAAGGACATCAAGGCCACCGACGCCAACGCCATCGCCCTCACCAAGCTCATGGACGGCGTCGAGGTCTTCGAGCCCGACTGGGCGGACATCGACAAGAACCTCACCACGTACGTTGAGGACTGGAAGTCCGCCACCGGCAGCTGAACCACCGGCAGCTGAACGATCGGCAGTTGACCCACCGGCAGCCGAACGACCGGCAGCTGAACCACCGGCAGCCGAACTGCCCACCCGTACCACCCCCGCCACCCGCACCACCCCCACCACCCGCGACGCCCCTGGACCCGAACCGCCGGGGGCGTCGCCGTGCCCGACCGCGTCACCCCTCGCTGCTCCATCCGTGCTCCACACCCTCGTCCCCCTCCCGGAGGATCACGTGTCGTCACGCATGTCCCGTCGCTCCCTGCTCGCCTCCGCGGCCGGTCTCGCCCTCGCCGCCGGCCCGCTCGCGTCCGTCGCCCGAGCCGCCGCCAGGACGCCCAAGGTCCTCGTCATCGGCCTCGACGGCACCCTGCTGAGCCGTGTCAAGGACGCCGACGCGCCCAGTCTCGACGCCCTGATGGCCGCGGGTCTCACCGCGCCCAGCAGCGTCTACGCCAACCCGCTCGCCCCGACCCTCTCGGGCCCCGGCTGGTCCACGCTCATCACCGGTGTCTGGCCCGACAAGCACAACGTGAAGGACAACAGCTTCACCGGCCAGAAGTTCGCCCAGTACCCGGACTTCCTCACCCGGATCGAGACCGCGAAGCCGTCCCTGTCGACCTACGCCGTCTCCTCCTGGGCGCCCCTGACGGACACCGTGTTCTCCGCGAAGGTCGACACCCGCGTGTCCACCCCGAGCGCCGAGTACGACACCGGCACCACCTCGCGCGCCGTCGCCCGGCTGCGCGACGCCGACCCCGCCGCGGTCTTCGTCCAGCTCGACAACGTCGACCACGCGGGCCACAGCTACGGCGCCGCCAGTCAGCAGTACCTGGACGCCATCCACGGCGTCGACACCCAGGTCGGACAGATGGTCGCCGCCGTCAGGTCCCGTGCCACGTACGCCTCCGAGGACTGGCTGATCATGATCACCGCCGACCACGGACACACCGACGCGGGCGGCCACGGCGGCTCCAGCTGGCCCGAGCGGCAGACCTTCCTGATCGCCACCGGCCCGACGCTCGCCGCCGGCTCGGTGCGCCACGACGTCAAGATGCCGGACGTCGCCGCCTCCGCCCTCGCGCACCTCGGCGTCGCCGTCGACCCCGCCTGGGGACTCGACGGACGGCCCGTGCAGCAGCCCGCCCCGGACGACTTCGACGCGCTGCGTCCCCAGCTCGCCACCCGCGTCGACGAGACCGGCATCGGCGCGACGGTGCTCGGATTCACCCACACCCCGCCGAACGGCTGGTCGGTCGACAACTCCGCGATGGGCACGGGCGGCGTCACCGAGTGGCGCGGCTGGTCCTTCACCACGGACGAGTTCTGGACGAAGGCGCAGGCCGACCAGAACCGTGAGAGCAACGTCCGGGCCCGCAACGTCTTCGCGGTCGCCGACGGTGACGAGTGGCAGGACAAGACCTTCTCGGGCACCTTCGACTCCACCCTGGTCAGCCCCGCCTATCCGGTCACCGCGGGCGCCGCCGCCACTCTCACGTACACCACCTACTACCGCCAGGAGTCCCCGCAGAAGGGCGAGGTACTCGTCTCCTACGACGGCGCGACGCCGGTCGCCGTGCGGACGTACACCTCCGACACGTCCTCCCGCGTGGAGACGGTGACCCTCCAGGTGCCGGCCGGCGCCAGGACGGCCCGGGTCCGGTTCCGCTACACCGGCGGCAACAACTGGTACTGGGTGATCGACGGAGTGTCGGTGAAACCGGCCTGACCAGGCCGGTGCCGCGCGGGCCTGACTAGGGTGGGGGCGTCGGCACAGCGCCGTTCCGGCGCCCCCGGATCGAGTGCGTACGTACGCCACAGGACGGCAGGAGACCCAGCACATGTCAGAGCGCAAGCCCATCGAGTCGTGGCTCACCGACATGGACGGTGTGCTCATCCACGAGGGCGTGCCGATCCCCGGCGCCGACGCCTTCATCAAGAGGCTGCGGGAGTCCGGAAAGCCCTTCCTGGTGCTCACCAACAACTCGATCTACACCGCCCGTGACCTGCACGCCAGGCTCCAGCGCATGGGTCTGGACGTGCCCGTCGACAACATCTGGACCTCCGCCCTGGCCACCGCCAGGTTCCTGGAGGACCAGCGGCCCGGCGGCACCGCGTACGTCATCGGCGAGGCGGGCCTGACCACGGCGCTGCACGACATCGGCTACGTGCTCACCGACCACGACCCCGACTACGTGGTCCTCGGGGAAACCCGTACGTACTCGTTCGAGGCCATGACCAAGGCGGTCCGGCTGATCAAGGGCGGCGCCCGTTTCATCGCCACCAACCCGGACGAGACCGGCCCGTCCACGGAGGGTCCGCTGCCCGCCACCGGAGCGGTCGCCGCGCTGATCACCAAGGCGACCGGCAAGCAGCCGTACTTCGCGGGCAAGCCGAACCCGCTGATGATGCGGACCGGCCTGAACGCCATCGGGGCGCACTCGGAGACCAGCGCGATGATCGGCGACCGGATGGACACCGACGTGCTGGCCGGTCTCGAGGCAGGCATGGAGACGTTCCTGGTGCTCACGGGGCTGACCACGCCCGCCGAGATCGAGCAGTACCCCTACCGCCCCTCGACGATCGTGGACTCCATCGCGGATCTCGTCGACCGCGTCTGAGCCGCCGCCCGCACCGGGCGCTAAACCATTCGCAACCCGAACGGAGCAGTCGTACGCCTCTGGAGATGCGCCCCGGCGTCCTCGGGAGCAGTCTCCAGGTATCTGGAGGTTCACGATGCGCTCACTGCGAATCACTCTCTGTGCCGGTGCGGCGGTGGCGGCCACGTTCGCTCCGGTCGCCCACGCGGCCGACTCGGGCGTCCGGGTGACGCCCGGCTCCCCGGCCCCCGGCGGCGACATCCAGCTGCGGGTTAAGGGCTGCGAGGGACGGACGGGGACCGCGAAATCGGACGCGTTCGTCGCGGACGCGCGGCTCACCGGCGAGCACGGCGCACTCGCCGGCGAGACCCGGGTGCCCAGCTCGCTCGAACCCGGCACCTACGACATCAGGGTCAGCTGCGACGGCCACGACGACCGGATCAAGGGCACGGTGACCGTCGGGGCCGCCCACGGCGGCAGCGCCCGCCCCTCCGCCGCGCCCGCCTCGCCGGTCGCACCCGTGCAGGCCGGCGGCGGGGGAGCCGCGACGCAGCTCGCCCTGGTGGACGCCCGGCAGACCGGCCCCGGCACCTGGCACGCGGTGGTCGGCCTCGTCCTCGCGAGCGTGGCGGCCGTGGCCGTCGCGGTACGCAGTGCCCGCCGGAGCCGGCACGGCGACGCCCGCGACTGACATGTCCGCGGAGGAGCACTCCTCGGCCGCCGGGCGCCTGATGACGGGCGCCGCCTGGGCGGTACTGCTGCTCGGACTCTGGCTGTGGGGCCGTGAGGTGACGGACGTACGGCCGGGGACCTCGTCGCCGACCACCGGCGACATGGCCGCGGTGGGACGTCCGCCCGGGATACGACTGCCGCCCGCGAGGCGGCCGTTGGGGGACGCCAGACCGCAGCGCGTCGACATCCCCGCCATGGGGGTGCAAGCGCCCGTCGTGGCCCGTGGCCTCGATCCGCAGGGCGCGATCGACCCGCCGCCCCTCGACCAGCCGGGTGTGGTCGGCTGGTACGGCGCCGGCACGAAACCCGGGGCGGCCGGTACCGCGCTGCTCGTGGGGCATGTCGACACCGAGACCAGGCCCGCGGTCTTCTACAAGCTCAGCACCGTACGGCCCGGCGAGACCGTGCGGGTGATCCGCGAGGACGGGACGGTCGCCGAGTTCACCGTGGACGACGTGCGAGTCCTCTCCCGCGACGACTTCGACGCCCAACAGGCCTACGGATCCAGGCAGTCGGGCCGGGCCGAGCTGCGGCTCATCACCTGCGGAGGCACCTTCGACGCGGCGAGCCGCACCTACACGGCGAACGTGATCGTCTCGGCGTACCTCACGGGAAGCGGACTCTGACCGCGCCGCGGAGCGGCTGCCGGGCACCTGGCCCGGTCGGCGACCCGCTCCCCCCGGGGAGCCACCGACCGGGCTGGTCCTCGACCGCGCGCGCACGGGCTGCGGGAGTAGCCCGGCGTCCGTCGCGGGAGGTAGGGGGCAGTTCCGCTGATGTCGCGGCGACATCGCGAACCCGGTGGACCGGCCGGGGGCTGGGGCCGTTCGAGGCAACTCTAGAGGGGATCAGCGCTCCGGCCTAGGGTCTCTTTGACGTGAAGTCGACAGCTCGACCTGCGCGCGATCCACGCAGGTGAGACCCGCCCCGGCAGCGCCTTCCCGGGTGCTGCGAGGGCCAACCGCCCGGCCCCCTCCCAGTCCCCTCCTAGCCCCCTCCCAGCCCCCCCCCCGCGCAACTCCTCCTCGTGCACCGAGCGGTCGATCACCGCCGTCGCGACCAGCCGTTCCGTGCCGTAACCGTCCAGAGCTGATGCGAGGAGCGTTTCCCGGGTAGTCGGGTGCGTGTGACCTACCCCGATTCCGTTGATCCCCGCTTCCCGTCCCAGGCCCGACGCACCCGTGCGCCCGGGGCTGTAACAGCTCTCCACCAAGGGTCGGGTGACCTCGTGGGCGAGGCGGGACCTATGTCAGGATTGACCCTTCGGACAGTGCACCCGAGGGGGAGTTGGATGTACGGCAGCAGGCAGGCCGGGGCACGGGCGTCCGTGGTGATGGCAGGGGCGGCACTGCTGCTCGCGGGGTGTTTCTCCTCGGGGGGCGACGGCGACGAGAACGACGGCTCCGGTGCCAAGGTCACACAACAGCCCAAGGACTCCGACCCGTTCTGGGTGAACCCGGACGGGAACGCGGCGGCACAGGTCGCCACCTACGTGAAGGCGGGCAAGGACGACGACGCCGAGCAGATCCGCAAGATCGCCCAGCAGCCGACGGGCGAGTGGATCGGCCCGGAGAACCCGGAGCAGGAGGCACGCGGCTTCACCGAGGCCGCCGAGAAGGCCGACCGGGACGCGATCCTGGTCCTCTACAACATCCCGCACCGCGACTGCGGCCAGTTCTCGCAGGGCGGCGCCGCCGACGGCAACGCCTACCGGACCTGGATCGAGGGGGTCGCCAAGGGCATCGGGGACCGGCCCGCCACGGTGATCCTGGAGCCGGACGCGGTGCTGCACCTGGTCAACCAGTGCACCCCGGAGGAGTTCCACGAGGAGCGCTACGACCTCCTCAAGGGCGCCATCGGCGAGCTCAAGGCACTGAAGAACACCAAGGTGTACGTGGACGCGGGCAACGCGGGCTGGGGCCACCCCGACCAGATCTTCGAGCCCCTCCAGTGGGCGGGCATCGAGGCGGCGGACGGCTTCTCGGTCAACGTCTCCAACTTCTACTCGACCAAGGACTCCATCGCCTACGGCAAGCAGCTCTCGGAGAAGGTCGGCGGCAAGCCCTTCGTCATCGACACCAGCCGCAACGGCAACGGCCCGTACACCGAGGGCGAGGCCGACGAGAACTGGTGCAACCCGCCCGGCCGCGCGCTGGGCGAGACCCCGACGACGAAGACCGCGGATCCGCTCGTCGACGCCTATCTGTGGGTCAAGCGGCCGGGGGAGTCGGACGGCGAGTGCAAGGGCGGCCCCAAGGCCGGCGAGTGGTGGGCGGACTACGCGCTGAAGCTGGCGAAGGCCACCGAGTAGGACCCGGTACGTGAAGGGGGCGCCCACCGCGAGAAGCGGAGGGCGCCCCCGGTCACGTACGGGCTAAGGCACCTTCACCCACCGCGCCTTGCTCGGTGTCCCCTCGTCGTCCGTCACGAAGAGCATGTACCAGCCGGACTCCACCAGGTTCCGGTTCTTCGGCACCGTCACCGTGACGCCGTCGGCCGTCTTCTTCAGGTCCAGGGCGATGGACCGCTGGTCGGTGTCGGTGACATGGGTGGAGGCGCTCGGCCGGATCAGCCGGGCCGTCTTGATGGACGACGCGTGCTCGGACTTGAAGGTCCCCGAGGCGCCGCGGGCGATCGTCTCCGGACCGCCGGAGAGCGTGGGCTGCGAGCCGTGGAACAGGTACGGCGGCGTGTAGATCTCGATGCGCTGCTCGAAGACGCCGGGCTTGGTGTTGGCCTCGTCGGCGTACAGCGAGTCGGAGCCGAAGAACATCACGCGGCCGTCGGGCAGCAGCAGCGAGCCCGAGTGGTAGTTGCGGCCCACCAGCGGGTCGGCGACCCGGTTCAGCTCGCCCGACTTCGCGTCGTAGATCCGCGCCTGGAGGATGTTGGAGTCGCCGCGCCCGCGGTAGTCCTCCGAGCCGCCCGAGATCAGCACGGAGTCGTCGGGGAGGATCGAGGACTGGGGGTAGCGGGTGCCCTTCTCCAGTGACGGCCCGTCCACGAACGCCGGGTCGTCCGCGAGCAGGTCGATGATCCGGGTCTTCTCGCTGGACCTGTCGGACTCGCCGACCCCGCCGCCGCCGATGACCATGTACTTCTCGTCCTGGGCCGGCGGCAGCAGCACCGTCCCGGAGGTCTCCAGGAGCTTCGGGTCGCTCATGCCGGTCAGCTTCTTGAACTTGTTGGTCTCCAGGTCCCAGATGCCGGGGTCGCGGCCCACGTCGTCCGGGCCGTACCCCGCGTTCGAGCCGGAGTAGAAGAGCTCGCCGGTCTGCATCAGGGAGATCGCCGGGTAGGTCGGGAACTGCCGGACGCCCTCGGTGTACGTCCACTTCTTGGTCTTCGGGTCGAAGACCTCGTTCTTGCCCGGGACCAGCTGGCCGATCTCGTCCAGGCCGGAGAGGCTGAGGACCTTGCCGTCCGAGAGGGTGGTCAGCGTGGGGTACCAGCGGGCCTCGTTCATCGGGTCGACCTTGATGTACTTCTCGGCGACCGGGTCGAACTCGTAGGCGTCCTTGATCCCCTGGAAGTCCTTCTTGTCCAGGGCCAGCTTCTCCGCGATGCCGTACGTGTTGCGGGCGTCGGTGCCGGTCAGGCCCTGGACGCGGTAGTTGTCCTGGGTGCCCGTCTCGTACTGGGTGCCGCTCTTCTGCGCCTCGACGTAGATACGGCCGAGGCCGGGGTCGTTGCGCAGGAACACGCCGGTGTCCGGGTCGAAGACCTTCTTGGCGCGCGGGACGAGCACCGGGTCCTTGGAGACGAACGTCCTGCCGTTCTCCTTGCCGGTGAACTTGGTGCCCGCGGGCAGCGTGATCGGCTCGTCCGGGTTCTCGTTGTGCACCACCATCAGGCCGCCGGCCTTGGTGACGTCACCCTTCATCTTCTCGTAGCGCTTGGTGCCGCCCGCGATCAGCAGATTGCCGTTGGAGAGCTGGGTGTGGCCGGTGCAGAACAGGTCGGCCGGTGTCGGGACCTTCTTGATGGTGCCCTTGACCGGGTCCCAGATCCGGGTGTCGAACTTCTTCGCGTCGAAGTTGTCCTGGTCGTTGCCCGAGCCCGCGATCAGCAGGATCTTGCCGGTGTGCAGCAGGGCGGCGTGGATGGTGTTCTGGCGGAACTCCTCGGGGAAGTCGATGACGTCCCAGTGGCCGTTGGCGGCCTTGTACTCCGGCTTGTTGATCTTGTACTGGTGGTACTGCTCCGTCCCGAAGCGATACAGCCACGGGCCGTTCATCCCGGCCAGCGCGATGACCACCGCCGCGCCTATCGCAAGACGACGGGCACGGCGGCGGCTGGCACCGTCTTTCATTTCTTATGTCCCCCAAGGGAAATCTGCATGGTCTGGTCGTTCCCGCCGTTCGCGGCGGCCCACTGCGGCTTGTGCTGCGGGGCGTGCGGAGCGTGCTGCTCCTGCTGGGGCACGGAGGCCTGTGGCGGCAGTGCGGACTGCGGCGCCGAGGCCGGCCTGGCGTGCGCCCCCTTCGGCTTCTTCCTGTCCTGCCGCATCGACCAGCGCCAGGCGAAGATCGGCGAGGCGGTTATCAGCAGGGCGAAGGTGGCCCAGATGGTCATCGCGGGGTGGGAGTGCCCGAGCACGATGCCGGCGGTGATCGAGCCGGCGAAGACCAGAATGAAGAACAGGTGGATCCGGAAGGTCCCGAACAGGGTGTCGGGGCTCGCCGAGTCGCCCTTGGGCGTCACCACGAACTTGCTCTTGCGGCGCAGCACGGCGTCCATCAGCGACCGGGCGTAGATCGGCGCCGAGAGGGCCGACATCATCATGCCCGCCACGCCGCCGCTGCCCTCGGGCTCGTGCGGGGAGACGTTGTGCCGGCGGTTCCAGATGTAGAGCCCGATCTGCAGCGCCGAGGCGTTGCCGTACAGCATCAGCCAGACCGTCGGGTCGATGTTCACACCCGAGGCGCCCAGACCCAGGAAGAGCGCGCAACTCAGCGCCGCGAGGATCCAGTTCAGGGCCGACATCGGGTAGAAGATGATCATCATGGTGTAGTTGAAGAGCTTGCTCGGCGGCAGCGAGTACCAGCCCTTCCAGTACTGCTTGAGGATCGTCTCGTAGGTGCCACGGGACCAGCGCAGCTGCTGGGTGAAGAAGTCCGTCCAGGCGTTGGGACCCTCGCCGACCGCGAGCACGTCCGGCGTGTAGACCGAGCGCCACTTCCTGCCGGTGGCCGGGTTCTTGGCGCGGTGGATCTCGAAGCCGGTCGCCATGTCCTCGGTGATCGAGTCGTACAGGCCGCCGATCTGCTTCAGCGCCTTGATGCGTACGGCGTTGGAGGTGCCCACGAACATCGGGGAGCCGTAGGCGTTGCCGGCGCGCTGGATCAGGGCGTGGAAGAGGAACTGCTGGGACTCGGCGGCCTTGGTGATGACGTTGTCGTAGTTGCCGTAGACCTGCGGGCCGATGACGAAGCCGACGTCCGGGTCGCGGAAGAAGCCGAGCATCCGCTCCAGGTAGTTGGGCAGCGGCACGTGGTCGGTGTCGACCGAGGCGAAGAAGTCGTAGTCGCCGCCGTGCGCGTCCAGCCAGGCGTTGTAGTTGCCGTGCTTGGTCTTGGCGCGGTGCGGGCCCTTGGCCTGGTTCCACTTCTCGACGCCCTTGCGGGAGAAGTGGTGCACGCCCAGGCGCGCGCAGACCTCCTTCACCTCCGGGTCGTCGCCCTCGTCGAGGAGCCAGATGTGCAGCAGACCCCGGTGGCGCAGCTTGACGGCGGCCTCCAGGGTCTTCGTCACCATGGCGAGGGGTTCCTTGCCGGGCACGAAGGAGGTGAGGAAGGCGACCTTGGTGCCGGTCTCGGGCACCACCGGGACGGGGTCACGGGCGACCAGGGTGGCGTGCGCGTTCGACAGCACGTTCAGGCAGCGGAAGAGCTCGATCAGGCCGATCGAGACGAGCATCACGATGTCGAGGGCCGGCAGGAAGTCGTACGCGGGGTAGTCGCGTTCCGTCCAGTGCGCGGGCTGGAGCAGCCAGACGAGCAGGACCACGGAGAGCAGCGGCGCGGCACCCAGCATCAGTGCCGCGCGTATGCGGTGCGGCTCCTGCGACAGGAGTGTGCGGTACTGCACCTTGTACGGCTTGGTGGGATCCGGCTGTGTGAGGGGCCCCGCGAGCCGGCTGTAGTGCTCGTAGTCGTATCTCGGCAGGGTCTTCTTGATCCTGCGGAAACCACCCGTCCGGTGCGAAGGCACCCTGAGCTGTGTCGTCTCGGACGGGTCGAAGTCCGGTCGGGCGCCCGTCGGCGTCGACGTCATGAGTCATCCCCCCGCACGCGGATGTCCGCGTGTTCGTCGGTTCAGTCGTCCGGTCGGATCCCCCTCGACCGTCCCGGACGCATCACTGGCAGGCCGTCGTCACCACATCATCTCCACCACAGAGACATGGAAGGACGACCTTCCGGTTGCATGATGCCCCCCTCGACATCCGTTCATGAACCGGGGCCCCCTGTCCCCGTCACGTCCGCAACCGACCTTGCCCCCAACTGTCTGGTATCGACAGTCCCTTGCAGCCCAGGGTTCTACGGCTTACATCATGATCGCAAGACGCGAAACGCGGCGTTAACCGGTCATACGCGCTAATTGGGACGTGTGTACGATGAAGGGTTTGTTGTGGCATATGACGGAGGACTCCTCGCCACGGCGAGGAGTCCTCCGGTCGGTGCGCCGCCAGGGACTCGAACCCCGGACCCGCTGATTAAGAGTCAGCTGCTCTAACCAACTGAGCTAGCGGCGCGCGCTGACCCGAGAACTCTACCGCGCCGCCGGGAGTGCCCCGGACCGTCCAGGCGTCGGCGCGGAGGGTCCCGACCTGGCCTTGTACATCATTCGGACCGTCAACATGCGACACCGGACGACAGTTGCGAAACTGGCGCCTGTGCAGAAGCGCGGAGATTTCGACCTGGAGTGTGAGGGGAATCGCATGAGGGCTCCGGTATTCGAGGAATTCGATGCCGCGAGCGACTGCGACTGCCCCGGATGCGCGCAGTGGCGACGCGTCATGCCCTATACATCCTCCCCTTCCTCTTCCCCTTTCCCTTCCTCCTGTTTTTCCCCGGCCCGCGGTCCGGTGGCCGGCCGGGCCTTCGTCCTGGTCGCGGCGGCGGGCGCCGTCCTGGGCGGCGGCTCGCCGGTGACGGCGGTCGCGGCCGCACACGGGACCGCCCGGACGGCAGTCCCCGCGGCCGACGAGCCCAGCACCCCGCAGGGCGGCAAGGCCCCGCTGCACGGTCCCGCGGGGAAACCGGCCGCCGGAAGGCCCGGCATCGTGTCCAGGGTGCCGACGACCACCCGGGCCGAGATCATCGACCGGGCCAGAATTTGGGTCGACGCGGAAGTGCCGTACAGCATGAGCGAGTACTGGTCGGACGGCTACCGGCAGGACTGCTCCGGCTTCGTCTCGATGGCCTGGAACCTTCCGGGCAACGAATGGACCGGCAGCCTCGACACCGTGAGCGTGCGCATTACCCGCGACCAGCTCCAGCCCGGCGACATTCTGCTCTTCCACAATCCGGCGAACCCGGAGAAGGGTTCGCACGTCGTCATTTTCGGCGGCTGGACGGACAGTACGCACACCCATTACGTCGCTTACGAGGCGGCGCCCCCGCACGCCCGGAAGCGGACCACTCCGTACGCGTACTGGAGCAACTCGGGCCGCTATGTGGCCTACCGCTACAAGGGTGTGGAGGAGACCGCGGGCGGGGCGGAGCCCTCGGAGCCGCAGCCGGCCGGCCGCTACCCGGGGGCCGCCTACTTCGGGCCCGGCGCGAACAACAAGTACGTCACCCAGCTGGGCCACCTCCTCGTGGAGCGCGGCGCGGGCCGTTTCTACACCTCGGGTCCCGGCCCCCGCTGGTCGAGCGCCGACCAGCGGGCCACCCAGGCGTTCCAGCGGGCGCAGGGGTGGACGGGGGCGGCCGCGGACGGGCTGCCGGGGCCGCTCACGTGGTCGTACCTGGTGGAGAAGACCGGCAGGGACATCCCCCCGGCCGGCAACCCCGGGCCGCCGCCCGGCCCCGGCGCGCCCCCGCACCAGTCGCCCGGCTATCCGGGGCGCGGGAACTTCCGCCCGGGGGCGGCCAACGCGTACGTCACCCAGCTCGGGAAGCAGCTGGTCAGGAAGGGGTTCGGCAAGTACTACACCTCGGGTCCGGGGCCGCGCTGGGGCGAGGCGGACCGGCGCAACGTCGAGGCGTTCCAACGGTCACAGGGCTGGCGCGGCGGGGCGGCCGACGGCTACCCGGGACCGGAGACCTGGCGACGGCTCTTCTCCTGACGCCCGGACGAGCGGGCCCCGCATCCGCGGCGGTTCCCGGGCCCAAGGACCCGCGGACCGCCCCGAACCACCCCCACGGCTCGCGGCCCGGGAATCGCGACCGGCGACATGTGGACCGCGGACGGCGCGGGCGCACGGGTCGGGCACACAGAGCGCGGCCACACGGGTCGGGCCCACGGAAAGCCGCACGCACTGCCGCACCCCTGATCACACTTCCACGCGCGGAGGCATGGAGGCTCGAATGAGTACGACGACGTCACACACCCCGGAGTCCGAAGGGCCGTCCTCCCGGGCGGCCGGTCCGCAACCGCCACCGGAGGGCGGTGGCACGCGCGCCACCCGGCTCATCCACAACGAGGTGACCACCGAGATCCCCGTCCACCTGCTCTTCCGGGACGATCCCGACCCGGTGTCCGTCCCGCTCGCGCCCGCCGTGGTGGGCCGGCGGCGCGGTACGGGGGAGCAGCCGCGCGTCCGGCACCCGGCGCCGGGCAGGGCACCGCGTCCGGTGCCGGAGATCGACCCCGACCTGATGGAGCGCCCCGCCCGGGTGCTGCCCGGAGTGGTGGGAGTGCTGGCCGGGGCCTGCGGGCCCGCCGGATGTGTCCTCACCTCGTGGTGGGCGGGCACCCTGCCGCCGTCGGTGGCGCGGGCGCTGGAGCTGTCCGGGCACGGCGGCGCCGGGCTCGGACCGGCGCAGTGGGCGGCGTACGCCGGGGCGGGCGCGCTGGGTCTGTTCGGCTTCGGCGGTCTCGCCCGGGGACGGACCGGGCGGGCCTGGGTGCTCGGACTGTTCGGACGCTACCGCGGCACGGTCCGGCGGACCGGGCTCATGTGGGTCAACCCGCTGGTGCTGCGCCGCCGGGTGGACGTCCGGCTGCGGCACTGGCGCAGTGAGCCGATGGCCGTGGTGGACGCGAACGGGGTCGCGCTGCGGGTGGTTGTGCTCGTGGTCTGGCGGATCAGGGACACCGCGCGCGCCACACTCGGCGTGGAGGACCACGAGACGTATCTGCGCGAGTGCGTGGAGGCGGCGCTCTCCCGGGTGCTCTCGCGGCTCCCGGCCGAACTGCCGCCCGCCGTCGTCAAGGACGCGTCGCTGCGCAACACCGAGGCGGTCGGCGAGGCGCTGACCCGGCTGGTGGCCGCGGACACGGCGCCGGTCGGCCTGGAGGTCTTCTCGGCGCAGCCGACGAGGATCGAGTACGCGCCCGAGGTCGCCGCCGTGATGCAGCGCCGCCGGATCGCCGCGCTGGACGCCCAGCACCGCGACACCGTGCTCACCTCGGTCGTCGACTCGGTGGAGGACACGGTGACCCGGCTGACCATGCGGGGGCTCGTCGAGCTCGATGACTACGAACGCAAGGCCCTGGTGAAGGACTTGACGGTGGCGTTCTACACGGGCCGCAGAGAATCGTCGGCTTGATTGGTATGGACATGTTCAACAACGGGCAATAATCTGGGACTTGGTCTAGACCTGCAATATCGCGCGCACAGCTCATGTGAACCTCCCCCACGTCCCCAGGAGCGGCAGGATGCGCATACGTGCGACCAGGAAAGCGAAGATGTACGCGGGCATGGTCGGCCTCGCCACGACGGGAGCGCTCGTGCTCTCCAGCGGCGGTGCCAGTGGTCACGGCTACACCGACCTGCCCCTGAGCCGGCAGAAGATGTGCCAGAACGGCACGGTGACCAACTGCGGCAACATCCAGTGGGAACCCCAGAGCGTGGAGGGCCCCAAGGGCTTCCCCGCGGCAGGTGCGGCCGACGGCCAGATCTGCTCGGCGAACCACACCGAATTCGGGCAGCTCAACAGCCCGACGACACCCTCGGGCGGCGCCTGGCCGACCACCAGGGTCACCGGCGGGGCCAGCTACAACTTCCGCTGGCAGTTCACCGCCTCGCACGCCACGACCGACTTCAAGTACTACCTGACCAAGCAGGGCTGGAATCAGAACCACGCGCTGGCGCGCTCGGACCTGAACACCACGCCCTTCCTCACCGTCCCCTACAACAACGCCCGCCCGCCGTCCACGATCTCGCACAGTGGCACGATCCCCACCGGCAGGTCCGGACACCACGTGATCGTCGCCGTATGGACGATCGCCGACACGGCGAACGCGTTCTACTCCTGCTCGGACGTCACGTTCTAGCGGGTGAGCGGTGGTCGGTGGCCCGCGGCCGGTGAGCGGTACCTGAAGGGGGCCTCGTTCTCTGAGGCTCCCTTGAGCCGCACACCCTTCCCCGGCGGGTAGGTTCCCCGCACGCCGGTATGACCGTGCCGGCGTGCGAGGAACCGCACGAAAGCCGGGGAATGCGATGGACGTCTTCTTCTACGCCGTACCGGGGCTGATCATCGCCGTGGCCGCCCTCATGGCGGTCAGGATCCTGCGCCGCTCGGCGGAGCTGCGGCGCGCCTGGAGCAGCGGACTGACCGCGCGGGCGCGCTGTCTGCGCGCGTACACCACGACCAGCGGCGGCGGTGGCGACACCTCCGTGTCCACCACCCTGCACCACGTCTACGAGTTCCGGACGGTCGAGGGCCGGGCGGTCCGCTTCGACGAGAGCAACGGCCCCGCAACGGTCGTCGAGGGTGACCTCGTCACCGTCCACTACGCGGCCTCGCGCCCCGAGAAGGCCACCGCCCTCGCGCCGAGCCCGGTCAAGGCCGCCGCGGGCACGGTCGGCGTCCTGGTCCTGCTCGGCGTGGTCGCCGCCATCTGCGTCGGCTTCATGGTCACCTTCCACACGGCCGTGTCCGAGGACCCCTTCGCGGGCATGCCGTAGCGACCGCGAGACCTCGTATCGACCCACCCGCGTGTCTCCACATCTGACGGGCCGTCAATTATGGTGCGCCCCCATGGGATCCATCAGGCGCACCGTCGCGGAGCTCGTACAGGAACGGTGGAACGACCACCGGCCGGGGCTGTGGTTCGAGGGGCAGGTCCTGAGCCATCACCGGGTGGCCGCGGGCGCCGCGGCGCGGGCGGCGCTGCTCGCCGACCTGCTGCCGCCGGGGACCGACCCGCCGCACCTCGCGGTGCTCCTCGACAACACCCCCGAGTACCCCATGTGGCTGAGCGCGGCAGCCCTCGCCGGCGCCGCCGTCGCCGGCGTCAACCCGACCCGGCGCGGCCCCGAACTGGCCCGCGACATCCTGCACACCGAAAGCCGCGTCCTGATCACCGAGCGAGCCCATCTGCCCCTGCTCGGCGGCCTCCGGCTGCCGGGCGTACGCGTCCTGGTGACCGACACGGACGCCTACGCCGACCTCCTCGCGGCGTACGAGGGCGCCGAGCCCGACGCCTCGACGGCTACCCCGGAACACCGGCTGCTCCTCTACTTCACCTCCGGCTCGACCGGCGCCCCCAAGGCCGCGATCTGCACCCAGGGCAGGCTGGCCGCCGCGGGGCGGTCCCTCGTGGACCACTTCGGCGTGCGCCGGGAGGACACGCACTACATCTGCATGCCGATGTTCCACGGCAACGCGGTGATCGCCGACTGGGCTCCCGCACTGGCGGCGGGCGCGGGGGTGGCCCTGCGCCGGCGCTTCTCGGCCTCCGGTTTCCTCGCGGACGTACGGGCCTGCCGGGCCACCTACTTCACCTACGTGGGGCGCGCCGTGCAGTACATCCTGGCGACCCCGGCCCGCCCCGACGACCGCGACAACCCGCTGCGGATGGGCTTCGGGACCGAGGCGGGCGCCGTCGACGCGGCCGCCTTCGAGCGGCGCTTCGGGGTGCGGCTGGTGGAGGGGTACGGCTCCTCGGAGGGCGGCGCGGCCGTCCAGTGGACGTCGGGCACCCCGGTGGGCGCGATCGGCCGGGCGGCCCCCGGCGATGACCTGGCCGTGGTCGACCCCGCCACCCGGCACGAGTGCCCCGCCGCCGTCTTCGCCGAGGACGGGCGGCTGCTCAACGGGTCCGACTCCATAGGCGAGTTGGTGAACCGCGGCCCCAACCCCTTCGAGGGGTACTGGCGCAACCCCGAGGCGAACGCCGAACGCCGGCGGGCGGGGCCGGACGGGGACGGCTGGTACTGGACGGGCGACCTCTTCTACCGCGACGCCGCGGGATACCTCTACTTCGTGGGCCGCACCGACGACCGGCTGCGCGTCGACAGCGAGAACCTCGCGGCCGCCGTCATCGAGAACATCCTCGCCCGGTACGAGGGCGCCGCCGCGGTGGCCGTGTACGCCGTGCCGGACGCGGTAGCCGGCGACCAGGTGATGGCGGCCGTCGCACTCCGCGAGGGGACCGGGTTCGACCCGTCGGCCTTCGGTGAATTCCTGCTGTCCCAGCCCGACCTGGGGACCAAGATGGCCCCCCGCTTCGTCCGGATCGTGGAGCGGATGCCCGTCACGGCGACGAACAAGGTCCACCGGGTGGGGCTGCGGCGCGAGGGCTTCGGATGCCCCGACCCGGTGTGGTGGCGACCGCCGGGGGAGTCCGCCTACCGGCCGCTGACGGCTCCCGACGTCGAGGAACTGCTCGCCGAGTACCGGGCCCGTGGGCGCGAGGAGTTGCTGACCAGGTAACAACCACCGCCGGGTGCCGGTGGTTGTGGCCCGCCCGCGGGGCCGAGGCCTCTCCGGCCGGCTCCCGCCCGGTCCGGCTGACTCCCTCCCGGTCCGGTGGACTCCCACGGGCACCCGGAGGAATCCCCTTGGGTGAACGGGGGGAGGATGCACCGGACAACCGCGTCGGCGCCGGGCCCTCCCGCATAGGCGTTTGTCATGTGCCTGCCTGTCGTGACCGCCCTCAACATCACCCGAAAGGCACTCATGTCCCCCACGCATGAACCCGCGCACGAGCCCGAGTACGACCGCCGTCACAGCGACGACCTGCTCACCTTCGTCCGGGCGAGTCCCTCGCCGTACCACGCGGTGGCGAGCGCCGCCCAGCGGCTGGAGAAGGCCGGCTTCGAGGAGCTGCGCGAGACGGACGACTGGACCGGTGCCGAGGGCGGCCGCTACGTCGTACGGGGTGGCGCGCTGATCGCCTGGTACGTCCCGCAGGGCGCCCCGGCTCACACACCGTTCCGGATCATCGGCGCGCACACCGACTCGCCGAACCTGCGGGTCAAGCCCTCGCCCGACACCGGCTCGGCGGGCTGGCGGCAGGTCGCCGTGGAGATCTACGGCGGAGTGCCGTTCAACACCTGGCTCGACCGCGACCTCGGCGTCTCGGGGCGGCTGGCGCTGCGCGACGGGTCGACCCGGCTGGTCCGCGTCGACAAACCGCTGCTGCGGGTGGCGCAGCTCGCCATCCACCTGGACCGGACCCTGAACGAGGGTGTCGCCCTCGATCCGCAGCGGCACATGACCCCGCTGTGGGGGCTGGGCGCGGGCGAGCCGGGCGCCCTGCTCGGCCGGGTGGCCGCCGAGGCCGACGTCGGCGGCTCGGACGTCCTCGGCTGGGACCTGATGCTGCACGACATCCAGCCGCCCGGATACCTCGGCGCCGACGAGGAGTTCGTCGTCGCCCCACGGCTGGACAACCTGATCTCCGTGCACGCCGGGGTCACCGCCCTGGTCACCGCGGCCACCTCCCGGCCGCCCGCGCACATCCCCGTACTCGCCGCCTTCGACCACGAGGAGGTCGGCAGCGGCTCGGAGTCGGGCGCCCAGGGGCCGCTCCTCGAACGGGTGCTGGGCCGTGGTGTCGCGGCCCGCGGCGGCAGCGGCGAGGACTGGAACCGGGCCCTGGCGGGCGCCTTCTGCGTCTCCTCGGACATGTCGCACGCCGTCCACCCCAACTACGCCGAGCGCCACGACCCCGACCACCGGCCCCTCCCCAACGGCGGCCCCGTGATCAAGGTCAACGTCAACCAGCGGTACGCCACCGACGGCACCGGGGTCGCCGCGTTCGCCGCCGCCTGCGAGCGGGCCGGGGTGCCGTGGCAGCCGTTCGTCTCCAACAACGCCATCCCGTGCGGGACCTCGATCGGCCCGATCACCGCGGCCCGCCTCGGCGTCGCCACCGTCGACGTGGGCGTACCGGGGCTGTCGATGCACTCGGCGCGCGAACTGTGCGGGGCGCGGGACCCGGGGCTGCTCACCCGGGCGCTCACCGAGTTCGTCACGGCCGGCTGAGTACGGCCGCCTGAGACGTACATGCGTGAAAGGCCCCCCACGTGGTGGAGGGCCTTCATCAGTTGTGCGCCGCCAGGGACTCGAACCCCGGACCCGCTGATTAAGAGTCAGCTGCTCTAACCAACTGAGCTAGCGGCGCGTGACTCTCGCCTCCCGCACTCGGCGGGCGGCGACAAAAGAAATACTACCTGGTCCGCGCGGGTGCTTCCGACCACTTTCCGACGGCGGGCGCCGGCCTAGATCGCCATCGACAGGAGCACCGGAGCCGCCCCGCGGTTCAGCGAGTCCGCCGCGCGGCGCAGCCGGTGCGCGTGCTCGACGGGCAGGGAGAGGGCGAGGCAGCCGACGGAGGAGCCGGCCGTGATCGGGACCGCCGCGCAGACCGTGCCGATCGCGTACTCCTGGAGGTCCAGGACCGGGACCGTCGGCGGCTGGGCGCCGAGCCGGGAGAGCAGCTGCCGTTCGCTGGTGATGGTGCGCGAGGTGAGGCGGGCCATCCTGTGGCGGGAGAGGTGGTCGCGTCGGCCGTCGTGGTCGAGCTGGCCCAGCAGGCTCTTGCCGATCGCGGTGGCGTGGCCCGAGGAACGGAAGTCGACCCATTCGTTGACCGCGGGGGTCGCCGGGCCGTCCGCGTACTGGGAGATGTGGATCTCGCCGTCGACGTACCGGCTGAGGTAGATCGCGGCGCCGACCGTGTCGCGCAGCCGGTCGATGGTCTGCTGGACCTTCTCGCGCAGTGCCTGGTCCCGCTCACCGGCGGAGGCGAGGCGGCCGAGGGCGGCGCCGCTGACGTACGCGCCGTCGGCTACCTGTTCGACGTAGCCCTCGCGGCGCAGCATCCGCAGCAGTACGGCCAGGCGGTCCGTGTCGAGTCCGGTACGGCGGCCGATCTCGGCGTCGAGGACACCGGAGGAGTGCTGTGCCACCGTTTCCAGGACGCGGAGTGCGTCCTGGGCCGAGTGGTACGGCACGGTCGGCTCGTGCTTCAGCGCCACGGTCTCCCCCTGGCTTCTGGGCCGTTTTTCGGACAGCTGAGCTTCCACCACGATAGCCCTCAACATGCTTGCTGTGAGCATCCGTTGACGAGATCGGTGGCGCGCCCCGCGCCACTCGGCCGGAACGCGCCACCGTGGCATATGCCAAGCTCATGGCGCGTAAGGCATGCACCACGATCCGGACCTCAGACCTTCCCGGGTGCGCCGTGTTCACTCCCCGCAATCACAGGACCGCACTGAGGAATTTCCGGGTCCTTTCCTGGCTGGGATCGCTGAAGATCTTCTCGGGCGAGCCGGACTCGATGACGCGGCCGGAATCGAACATCAGCACCTGGTCCGAGATGTCCCGGGCGAAATTCATCTCGTGGGTCACACAGAGCATCGTGATGTCGGTGGTGTGGGCGATGTCGCTGAGGACGTCGAGGACGCCCGCGACCAGTTCGGGGTCGAGCGCGGACGTCACCTCGTCCAGGAGCAGCACCTGCGGCCGCATCGCCAGCGCCCGCGCAATCGCCACCCGCTGCTGCTGGCCGCCGGACAGCTGGCTCGGATAGGCGTCGTGCTTGTCGGCGAGACCGACCAGGTCCAGCAGTTCGCGGGCGCGTGCCTCCGCCTCGTCCTTGGACATGCCGAGGACGGTGACGGGCGCCTCCATGATGTTCCTGAGCACCTTCATGTTCGGGAACAGGTTGAACTGCTGGAAGACCATCCCGATCTTCTTGCGGATCTCGCGGACCTCCTTCTCCCCGGCCGGGAAGAGCCGCTCCCCGGCGACCGTGATCGTGCCCTCGTCGGGCTGCGTCAGCGTCATCAGCATCCGCAGGATCGTCGTCTTGCCGGACCCCGAGGGCCCGATCAGCGTGACGTGCTTGCCGGCCTGGACGGAGAAGTCGAGCCCGTCCAGGACGGTGTTGTCCCCGAAGCGCTTGGTCACCTTCTCGAAGCGGATCAGCTCCGTGGGAAGCGATTCCGTGAGGCCCGCGGGCTCTTCGGGCACCAGGAGGGGTTCGCGGACCGCGATGTCCGCCGGGCTCTCCACGGTCCCGGTGATCTCGCGGTTCTCGGGGGTCTCGGGAATTTCGACAGCGTCAGCGGACAAGACGTCGCTCCAAAGCTCGCAGGAGAAGGGAGGCCGGATAGGAGATGAGGATGAAGGCCACGCCGATGACCGTCAGGGGCTCGGTGAACTGGAAGTTCTGCTGCGAGAAGAGCCGCGCCTCACCGAGCATGTCCAGCACGGTGATCGCCATCAGCAGCGGGGTGTCCTTGAGCATCGAGATCACGTAGTTGCCCAGCGCCGGGACCACCCGTCGGACGGCCTGCGGCAGGATCACCGCGGTCCAGGTGCGGGTGCGGGGCAGGCTGAGCGCCGTGGCCGCCTCCCACTGGCCGGCCGGCACCGCCTCGATACCGGCCCGGTAGACCTGCATCGTGTACGTCGAGTAGTGCAGCCCGATCGCGACCACACCGGTGGTCAGCGCGGAGAACGTGATGTCCCACTCGGGCAGGACGTAGAAGAGGAAGAACAGCTGCACCAGCAGCGGGGTGTTGCGGATGAACTCCGTGACGACCCCGACCGGCCAGCGCACCAGTTTGCTCGGCGTCCGCATCAGCAGCGCCCACACCAGCCCGAGCGCGAAGGAGATCACCGAGCCGAGGGCCGTCGCCTGGAGGGTGACCAGCAGCCCGTCCCAGAAGTGCGGCATGAAGTCGCCGACAGCGCTCCAGTCCCAGGTCATACGGCACCTCCGCCGACTCCGGTGGTCTCCGCCCGGCGCAGCTCACGCCGGGACACACCACGCTCCGGGGCCTTTCCGACCCCGGCCTTCAGCCGCTTCTCCAGGCCGCGCATGAGCCGCGTCAGGAGGAAGGCGATCACGAAATAGATCAGCAGGATGTACGTGTAGATCTCCGTGCTCTCCTGCAACGCCAGCCGCACCAGGTTGCCGCTGAACGCCAGGTCGCCCATCCCCATGATCGAGACCAGGGCGGTGCCCTTGAGGAGTTCGACCAGCAGGTTGCTGAAGGACGGGATCATCTCGGGTATCGCCTGCGGCAGCAGGATCAGCCGCATCCGCTGCCAGGGCGTGAAGCTGAGTGCGATACCGCCCTCGCGCTGCGCCGGGTCGACCGCGTTCAGGGCGCCGCGCACGATCTCGCTGCCGTACGCCCCGTACGTCAGTCCCAGTGCGAGCGTGCCCGCCCACATCGGCACCAGCTGCCAGCCGAAGGCGAGCGGCAGCACGAAGTACACCCAGAAGATCATGATCAGCGCGGAGGTACCGCGGAACACCTCGGTGTAGAAGCCCGCGAGGAAGCGGACGGCCCACCACCGGTGGGTGCGGGCGATGCCCACGACGAAGGAGACGGCGCCGGCCAGCAGAGCGCTGAAGAACAGCAGTTGGACGGTGATCCAGATTCCCTTGAGTACCAGTTCCCAGAGTCCTGAGGTCATCCGCCGCAGAGCTCCTTCGCGGTCATGTCCGTCATCTCGGCCTCGGTGAAACCGAAGGGCCGGAGGATGCGGAACAGCTCACCGGTCGCCTTGAGCTTCTTCAGCTCCGCGTTGAAGGCGTCCCGCAGGTTCGTCTCGGCCGGCCGGAACGCGAAGCCCCCGCCGTCCACGTGCGGCTTGCCACCGACCAGCGGCGCGAAGGCCTCGGTGCTCTCGGCCTTGGAAGACTTCTTCACCACTTCACGGACGGTCAGCGCGGTCCCGGCGAAGACGTCGGCGCGCCCGGCCTCGACCGCGTTCAGCCCGGCCACCTGGTCCTGCACGATCAGGATGTCGCTCTCCTGGTAACCGGCCTCCACCGCGTACTGGATCTCGGCGTAGCCGGTGCCGGTCGCGAACTTGGCCTTGGCCTCGACGACGTCCTTGTAGTCGCGCAGGTTCTTCGGATTGCCCTTGCGCACGATGAACGCGTCGAGCATCTGGTAGTCCGGGTCGGAGAAGATGACCTGCTCGCAACGCTCGGGGTTGATGTACATCCCGGCGGACACCACGTCGAAGGTCTGCGACTGGAGTCCGGGTATGAGCGAGCCGAACTCGATCGGCACCGGCTGGACGCGGTCCACCCCCAGCCGCTTGAAGATGACCTTCGCGAGCTCTGGCGCCTCACCGGTCAGCTCGCCGTCCGTGTCGATGTAGCCGAACGGGATCTCACCGGCTATCCCCAGCCGTACGACGCCCTGCGCCCTGAGCCGGTCCAGCAGATCGCCGCCGTCCGTGCCGGAGGCGGTGGCGACCCGGCTGCAGCCGGCCGCGCCCAGGGCGCCGACGGCACCGAGCGCCGAGGCGCCGGCGAGCAGCGCCCGCCGGCTCGGCATGCGTCTGTCCTTCGCGTCTTTCTGAAGTGGTGGTGCCATGGCGGCGCGGCTACCCGAGACGATCCGACTTATGCCGGTCGGTTTCGGCCCCCTCCCGCCCCTCGGACCCCGGACGCCCCCTTGACCGCGGCGGGACCATGGAATGCATGACCGACCGCGACACTGCCCGTGATGCCACCCGCCACATCGAGATCTCCCTGGTCAAGCGGGGAGTCCACTGCACGGCGAAACTCCTCGACGACCGCGCGCCGATCACCTGCGCCGCGGTCTGGGACGCCCTCCCGCTGAGCGGTGACGTGTACCACGCCAAGTACGCGCGCAACGAGATCTACGCCCTGTTCCCGCCCTTCGCACGCACCGAACCACCCCTGGAGAACCCGACAGTCACTCCCATACCCGGCGACCTGTGCTATTTCGCCTTCGCGGGTACGGAGCTGGGCACCAAGTCGTACGGCTACGACGCCGACGTACGCCCCGGCACCACCGTCGTCGACCTCGCCCTCTTCTACGAGCGCAACAACCTGCTCCTCAACGGAGACGTCGGCTGGGTGCCGGGCATCGTGTGGGGCCAGGTGACCGAGGGCCTCGACGCGATGGCCGAGGCCTGCAACGACCTGTGGCGCTCGGGCGCGCTGGGGGAGACCCTCAGCTTCCGGCGGCTCTAGGGCCTGTCTGACAATTCCCGTCGTCGCCCGGAGGGCGGCCTCGCGGCGTCAGGTGCGTGCTCTGGGGGTCCCCCCCCGGCCGGAGGCTGGGGGAGTGCCGGGCGTGGACCCTCGTACTGGATGTACTTGGGTCTGCGCCCGGTGCGGCGAGAGTGCGTGCATGGCGTCGCGGGGCAGACGGGAATTGTCAGACAGGCCCTAGGGCAGCCCGGGAGCGGTCACTCCGGCCGCCCCCGCCTCGTACAGCGCGTGCGCCGTCCGCAGGACGAGGTCGTCCCGGTGACGGGCGGCCACGAGCTGGAGGCCCACCGGCAGCCCGTCGTCGTCCAGGCCGACCGGGACCGTCGCCGCGGGCTGCTGGGTCAGGTTGAAGGGGTACGTGAAGGGGGTCCAGCCCGTCCAGCGGCGGTGACCGGAGCCCTTCGGCACCTCCACGCCCGCCTCGAACGCGGTCAGCGGAAGCGTCGGCGTGACCAGGACGTCGTACGACTGGTGGAAGAGGCCCATCCGCCGGCCCAGTTCCATGCGGACGTCCACCGCGGCGAGGTACTCCAGCGCGTTGTGACGGGCCCCCAGGTCACGGACCTCGCGGAGGCCGGGGTCGAGCAACTCCCGCTGGTGGGGCCCGAAGTGCTGGGTCACGCGGGCCGCGCCGGCGAACCACAGCGTGTGGAAGGCCTCCACCGGATCGGTGAAGTCGGGGTCGGCCTCGGACACGTAGGCGCCGAGCCCCGCCAGCCGCTCCACCGCCTGCCTGACCGCCGCCGCGACGGCCGGCCTGACCGCGACCTGCCCGCCGAGCGAGGGCGAGTAGGCGACCCGCAGCCCGCGCACCCCGTCCCCCAGCGTGTCCCTGAAGGAGCCGTCCATCGGTGCGAGCGCCGACCAGTCGCGCACGTCGGGCCCGCTGATCACGTCCATCATCAGCGCGGCGTCGGCGGCGTCCCGGGTCATCGGCCCCACGTGCGCCAGCGTCCCGAAGGCGCTCGCCGGATACAGCGGCACCCTTCCGTACGTCGGTTTCAGCGCGAAGATCCCGCAGAAGGCGGCCGGAATACGGACACTGCCGCCCCCGTCCGTGCCCAGCGACAGCGGGCCCGCGCCGAGCGCAACGGCCGCCGCGCTGCCCCCGCTTGAGCCGCCCGCGGTGCGTGAGACGTCGTACGGATTGCGTGTCACCCCCGAGAGCGGCGAGTCCGTGACGCCCTTCCAGCCGAACTCGGGTGTCGTCGTCCTGCCGAGGAACACCGCGCCGTGTTCGCGCAGCCGGGCCACGGACGGCGCGTCCTCGTCCCAACTGCCCTGCGGGTCGATGTTCCTGGAGCCGCGCAGGGTCGGGCCGCCGCGCATCAGGATGATGTCCTTGACGGTGACCGGGACGCCGTCGAGCAGTCCCGCGGGCTCACCGCGCCGCCAGCGCTCCGTCGACCCCGCTGCCCGCGCGAGGGCTTCGTCCGAGTCGAGCCGGACGAACGCGTTCACCGCGGGCTGCACCCGTTCCGCCCGGTCCAGGGCCGCCCGGGTCGCCTCCACGGGGCTGAATTCGCCCTTGCGGTAGCCGTCGACGAGTTGCGTCGCGGTCAGCTCGGTGAGTTCCGGCATCGGCCCCTCCAGAGGGAGTTCGGCATGGTGGGTGTCGGGAGTTCAGTGACCGGGCACGTACCCGCGCTTCTTGTCGACGACGTTCGCCAGCGGCTTCCCCGCTTCCCAGCGCTCGTACAACTCCACGAACTGTCTGCCGAGTTCGTCCCGCCAGCCGATGGTGTCCCCGCTCATGTGCGGCGACACGATCAGCCCGGGAACCTCCCACAACGGGCTGTCGGGGCCCAGCGGTTCGTGCTGGAAGACATCCAGCGCGGCGCCCGCGATCCACCGCTTGGACAGCGCCTCGATCAGCGCGTCCTCGTCGACCAGCGGCCCGCGTCCGACGTTGACGAAGCGCGCCGACGGCTGCATCATCCCGAACCGCCGCGCGTCGAACATGCCGTGCGTGGCCTCGGTGAGCGGCGCCGCGCACACCACCCAGTCGGCGCGCGCCATCAGCCGGTCCAGCTCCTCGGGGCCGTGGATTCCGGTGCGCGGGACGCGCCCCACCAGGGCCGTCGTGATGCCAAGTGCCTTGAGGGACTTGACGATCGCCCGCCCGATCGGCCCCGAACCCACCACGCAGGCGCGGGTGCCCGCCACCCGCTGCGACTCCCGGTGCCGCCACTCCCGTTGCCGTTGGAGGTCCAAAGTCCTGGGCAGATCCTTGGCCATCGTGAGGACCAGGGCGGCGACGTACTCCGCGATCGGCTGGTCGAAGACCCCCCGCGCGTTGGTCACCACCGTGTCGGAGTCGGCGAGTTCGGGGCACATCAGATGATCGACCCCCGCACTCGCCGTGTGCACCCAGCGCGGCCGGGGACCCGCTCCGGGCCACGCGTCGCGCACGGCGTGCGAGGCGAAGTCCCAGACGAGCAGCGCATCGGCCCGCGGCAGCCGCTCGGCCAGCGTGGACGCGTCGGCGTGCTCGATCCGCACCCGCCCGGTGAGGCTGCCCAGACGGGGGAGCGGATCGGCATCGAGGACAAGCAGAGTCTTATCGGGCATCGCCGGGAAACCGTTTCGCAATACGGGTCCGCTTCTCTGGAGGGGTGAGTGTGGTCCGTTGCCGTCTGAAGCCGTCTGAGATGCGCGGATTGACCACGCTCGCACCCGAACCTACCTTCGTCAACACGGACCCGGATACGGTCCGTTGCTCACCCGTTTCCCTCCGTGAGGCCGGTGTCTGCCATGGACGTCTCCTTTCTCGGCGGACCCCGTCCGCAACGCGGTGTCGGGGTGGTGGCCCCGTTCGACTTCGCCCTCGACCGAGAGCTGTGGCGCTGGGTCCCCGACGACGTCTCCCTGCACCTCACCCGCACCCCTTTCGTGCCCGTCGAGGTCAGCCTCGACCTGGCCCGGCTGGTCTCCGAGCACGAGACGCTCGGCGAGGCGGTCCGCGCGCTGAACGCGGTCGCGCCCGAGATCATCTCGTACGCCTGCACCTCGGGCAGTTTCGTCGGGGGAGTGGCCGGCGAGCGGGCGATGTGCGAGGCGATGACCCGGGCGGGCGCGGTCCCCTCCCTCACGACGTCGGGCGCCCTGCTCGAAGCGCTGGCGGAGCTGGGCGCCGGCCGCATCGCGCTCGTCACCCCCTACACGGTCTCCGTCACCCAGTCCCTCGAGGAGTACCTCGCCGAGGCGGGCATCACCGTCACCGGCCGCGCCTACATGGGCCTGACCAGCCACATCTGGAAGGTGCCCTACCGCGAGGTGGTGGACATGGCCCGCGACAGCGTCCGCGGCAGCGCCGACGCGCTCTTCATCAGCTGCACCAACCTCCCCACGTACGACGTCATCCCCCAGCTGGAGGCCGAACTGCGCATACCGGTGATCTCGGCCAACCAGGTCACGATGTGGGCAGCCCTGCGGCATCTGGGTACCCGTGCGGTGGGCCCCTATCAGGCGCTGCTTGGGGGTACCTCCCACGCTTTCGGCAGTGGGGGAGAGTCGGCGCGCCGGGGTCCGGTACTGCCGGAACAGAACCAGCAGGAAGGTTGGGCATGACCGCACTGGGATTTCTCTACCCGGGCCACTCGGCCGAGGACGACTACCCGCGCATGGAACAGCTGCTCGGCAGCGACATCCGCCTGGCCCTCGTGCACACGGACATCGGCGAGGACGCGCACCGCGTCGACGCGCTCCTGGAGATGGGCTCAGCCGACCGGCTCGCCGCGGGCGTCGAGGAGTTGCGGCTCTCCGGCGCCGAGGCGGTGCTGTGGGCCTGCACCAGCGGAAGTTTCGTATACGGCTGGGAGGGTGCCCACGAGCAGGTCCGCGCCCTCGCCATGTCGGCGGGGCTGCCCGCGTCCTCCACGTCCTTCGCCTTCGCGCACGCGGTGCGGGAGCTGGGGGTCCAGCGGGTCGCTGTCGCGGCGACCTATCCGGATGACGTGAGCGCGCTCTTCGCCGCGTTTCTCAAGGACGCCGGGATCGATGTCGTCGCGGTGCGGGCCTCCGGGGTCGTCACCGCCGCGGAGGTCGGGACCTGGGGCGAGGCCGAGGTCCTCGAGCTCGCCCGGTCCGGCGACCACCCGGACGCCGAGGCGGTCCTCCTCCCCGACACCGCCCTGCACACCGCGTCCTTCATCCCCGCCTTGGAGAAGGAACTCGGCAAGCCCGTCCTCACCGCCAACCAGGTCACCGTCCGCGAGGCCCTCCGCCTCACCGACCGCCGCGTCAACGCCCCCGAACTGGGGGCCCTGTTCACTCGGGAACCGCTGATCCAGGCATAGACGTTTCCTCGCCCCCTCCGCCCCTTCCCGTCCCGTTCCTGGGGGCTGCGCCCCCAGACCCCCCTTTCGCGCTGACGCGCTCGTCCTCAAACGCCGGACGGGCTGAAAGATTTCTAGCGCCGCCCGGGTAAAAGTTTCAGCCCCTCCGGCGTTTGAGGAGCGGGGGTTCGGGGGCGGAGCCCCCGAGAGACGGGACGGGAAGGGGCGGAGGGGGCGAAAACGGCTTTCCGACCCCCGGTCGCGGGGAATAAACGGAGACACCCTCCTGTTCGCACGCTGCGTACAGCGTGACGCACCGACACAGGAGGCACCCCCGGTGAACGAGACGGACGAGATCCGCGGCACGGCACAGGGCACCGCCCCGGCCCCCCTCTCCGTACTGGACCTGGTCACAGTCGGCGCAGGCCGCACCGCGACCGAAGCCCTACGGACCAGCGTCGAGATCTCCCGCCTCGCGGAATCCCGCGGCTACCACCGCTACTGGGTGGCCGAACACCACTCCATGCCGGGCGTCGCCTCGTCGTCCCCCGCGGTCATCCTCGCCCACCTGGCAGCCCACACGACCCGCATCCGCCTCGGCTCGGGCGGAGTGATGCTCCCCAACCACGCCCCCCTGGTCATCGCGGAGCAGTTCGGCACCCTGGAGGCACTGGCCCCGGGCCGAGTGGACCTGGGCCTGGGCAGGGCCCCCGGCACCGACGGCGCCACCGCCGCGGCCCTGCGCCGCACCGACCGCCTGAACGAGGGCGCCGACGACTTCCCCGAACAGCTCGCGGAGCTGACCCGCTTCCTGGACGACGACTTCCCCTCGGGCCACCGCTACGCCCGTATCCACGCCGTCCCGGGACCGATCCAGTCGACCTCCCCCGGCGGAGTGCAGTCCCCGCACCGCCCGCCGGTCTGGCTCCTCGGCTCCTCCGGCTTCAGCGCCCGGCTGGCCGGCTCCCTCGGTCTCCCCTTCGCCTTCGCGCACCACTTCTCGGCGCAGAACACCATCCCGGCCCTGGACCTCTACCGGCAGTCCTTCCGGCCGAGCGCCGTCCTGGACGCCCCGTACGCGCTGATCGGCGTCTCCGCCCTCGCCACCGACGACGAGCGGGAGGCCCGCCGCCAGGTGCTGGCCGCCGCCCTGAACATGGTGCGCCTGCGTACCGGCCGCCCCGGCCTGGTCCCGACGCCCGAAGAGGCGGAGGCGTACGAATTCAGCCCCATGGAGCGGGAGTTCATCGACACCTGGAACTCCAACGTCATCCATGGCACCGCGGACGAGGTCCGCTCCGGCCTCGACGACCTCCAGAAGCGCACGGGCGCCGACGAGTTGATGCTCACGTCGCACGCGCACAGCGGCGACCTGCGGCTGCGCTCCTACGAACTGATCGCGGACGCCTACGGGTTGCCGCGGGCCTGAGACCCCGGCGGCGGACCCGGCGCGCTCAGGTCTGCCCGCAGGTGGCCGCCTCCAGCAGCACGGAGATACGGTCCGCGGCCACCGGCCGTGAGTACAGCCACCCCTGCCCGGTGTCGCAGCCGATGCCGCGCAGGCGGGAGGCCTGCGAGGCGGTCTCCACGCACTCGGCGGTGACGGTGAGGCCCAGCCGGTGGGCGAGTTGGATGAGCGCCTCGACGATGACCTCGTCGGCGGGGTTGGGGTGCACGTCGGTGCCGTCGCTGTTCTCGTACTGGAAGCCCCGCACGAAGGCGCCGTCCAGCTTGAGCACCGACACCGGGAGCCTGCTGAGGTAGGCGAGGTTCGAGTAGCCGGTGCCGAAGTCGTCGATGGCGATGTGTACGCCCATGTCGCTGAGCGCCTGGAGTGCCTGGAGGGGGCGGCCCGCCGAGCCCATCACCGCGGACTCGGTGAGCTCCAACTGGAGCAGATGCGGCGGGAGTCCGGTCTCCGCGAGGATCTCCGCCACGTCCGCGACCAGGTCGGAGTCCCAGACCTGACGGACCGCCACGTTCACGCTGACGAAGATCGGTACGGCGTCCGGGTGGTCCAACTGCCAGCGCCGGGCCTGGTGGCAGGCGGTGGCGAGAACCCAGCGGCCGAGCTGCACGATCGAACCGTCCTCCTCGGCAAGTCCGATGAACCGATTCGGCGTGAGCATTCCGAACTGGGGGTGGTTCCAGCGCACCAGCGCCTCCACTCCGCGTACGCCGCCGTCCTCCATGCCCACCAACGGCTGGTACTCCAGGGTGAATTCGCCCCGCTCGACGGCCGCGCGCAGGGTCGAGGAGAGAGCCTGCCGGGTCATCCGGTGAGCATTGCGCTCCGGGTCGAAGAGGGTCCAGCGGCCCTTGCCGTCCGCCTTCGCCCAGTACAGCGTCGTGTCCGCGGCCTGCATCAGCATGGTCGCGGAGGTCCCGGCCGCCCGGCGCTCGACGACACCGATGGACGCTGAGACGGAGACCCGCTGCCCGGAGAGGTCGAACGGCGCCCGGAGCGACGTGAGGACGGACTCGGCGAGGTCGGCCAGCTGCTCCGTCCCCGTGGAGTCCTCGACGAGCAGCGCGAACTCGTCACCGCCCAGCCTCGCCACCAGCGGAGTTCTCGCCCGCGCGAAACCCGCCTCCTCGGCGCAGCGGGTGAGGCGCTCGGCCACGGCCGCGAGGAGCCGGTCGCCGACCCGGTGCCCGAGGGTGTCGTTGACCGCCTTGAACCCGTCCAGATCCAGATAGCAGAGCCCGATCCGGCCGGTGCCGCCCTCCTCGTACGCCTCCGCCTCCAGCGCCGCCGTCAGGCGCTCGAAGAACAGGGTGCGGTTGGGCAGCCGGGTCACCGCGTCGTGCATCTGCAAGTGCCGCACCCGCGCCTGGAGTTCGTGCCGTGCGCTGATGTCGGAGACGGAGAGCAGCACCGCCCGCTCCTGGGCGGGCAGCGGCGCGACCGTCACCTGGACCCAGAGCGTGTGGCCCTCGGGGTGCTTGAGCCGGCGGGTGCAGCGCAGTCTGGCCTGCCGGCCGCGCAGCACCTCGCGGTAGGCGTGCCAGGTGCGGGCGTCGGACGCCAGGTCCACCAGGTCGGAGGCGATCTGTCCGACGAGGACGGCGGAGTCGCTGCCCAGCAGCGCGCCCAGCGACTCGTTCGCCGTGACGATCAGACCGTCGCGGCCGACCACGGCCATCGCGAGGGGCGCGGTGGTGAACGCGGCCTGGAGGGCGCGGGGTGACACCCCGTCGGACGGTGTCCCGGCCGGGACGGCAGCGCCGGAAGGTGACTCCGGCGGTACGGATGTGCCGGGAGGTGCCCCAGGTGTTACGGACGTGCCGGGAGTCAACCCCCGGGACGTACGAGGAGATGGGTCGATGTGACGTTCTGTGACAGCCGGCCGGACGAGATCTGCCGCGGGCGCCGGCCCTTCGGACGTTCCGCTCACCGCTCGCTCCCGCAGTGCACTCGATCTTCGTATGGGTCTCTCGGGTGGTCGGCCGGTGATGGGCGGCCGCACAAGCCGGGTCCGTGCAGGAAAGTGTGCCGATCATAGAGGCTGGTCCCGGGGAGTCGCAGCCACTGTCCAGTGTCCCGGAACAACCACCCGTTCTGACAGATCGTTTCTGCCTGCATCTGGACGGGATCCTTCCCCCTCCGATCGCCTGTGACGTTCCGTGAGTGTTCGGGGTGTCGTCTCCTCGTCGCCCGTCACCCTTCCGGTGTAGACAAACAGGGCAAAGTAATACGAACTGACCCATGCTGGGTGCGGTGTCCCGAAATCCGCATCCGGAGGTCGATGTGCCGCGTCCGCTCCCCCTGAAGGAGCTCACCCGTGAAGCCCTGCGGGTCTTCACCCGTGACGGGGCGCCTCGTTGGCGCAGCACCGCGGCCGTGTTCACCTCCATGTCGGCGCTGGCCGCGACCTCGCTGCTGCCGGGAGCAGCGCTCGCCGAACAACCCCGCGCGGACCTGTGCGCCCTCAAGCGCACCGAGGCGCACCACTCGGAGGGGCTCGACACCTGGAACGCCTCCTACACGCGCCCCACGCGCGCCCTCGACGCGTTGCTCGTCTTCCTGTCCTTCCCCGACTCCGAGCCGCGGACCACGCCCGCTGAACTGACCGCCGACTACTTTCCGGCGACCACGCAGTTCTTCGAGCGTGCCTCCTACGGAAAGTTCACGCTGCGCCCGCACCCGCGGCGTGACTGGATCCGGATGCCGCACGCCTCCACGGAGTACGCCATACAGCGTGACTGGAGCCCCGCGCACCGAGCCGCCTATCTGCGCGACGCGCTCGCCGTGGCCGACCGGCGGATCGACTTCTCGCGCTACGACATCGTCTACTTCGTCGCCGACCCGGACGCCCCGGGCGTCGACTCGGACGCGACGAAGGTCGTCAACCTCGACACCCCCCTGCGGGCCGACGGCAAGGACATCCGCCGGATCGTCACCGTCTTCGAGAAGCACCCGCCGGACCGGCTCGTCCTCGCCCACGAGACGGGCCACGTCTTCGACCTCCCCGACCTCTACCACCGCCCCGTCGACGGCAAGGGCGACTGGGACACCTACGTCGGCGACTGGGACCTCATGGGCAGCCAGTTCGGCCTCGCGCCCGACCTGTTCGGCTGGCACAAGTGGAAGCTGGGCTGGCTGGAACCGCGCCAGGTCGCGTGCGTACAGGGGCGGGGGAGTACGCGACTGACGCTGGAGCCGTTGAGCGCGGGACCGGCGACGGTCGGAGCGGCGGGAGCGGCCGGTGCCGCCGACGGCGCCGACGAGTCCGGCGGGCAGGGCTTCGGTTCCGGGCGCGGTACCAAACTGGCCGTGGTCCGCACGGGGCCCGACAGCGTGCTCGCCTTCGAGGCGCGCGGCACGGCGGGCAACGACGGCACGACGTGCACCCAGGGCGTCCTCGTCTACCGCGTCCGCGCCGAGGCCCAGTCCGGCCGCGGCCCGATCGAGGTCCTCGACGCGCACCCCCGCTCCGAGTCCTGCTGGGAGGCCTCGGTCTACCCACCGCTCGCGGACGCGCCGGTGTCACTGGGGGAGAGCTTCCCGGTGCCCGGCGAGAACGTACGGGTCGAGGTGGAGGACCGTACGGCTTCGGGAGCGTGGACGGTCAAGATCACGACGAAGCGGCACGAGGAATGACCGGGAACGACCACGGCCGGTCGGCACTGGGCGCGGCGGCGATGACGACGGTCGGTCGGTGCGGGAAATGACGATGGCGAGACGGTCCGCGTTTCCGCGAACCCGTCTCGCCATCGCTAGCGTGCGCCGCCAGGGACTCGAACCCCGGACCCGCTGATTAAGAGTCAGCTGCTCTAACCAACTGAGCTAGCGGCGCCTGCTGACGTCGTAGACCTTAGCATCCTGATCGCGGCGAGGAAAAATCGATATCCGCACCGCCGCGGAGGCCGCCGCACGGGCCGCCCGGACGGCCGCCCAGACCAGAATCTCGGGGCCGGGAAGCCAGGGCTGCCGGGTGTCAGGGGCCACCAGCCAGCGGGATTCCGGCCGGGGAGCCGGCCCCGCGGAGTGGCCGGCGGCCGGCGCGGGGACGGTGACCGCGTCGCCGGTGCCGTGGCAGAGCAGGGGCGGAATCCCGCCGCCGCGGCCGTTCCCGGACGGCGCGCCCCCTTGCCCGCCGCTCTGGGATCCCCACTCCTCCCAGTGGAGGAGCGAGGGCAGCCGCTGCGCCGTACCGGGCGCGGCGAACAGCAGCATCCGGCCCCGGTACGCGGCCACCGGTCCCGAACCGGGCCCCTCGTCCCAGAGCCGGTCGAGCATCAGCCGCCCGAAGATCGCCGGAGCGTTCACGACGTCGAAGGTGCTCCCGCAGGGCAGGACGACCGGGGCGCCCGGCCGCTCCTCCCAGAGTGCGAGAGCGCTGCGGGGATACGCCTCCGCCGAGGCGAGCCACGCGACTCCCTCGGACGTGGCGCCCGAGACGTCGAACGGGTCGGACAACGGTGCGCCGGGGCCGTGGGGGGATGTGCGTGCCGGGTTCCGTGTGCTGCTCATGGCGACAACATCTACCCGCGGTGAGCGAGTGATCTCCGAGGGTTGCCGGAAGTCGGGACAGGAGGGGGCGGAATGGAGTATCTTGCCGCGCTGGCATATGCCATAAGGGGGGCGGGTGGACATCCGCCCCGCGCGCCCCCGGTCTCAGGCGTGGTCGCCGACCCCGTGCCCCAGCCCGTGCGCCCGACCGCTTCCCTCCACCCCTCGCAGCAGATCGCGGCCGAACTCGATCATCTTCTTCGCGTAGTCCTCGGTCCACTCGGCCCGCTCCGCGACATCGGCCGCGGTGAGCCGGTCGAAGCGCCGCGGATCCGCCAGCTGCGAGGCGGCCATCGCCTGGAACTCGACCGCCCGGTCGGCCGCGGCGCGGAACGCCAGGGTCAGCTCCGTCGCCCGCGCCAGCAGGGCCCTCGGGTCGTCTATCGACTCCAGGTCGAAGAAGTGCTCCGGATCGTCGACGGCCTCCGCCGGCTCGAAGAGCAGGGGCGCGGGGCGAAGCCGCTGTTCGTTCCGACGCGGCGTGGGCTCCGCCATGTCTTCTCCTCCTCGTACGGTTCAGGGCCCGCCTCGCGAGCGGGCCACCGTCCATTGTCCCCCGGCCGCGCAAGAGGGCCCGGGGGCAGACCGGAAGCCGAGCACGCGCGAACGGACACCGGGCGGGAGCGGCCGCCGGAAACCAGGTCCGTACGCCGGGTTCGCAAGCCGGGTCCGTACGCCGGTCCGCACCTGGCTCCGGCCACCGATCCACTCCTCCGCCGATCCGCCGATCCGGTGATCTAAGGCCGCCAGGCCACTCGATGCTTCCCCAGGTGGGACAACACCGAGTGGTTGGCCTCCCAGCCATCGGGAAACTTGACGGTGACGCCCAGCTGAACCGGTTCCGTGGAGGGATGCGCGTCCAGCAGGTCCGTCACCCCCGCCCGGCACACCACGACGCACGCGTGCCGGTGCCGGGAGGCCAGTACGCACAGGCGGCCCGTCTCCAGATGGAACGCCGTCGCGTCGGGCCGCCCCGACAGCGGATGCAGGACCACCGTCACGTCGAACTCCCGCCCCTGAAGGCGGTTCGCGGTGTCGACGGTGACGTCCGTGACCCCGAGCCCGGCCAGCGCGGCCCGCACCGCGGCGGCCTGGTCCCGGTGTGCCGTGCCGACGGCGATCCGGTCGGCCGTCAGCGGCACCGGCTCGGGGGACCGCTCCGAGGTGGCCGCGCCACCCCGGTCAAGGAGCCGGCGGACGACCTGGGCCACCGCCCTCACCGCCTCCGGATCCGTACGTGGCGTGTGCCGGGCCGGCAGCTCCAGCAGCCCCCAACCCGCCTCCGCCGCCTCGTCGATGACCCGGTCAGGACCCGAACCGTCGGACGGGACACCGAAGTCGAGCCGCCGGTCGCCGTGGTCCGTGCCGCTGTGGAACGGCGTGTACGGGTAGAACGCGTCCGAGACCAGCGGCGCCGCGGACGCGGGCAGCCGCCAGGACACCGGCAGTCGGTGCTGCGGAAGCTCGGGGTTGAGTGCGAGCAGGGTCGTCACGGCGGAGGCCGACGGGTCGTACGACAGGCCCGCCCACTGTTCCGAGCCCACGATCGCGAACGGGTCCAACTGCCCCGGGTCGCCCACGAACAGCGCCCGCTCGAAGAGGCCCGCGACGGCCAGCAGCGCGTCCGAACGCATCTGGTACGCCTCGTCGACGATCGCGTGCCGCCACGGCTCGACGCCCTTGACGTGCGCCCACTTCGCGGCGGTCGAGATCACGACGTCGAGGCCCCCGAGGTCGGCCGCCTTCGCGGACTTGCGGACGTTCTCCAGGCCGTCGAGCGCCTTGTCGTACGGGTCGGGGTCGCTGCTGTGCAGCCGTCCGACAGGCAGCCCGGGGTTCTTCTCTGCGAGCCGCAGCACCAGGTCGTCGACCTGCGCGTTGGTCTGCGCGATGACCATCAACGGGCGCCCCGCGGAGGCCAGTTCGAGCGCCGCGCGGACGACGAGCGTGGACTTGCCCGCGCCGGGCGGGGAGTCGACCACGACTCCGCGGTGGGTGCCGTGCAGCGTGTCGTGCAGGATCGCGTCGGTGGCCCTGGTGGCGGCCGCGCCCGGATCGAAGCCGGTGTCCGTCAGGGCTGTCACAGCACGTCCTCCTCGGTCACCGGGTCGGCCGGGGGCACGGCACCGGCCTCGCCCGGCGGTCCGCCGTGCGTCCACGGCGTGTCCTCCGGGTCGGGCAGCTTGGCCCCGCCGCGCTGCTCGTGTTCGAAGAGCGTGAAGCAGACGAGGTCGCCCTTCTCCGGCACGGACCCGGCCTCCGGTTCCTTGCCGCGCCCCATCTTGTCGACCACCCGCAGGACGACCAGGGCGCCGTCCTCCTCCGCCGCGACGAACTCCGCCGCCTGCGGTCTGCCCCCCGACGACCGGTACACCTTCGTCCGCTCGCCCAACTGCGGCCGGTCGTCCGTCCGTACAGTGACCAGCGGGCGCGGGCTCGGCCGCTTGCCCTCGCTGTACGCCATGACGACATCGGTGACCTCACCGGCGAAGGCCTCGCCGCCGAGCCGCCGGCCGGCCATCACGAGCGGGTCGTCCAGGGCCTCCTGGGCTTCCAGACGGGCCTGTTCGCGCTCGCGGGTGGCCAGTTTGTTCGCCGCGGTGACCGCGTCGTCGCGGCGCGGCTGCGGGGGTTCGCCCGCGGTGACCCGGTCTCGGTGGCCGGTGAACGACCAGCGGTCGCGGGTCCACCGGTCGGCGGCGTGGGTGCCCTCGGGCAGTGCCCGCAGCAGGTCGAGGCCGTGCCACACGGCGTCCCAGGTGGGCCGCGTGACGCTCTCCACCAGGGCGTGGATCTCCCTTTCGGCGGCGGTGAGGTCACCGAGCCGGTCGTCCGCCTCGATACCGTCCTCGGCGGTGGCGAGTGCGGTGCGCGCGCGGTCGTAGCGCTCGATGGCGGGGGCCAGCAGCCTGTTGTCGAAGGCCGGGTCCGTGGCGGGTCCGGCGGGCGGGCACAGGAGCTGCCCCCGGGGGTCCCGCAGCAACTCGGCACGCAGCGCGGCCTCGGCGCCCGACGTGCCGTCCTCCGGGTCGATCCAGGCGAGCAGCGCTCCCAGGTGCTGGTCCTCCAGACTGCTCTGTCCGGTGGCCCAGTGCCGCGAGAGCACGTCGGTGAGGGCGAGCAGCAGCGCCGATCCCGGCACCCGGGCCCGCTCCCCGAAGTGCGTCATCCACCGCCCGAGCAGGGGCACCCGGGGCGGCGCCGGATAGGGCTCCTCCGGCTCCTGCTCGGCCGTGCGCCGAAACCGCATGGAGCGCCCGAGCAGTCGTACGAAGTCGATGCCCGAGCGGCTCGGGACGATCAACTGCGGGGCGTCCGCGCACAGTTCGACCTCGACCTTGACGCGCTTGCCGGTCTCCGGGTCGGTTTCGCTGCGCTCGGCGGCCTCGACGGCGTCGGCGTAGGAGTCGATGTAGGGCAGCACGACGTCCGCGAGCTCGGCGAGGAACGCGAACCGCAGGTCGCGGTCCCGTGGCTGCGGCACGACGAGCAGCCGGGGCGCGTCCCGCTCGGTACCGACAAGCGCCCCGAGCGGGGCCCCGGCCTCCCCGGCGGTGATCAGCGGCACGAACACCAGGGGCCGGTCGGCGAGATGCCGGTGCCGCACGGTGGCGACGGGCTGGGCCCGGCCACTGCCGACGGCTTCGAGACGCGCGAGGGTGGCGATCAGCGACATTCGACACCCTTCTGGGCTTCGGGGGGCTGGGGTGCCGGTGCCGGTGCCGGTGGCCGGGCTTCCGGGGTCCAGGGTGCCGGGGGTGGGGCTGTCGGGGTCCGGGGTGCCGGGGGCGGGGCTGTCGAAGGCCTGGTTTCCGCCGACGGGGTTTCCGGCGACCGGCCTTCCGCCGACGGGGTTTCCGTTGGCCGGACTTGCGTCGGCCGGGCCTCCGTCGGCCGGGCCTCCGTCGGCCGGGCCTCCGACGGTTGGGTCCCCGAGGGCCGGGTTTCCGGTACTTGGGTTCCAGGCACCTGGGCTTCAGGCGACGGGGTATCCGGCAGCCGGGTTTCCGGCGGGCGGGGTGCCGGCGGGCGGGAAGCCAGTGCCTCCGCCCGTAGCTGCGCGGCCCTGCGCAGGGCCGCGACCGCCGGGTCGGCCGGATCCCCGGCGTCGCCGTGGGCCGCGGCCAGCACGTCGTCCACTGTCGTCAGCCCGCCGAGCTCGGCCCGCAGGGAGCGGCCCAGGGACGTCACCGCGCCCTGCGCGCGGGAACGGTCCCGGCAGTGGAAGGCCAGCTCGCAGGCGGCCAGGCACTCGGGGGCGTAGGTCGCGGGGACGGACTCGACCGCGGCTGTCAGGTCGCCTGCCGGGAGGCCGGGGGCGAAACAGGTGCCCTCGGGGAGGGCGTCGGCGATGTCCTCGATCCGGGGGAGGCGGGCGAGCTGGCGGCGGGTGACCGCGCGCTGCTTGCGGACGTCGACGGCGGACGCGGTCGGGAGGTTCGAGAAGTCCTTGGGGCAGACCAGCAGGATCCGCCGGCGGACCTCGGGCGCCGGGTCCAGGCGGGCGGCGATCTCCTCCAGCGCCAGGACGTAGACGGCGGACTGGCGGGCGGCGGCGCCCACCTTCGCCGGGTCCGCCGAACCGTCCAGCATGGGGAAGGACTTGATCTCGACGACGGTCCAGCCGCCGTCGGGGTGCACGACCACCGCGTCGGGTTCGAGGAAGGCGGGGGAGCCCGCCACGTCGAGGGCGACCATGGGGTGGTCGAGCAGGGTCCAGGCGCCGGCCGCGGTCGCCTCGCGCAGGGCGAGCGCGGTGCGGGCCGCCCGCCCCTCGGGGCCGACCGCCGAGAGATCCGGCACCCGCCCGGCGGCGGGCGGTTCGGCACCGGGGTCCAGCTTCTCGTGCACGAGGCGGAGCAGCTCCGCGCCCCCGTCGGCCTTCACCCGGGCCTCGAACGCGTTGCCCCGCATGAAGGCGAACTGCGACTGGCCGAAACCGGACGGGGAGCCCAGCCCTTCCGCCAGCTTCGCCTTGTCGACCCCCGCGCCGTCCAGGAGGGCCCGCCGATCGCACCCGGGGTTCGCCGCGAGCGCCGCGAGGGCCCGCGCGTCCAGGGCTTTGGGGGCTACTTCCGGGCCGCGCAGGTCAGCGAGCCGCTGCCGCAGCACCGTCCCCCGCGTCCGTGGGGGCGGCACCGGGCTCGGCTCCCGGACCGGTTCGGGACTCGCGCTGTCGGGGGAATCGTTCACCCGTGGAAGTCTGGCACCCCGCACTGACAATTGAGGAACCTGCGCCGCGTGAGGTGCCCGAGGCGCGGGCGATCCGGGCGCCGGAGACCCGCCCGAACCGGGTGTCCACGACCTGGGCGACACGCGCGCCCAGCACGGTCCTGACGCGGTCCGCGCTCCGCATCACATACGGGGTCAGCAGCAGCCCGGCGCCCATCACCGCGGCGCCCGCGACGGCGTCGAGGAGATAGTGGTTCGCGGTGCCCATCACGACGATCGTGGTGATCAGCGGATACGCGATGCCCGCGGCCCTGGCCAGCGGCGTGCGGCCGTACTTCCAGAGGATCACTCCGCACCACAGGGCCCAGCCCACGTGCAGGCTCGGCATCGCCGCGTACTGGTTCGTCATGCCGCCCAGGCCGCGCGGCGCGCTCGCCTCGCCCGCCCACCAGCCGTAGTCGCTGTACTGGGCCATGGTGTCGACGAAGCCGTGGCTCGCGTCGAGCAGCCGGGGCGGACAGGTGGGCAGCAGCGTGAAGCCGATCAGCCCGATGAAGGTGGAGGTCATGAGCCAGGTGCGGGCCGCGCGGTAGCGCACGGCGCGGGACCTGAAGAGCCAGATCAGGATCGCGGGCGTGACCAGGTAGTGCAGCGACGCGTACCAGAAGTCGGCGGGTACGCCGAGCCAGGCCTCGCGGGTGAAGAGGCGGTTCAGCGGGTGCTCGGCGTTCAGCCGCAGCGCCTTCTCGATGCGCAGGATCTCCAGGCCGTGGTCGACGGCCCCGGCCTCGCTGCCCCGGGCGAGCAGCCGGCCCGCGGAGTAGGACGCGTACACCAGCAGGAGCAGCGGGAGCTCGGTCCACCAGCGGAGCCGGGCCTGCGACGCCCTGGAACTACGCAGCTCGGTCCACCGGCGAAGCCGGGCGCGTGGTGCCGCCTCGGCGCGCGGTGCATCGGTCTGCGGCATCCGATCGCCCTCCCCCATCTGCTTGCGGTGACCCGACAGTCCGCGCGGTTCGCCGACGTCGGGGCCCCGCTCAGTCTGCACACGACGATCCGTGGCCACATTCGATTTTACGGTGTATGTGAACTCCCCGAACGGGCGCCCTCGGTCGTCAAAGACGCAGAGATCGCCCGCGGGGTTGCCCAGATCGGGTGTGAGCGATGATGGGAGGACCGATTCCCGCGCACCGGATCGACCCGCACCGCACACCTGAATGACCCATTCCCCACACCTGTCGGAAAGGCATCTCTCCATGGCACCGCGCATCCTGCTGGCCCGGCACGGACAGACGGAATGGTCGCTGTCCGGCAAGCACACCGGCAGGACGGACATCCCGCTCCTCGAGGAGGGCAGGCGCGGCGCCAAGCTCCTCGGCGAGCGGTTGCACCGGGCTCCCTTCGACGGACTGGACGGCGTCGAGGTGCGCACCAGTCCGCTGGCACGCGCGCGTGAGACGTGCGAACTCGCCGGGTTCGGCGACCGCGCGACCGCCTGGGACCCGCTCATGGAGTGGGACTACGGCGCGTACGAGGGCATGACCCCGGCGGAGATCCAGGCGGTCCGGCCGGGCTGGCTCATCTGGCGGGACGGCGTCCCCGGGGGCGAGACCCTGGAACAGGTGTCCGCGCGCGCGGATGAGGCCGTGGCCTGGGCCCGGGAAGCCGACCGCGACGTTCTGGTCTTCGCCCACGGACACATCCTGCGCTCGATAGGCGCCCGCTGGCTGGGCCTCCCGATCGACTTCGCGTCCCGCGTCCGGCTCAGCCCGACCTCGCTCTCGGTGCTCGGCTGGGCCTACGGCGAGCCCGCGATCGAGGCCTGGAACGACTGCGGACACCTGACCTCGTAGCCGCCGCGCCCCCGCTCGACGCCGACGGCACTCCTCACGCCGTGCGCGGCAGTGCCGCGTGCCGGTCCAGGAACGCGGAGACGCCCGAGGCCCGCCGGTGCGGCAGCAGCACCCGTGCCGTTCCGGCCAGCATGGTCTGGATGCGGGAGGACTGGACCTCGTTCAGGAGGTCCAGGACGCGCATTCCGGCGACGGCGGCCTCGTCCGGGTGGCCGCCGCGCGCGAGGTCGTCGGCGAGTTCGGCGGTGTAGAGGGCCAGGTTGCGGGTGAAGTGCGGGTCCTGGAGGGCCGCCGCCCGGCGTGCGTGGCGGGCGGCCCGGTGCCAGTCGCCCAGCGTCGACCAGCACTGCGCCTCCAGACCCTCCAGTTCGGCCTCTCCGTAGAAGCTCATCCACTCGGGGTCCGAGTCCGAGGGGCCCCGTTCAAAGAGGGCCTGCGCGCGGGCCAGTGCCTGTTCGCAGCCCGCCCGGTCGGCGAGTCCCGCCCAGCCGCCCGCCTCACGCAGCGCGAGCAGCGAGAGCAGGCGGGGGGAGCCGAGGTGCCGCGCGGCGCGCTGTGCGGCCTGTGCCGCGCGGACCGCCTCGCGGGGGCGGCCCGCGTCGCGCGCGAGGAACGCCGTGTTGCAGAAGGCGTGCGCCTCCAGGCCCGGGTCGCCGGACATCCGCGAGGTCGCGAGGGCCTCGGCGTAGTGCGAGCGCGCGTCGTCGAAGCGCCCCGAGTCGTGCGCCAGCCAGCCCACCGAGATGGCCAGTTCACCCGCCCCCGCGTACAGCCGGTCGGCGGTCGCCCGCCGGGTGGTGCCCGCGTCGAGCAGTTCGAACGCGGTGCGCAGGGGCGCCGCGGCCCGCCGGTACAGGCCGTCGGCCCCGTGCCGGTCGTCGAGCAGCCGGATCTTGCGTACGGCCTCTTCGAGGGCGCCGGCCTCGGACGTTCCCGCCCGGTGGACGCGCCGGTCGGCGGCCGCGGCGGGGAAGCCGAGGGCGACCCCGAGGGGCACCATTGAGGCGGCCGCCACGGTGGCGGTGCCTCCCGTCATGAATGCGCGACGCTGCACGTCGCTCTCCTCGTTGTTCTGTTCGTGGTTCCCGTACGGATCGTGCGGGTCGTACGAGTGGCACGGATCGTGCGGGTCATGCATGTGGAGCGGGTGGTTCTGGACTTCATACGTTTCGCACGCCCCTTCCGGTTCATGTGGGGCGTGTGAAGGGCTCGCGGACTGGGCGGGGAGCGCGTCGTCCGCGTCACGCGCCCCGCGCCCGCGTACCGATGAGCGGGGCGCGAAGCCCAGGTCGGTGAGCGTGCGGCCGGGGAACATGTGCAGGAACACCCGCTCGTACGCGTAGTTGGGACAGCGGATCTCACCTGCCTCGACGCGCCCGATGTAGCGCGCGTCGCAGCTGACCCGCTCGTCGATCTCGCGCGCGGCCCGCCGCACCGCCGCGGCGAACTCGCCGGGCGAGCGCTGCGCGCGCAGCCGCCGGAAGGCGAGGTTCGGCCGCGATGGCCTGGGGGGCTGGGACGAGGTCACCGTTGACGACGCCATGGGCGGGCCCTCTCTTGCGAACCGTCGAACCGTGCCGGTTTCAGGGCGGGTTACCCGGGTTGTGCCCTATGGGTACCAATGCGTCCGGCGGGGCAAGAACGTACCTGCTGTGACGGTGCCCGTACGCTGGGTTTGGCTACAAACCGGATATCTCATCCACGATCTGCCATGAACTGCCATCCTTTGCGGCGGCATTACGCCGTAGCCGTTGACGTTCTGGCGCGTTGAACCCGGTGGACCGGGAGCCACCCGAACTCCCGACCCGCTCGTCAGGAGGAGGGGTTCCGTGTTGGAGGCCGGGATGGAGACCAGGCAGACCACCGAGTTCCGCACGTCGCTGTCGACCGCGCAGCACCGTCCATCGCCGGAGTGCAGCGCCGCGCCGGAGCCGGTCGCCGACTGCGACCTGGTGACGGTGCCCGCGCGGCAGGGCCTGGAGGCGGTCGACATCCTGCGTCGTGGCTGCGGCGACGCCGTCGGACCCGTGATCCACGACGACGGCTGCGACACCCTCGGCTTCCTGGTGCCCTCCGGCACCGCGGACGCCTGGGACGTGCCGGGCAGCACCTGTACGCACACCAACGGCCGCGGCCTGAGGCTGGCCCCCGAACCCCCCGTAGAGGGTTCGGACTGGCTCCTCCCACCCGGCGACGCCGACCTCGCCACCGACCCGGCGGTACTGCGGGCAGCCCTCGACGAGGCAGCACGCCTCATCGAGGCGGCAGACAACTGCCGCTGACCGACCGGACAAAGCCCGCGGCGACCTCGACGACCTCGACGACCTCGACGACCTCGGCGGCCGGTCCGCCGGGCAGGCTCCCGGCGATCTCCGCCGGTGGGGCCTCGGACGGGGTCCCGGCAATCCGCGGCGGATGGGACGCCGGGCGGGGTTTCGGCGGTTCGCGGGGCTTGGGCTTCGGGTGAATCCGTGGCGATGGGCGGGGCTGAGTCGCCGGACAGGGTCGCGGCAATCCCGGCGGTCGGTCGGTCCGCCGGACTCGTTGCCGGCGATCTCCGCCGGTGGGATACCGGGCGGGGTTTCGGCGGTTCGCGAGGCCGGGCTGCCGGACGTAGCCCTGGTGGCCCGCGAAGTTGGGCCGGACGGCGGGCTCGCGGTGACCTTGGCAGCAGGTCCGCCGGACATGATCCCGGCGATTCGCGCCGGTGGGGCCCCGGACGGGGTTCCGGCGATCCGCGGCGGCGGACCCCCGGGCAACCCCCGCCGCTGGGCCGACCCGCCCCCGCGCCCGGATAATGGCGGGATGGCAAGGGCGAGGAACAAGCGGTCCGGCGACGGGCGTGATGGGCGGGGCGCGCGGCGTGGGCAGGGGGGCGAGGCCGTGGTCGAGGCGGTCGACGGCGGGCTCGCCGAACTGATGCCCGACCGGGACCGGGCGCGCGCCTGGACCCTGTTGATCGACGGCGCCCCGCAGTCGCACGTCGACCTCGACCACCCCGGCTACCTGAACTTCGAGTACCAGCGCCGCCTCGGACACGTCATCGACCTCGCGGCCCCGCCCGGCAAGCCCGTGCACGCCGTACACCTCGGCGGCGGCGCCCTCACCCTCGCCCGCTACACCGCGGCGACCCGCCCCCGCTCCACCCAGCAGGTCGTCGAACGCGACGCGGCCCTCGTCCAACTGGTCCGCCGGGAGCTGCCGTTGGACCCCGGTGCCCGCATCCGGGTGCGCTCGGTGGACGCGCGCGAAGGGCTCACGAAGGTGCCGGACGGCTGGGCGGACCTGGTGATCGCGGACGTGTTCAGCGGGGCACGCACGCCGGCCCACCTCACCTCGGTCGAGTTCCTCACCGACGTCCGCAGGGCCCTCGGGCCCGACGGCCTGTACGCCGCCAACCTCGCCGACGGCCCGCCGCTCGCGCACCTGCGCGGCCAGATCGCCACCGCGGCGGCCGTCTTCCCCGAACTCGCGCTGATCGCCGACCCGACGGTGCTGCGCGGCAAACGCTTCGGCAACGCCGTCCTCGTCGGCTCCGCCCAGCCCCTCCCGCTGGCCGAACTGACCCGCCGGGCGGCCTCCGACCCGCACCCCGGACGGGTCGAACACGGCAGGGAACTCGCCGACTTCACCGGTGGCGCGACTCCGGTCACGGACGCGGTGGCGGTGGCCTCACCCGCGCCGCCGCCGTCGGTCTTCCGCTGAACCGCCCCGCGACGCCCAGCACATGCCGACCGGCAGGCACCTCAGTACGGGCCCGATCAGTACGGTCCGATCAGTACGAGCCGATCAGTACGTGCCGACCTGCACCCGCGGCGCGCTGTCGTGCCAGGTGCAGAACACCGACACCCGGTCCGCGCCCGAGGCGAACTCCACCCGGATCCACGTCTCCGTCTTCCACACCTGCATCGACCAGCCCGAGCCAGGGGTCGCCGACACCAGCGTCGCGGACGTCGTGCCGAGCGCGAACACCGCCCGGCCGCCCTCGGTGTCGTAGCTCTTGACCTGAGCGGACGAGTCGGCGGACGAGTTGGCGGAAGAAGCGACGGAGGAGGGGGACGGTGAGGGGCCGGTGCCGGACGTCTTCGAGGGGGTCGGGCTCGGCGAAGGGCTCCGCGGCGCCCTGCTCGACGGGCTGTTCGACGGCCTGGCCCGCTCCGTGGAGGAGGCGAGCGGCTTCGACTCCTGAGTCGTCGCGTCACCCGCCTTGATGGGCAGGGCGCGCGGCGGGTCGTACGCCGTCCCCGTCATCACGCTGTGGACACCCCACCACGACAGCGTGACCGCCGCGCCCGTGGCGAGCGACCACGCGAGTACGTGTACGAGTCCTCTGCGCATCGCGGCCATACTGCCTCACGACCGCCTCACCCGTCCCACGGGTGTCACGCTCACCCGTCCCGCGGGCGTCACCGCTTCCCGCACGGGCGGGCCTCCGTGAGCTCGTCCACAGCCGACTCGGGTGGAGTCGTACCGAGTTATCCACAGGCAGCGGAGCGGCTCGCCCGGATGGCGTACGGTCCTGCCCATGGCAAGTGTGCTCGTGGTCGAGGACGACCAGTTCGTACGCTCAGCCCTCATCCGGCATCTGACCGAGGCCGCGCACACCGTGCGCAGCGTCGGCACCGCTCTTGAGGCGCTGCGCGAGGTCGCCCATTTCTCCTTCGACGTCGTGATCCTCGATCTCGGTCTGCCCGATCTGGACGGGGCCGAGGCGCTCAAGATGCTGCGCGGAATCACCGACGTGCCGGTGATCATCGCCACCGCGCGGGACGACGAGGCGGAGATCGTCCGGCTGTTGAACGACGGCGCGGACGACTATCTGACCAAGCCGTTCTCGGTCGAGCACCTGTCGGCACGGATGGCGGCCGTCCTGCGCCGCGCCCGGGTGTCCCCGGGGGACGCGCCTCCGTCGTCGGTCATCCGCGTCGGCGGCCTCGCCATCGACCCGCTGCGCCGCCAGGCCGAACTGGACGGCGTACGACTGGATCTCACCCGGCGTGAGTTCGACCTGCTCGCCTTCCTCGCCGGGCGCCCCGGTGTCGTCGTGGCGCGCAAGGAACTGCTGGCCGAGGTGTGGCAGCAGGCCTACGGCGACGACCAGACGATCGACGTCCATCTGTCGTGGCTGCGCCGCAAGTTGGGCGAGACGGCGGCCCGGCCGCGCTATCTGCACACCCTGCGGGGTGTCGGCGTGAAGCTGGAGCCGCCGCTATGAGGCGCGCGCCGGCCACCGGGGGGTGGGTGTCATGAGGTGGGCGCTGGTCAAGGTGTGCGTGGCGGTGACCACGATGGTCGTGGTGGCCTTCGCGGTGCCGCTCGGACTCGTCATCAAAGAGATGGCCAGGGACCGGGCGTTCTCCAACGCCGAGCGGGAGGCCGCGGCGATCGCGCCCGCGCTCTCCATCACCACCGACCGGGCCGAGCTGGAGCGGGTCGTCGCCTCCGCGGGCTCCGACCAGGGCATGGCCGTGCACATACCGGCCGCCGAAAGCACGGCCGCGGTCGAGATAGGCAAGCAGCGCGCCCTCGACGAGGACATCTCCACCACCCGGAGACTGGGCCGCGCCTCCACCACGGAGGTCCCCGGCGGCTCCACCCTGCTCCAGCCGGTCGCGCTGAGCTCGGGCGAGATCGCCGTCGTCGAGGTGTACGTCCCCGAGGCCGAGGTCAGCAACGGCATCGACACGGCCTGGGCGGTGCTCGCCGCGGTCGGCGTCGCGCTCATCGTCGGCTCGGTCGCGGTGGCCGACCGGCTGGGCGTCCGCATGGTGCGGCCCGCCCAGCGACTGGTCGAGGGCGCCCACGAGTTGGGGGAAGGCAAGCTGGGCGCGCGGGTGCCCGAGGAAGGGCCGACCGAACTGCGCCTCGCTGCCGTCGCGTTCAACTCGATGGCCGACCAGGTCGTACAACTGCTGGCGAACGAAAGGGAGTTGGCCGCCGATCTATCGCACCGGCTGCGCACGCCGTTGACCGTGCTGCGGCTCAACACGGCCTCGCTCGGCGACGGACCGGCCGCCGAGCAGACCAGGGCGGCCGTCGCGCAGTTGGAGCGCGAGGTCGACACGATCATCCGGACGGCCCGTGAGGCCAAGCCGCAGACGGTGGCGATAGGCGTCGTCGCCGGGTGCGACGCGTCCGAGGTCGTACGGGAGCGGATGGACTTCTGGTCGGCGCTCGCGGAGGACGAGGGCCGCAAGGTGCGCGTCGCGGGCGTGGACCGCCCGGTACGCATACCGGTCGCCCGCGCCGACCTGGTGGCCGCCCTCGACGCCCTGCTCGGCAACGTCTTCCGGCACACCGCGGAGGGCACCGCCTTCGCGGTCGACGTGCACAACGGCGAGGACGCCGTGATCGTGCTGGTGTCGGACGCCGGCCCCGGGATCGTGGACCCGGAGGCGGCGATGGCACGCGGGCGGGGCTCCGGGAGCGAGGGCTCGACGGGGCTCGGCCTGGACATCGTGCGACGGCTCGCCGAGTCGACGGGCGGGGACGTCCGCATAGGGTCGTCCGTGCTCGGCGGGACGGAGGTGCGGATCTGGATCCAACTGGACGGGCGGGCGCCGGTCCGGCGGGGGCACCGGGGATCCGTACGGCGTCGTCGGCGCGGCGTGGGCGTGGGTTGACGCCCGAAGGCTGACGCCCGACCGGGCCGACGGCCGGGCGGGTCAGTCGGCCAGGGCCCGGAAGCCGGCGAAGAGGTCGAGCAGGCCCTGCGGGGCGTCGTCGCGGAAGCAGAGGAACAGGTTCTCGGCGGAATCGGCCGCGGAGGTCTCGCTGCGGGGGAACAGCGCCCGCTCGTAGGCGGCGAGGGCGGCCTCGGTGTCGCCCGGGTGTGAGGCGAGGGCGGTGCCGAGTTCGGCTCCGTCGAGCATGGCGAGGTTGGCGCCCTCGCCGGCGAACGGCGACATCAGATGGGCGGCGTCGCCGAGCAGGGTGACGCCCGGGACGCGGTCCCAGCGGTGGCCGACGGGCAGGGTGTGGATCCTGCGCGGGATCAGCGCGCCGTCGGCGTCGGCGACCAGGGCGCGCAGGCTCTCGTCCCAGTCGGCGAAGTGATCTAGGACGGCGGCCTTGGCCGCGGCCGTGTCGGTGAAGTCGACGGTGTCGAGCCACTCCTCGGCGACCTTGAGCGCGGTGTAGATGTGCAGGCTGCCGTCGGGCTCGCGGTGGGCGAGGAAGCCCCTGCCCGCGCCGAGGGCGAAGAACATGCCGCCGCCGACGACGACGGCGCTGTCGGGGTGCCGGGTGTCGGCGTCGAGCAGGTCGGCCTCGACGAAGGACAGGCCGGAGTAGGCGGGGGTGGCGTCGGAGAGCAGCGGGCGGATCCGGGACCAGGCCCCGTCGGCGCCGATCAGCAGGTCGGTGGTGAAGGTGGAGCCGTCGGCGAGCGTCACCTCGTGGCGGCCCTCGCCCAGCGGGCGCGCGCTGGTGACCTTCGTGCCCCAGCGGACGGTGCCCTCGGGCAGCGAGTCCAGCAGGAGGTCGCGGAGCGTGCCGCGCTCGACCTCGGGCCGGCCGCCGTCGCCGTCGTCCTCCTCGGCCATGCGCACGACGGCGTGCCGGTCGAGGATGCGCATCGCCTCACCGCCGGGGTGGACGAGGGCGCGGAAGTCCTCGTGCAGGCCGGCCGCGCGCAGGGCGGCCTGGCCGGATTCCTCGTGGATGTCGAGCATGCCGCCCTGCGCGCGGGCGGACGGGGAGGCGTCCAGGTCGAAGAGGGCGGCCTCGATGCCGTGCACGTGCAGGACGCGGGCGAGAGAGAGGCCGCCGAGACCGGCGCCGACGACGGCGATCGGGTGGTGAGCGGGCGTGGTGGTGGTCATGGTCGTGCTCCCTCGGTCGAGGTGGGGATGGGCGTGTGGAGGATGCCGTTGAGCAGCATCCGGAAGCCCCAGGACAGTCGGGCCCGCGGCTCACCGGACACGAGCTGACCGGCGAGCGCGGCGATGTGCGGGTGGGTGTCACCCGAGGACTCGCGCAGGGCGCGGGTCAGGGCGTCCCAGTCGTCCCGGGTCTCGACGGCCCGCTCCTGGACGGCGTGCTCGGCCGCCGTCGCGGTGGCGTACTGGAGCAGCAGGTCCACACCCCAGGCCGCCTGGCCCGGGGGGACGCCGCCCTCGTCCAGCAGGGCGAGCAGCCCCTCGACGAGGTCCAGGTAGTGCTGTCCGCTGGGGCGGGCCACCAGGGCCGACTGGGCGAGACCCGGGTGCTCGAACAGCACCGCGGTGTAGGAGGTGAGGACTCTCTCCAGCCGCGCGCGCCAGTCGCCCTCGGCCGGGGGCGACTCGACGGTCCCCAGGAGCGCGTCCAGGACGGCCGCGTGCAGCTCGGCGGTGTTGCGGACGTACACGTACAGAGAGGCCGGGCCGGTGTCCAGCTCCTGTGCCAGGCGGCGCATGGTGACCTTCCGCAGCCCCTCGGCGCGCATGATCCCGACCGCGGTGGCGACGATGCCGTCGCGGGTCAGGGCCGGTTTGGCGGGGCGCTCGCGGCGGCTGCGGCCGGGACCGCTCGGAGTGTCGGAGTGGGCTTCCATGCCTCCGATAGTAACGAACATGTTCGTCGCGAACAAGTTCTGAACGAACATGTTCGCGATGATCCTCGTTCTCCCCCGATCGGTCCCCCGATCGGTCCCCCGATCGGTCCCCCGATCGGTCCCCCGATCGGTCCCCCGATCGGTCCCCCGATCGGTCCCCCGATCGGTCTCGACCTGGTCTCGACCATTAACCGCTCCCGATGCCTTCCTTAAGCGCACCCTAAGATCCCCAACCCCCGTCCGGATGAAGCGGTTTGCCCGATTCCGGATCGCTAGCGTGCTGCCGCACCCCCGTGAACGGCGAAGGCAGGAAACAAGCGATGAGCAGTCCGCACCGGCGCAAGGTCAGTGGCAGGAACAAGGTGATAGGCGGTGTGGTCGCCACGGCCGTGGTCGGTGGCGGCGCCCTCCTCTTCTCCGGGACCGCGCAGGCGGCCGACGTCGGAGCGGCGTACACCAGGACCAGCGACTGGTCGACCGGCTACACCGCGCAGTACGTCGTCACCAACGACACCGGCGGGACGAAGAGCGACTGGACGCTGGAGTTCGACCTGCCGTCCGGCGCCGGACTCAGCTCGCTGTGGAACGGCGCGTCCGTGGTGAGCGGGCGGCACGTCACCGTGAAGCCGCCGTCCTGGGACAAGGACGGCCTGGCCGCCGGTGAGTCCGTCACCGTCGGGTTCGTCGTGAACGGCTCCGCGAATCCGACGGGCTGTCTCATCGACGGCGCCAAGTGCTCGGTGGACGACGGCGCGACACCGGAACCGACCGGCCGCCCGACGGAGACGGCGACCTCGTCGCCGTCGTCCACCCCGACCGCGACCCGCACGCCGACCGCGACGCCCACCCCGACCGCCACCGTGTCCCAGACCGCGACGCCGACCCCCACCCCCTCCGGGACCACCGGCGGCGGCACCGCCGACAGCGCCGGCTTCGCGCCCTACGTCGACACCTCCCTCTACCCCGCCTTCGACCTGGTCGCGAGCGCGACGGCCACCGGTGTGAAGGAGTACAACCTCGCCTTCATCACGGACGGCGGCGGCTGCACACCCAAGTGGGGCGGTGTGACGGACCTGGCGAGCGACGCGGTCGCGGCGCAGATCGGTGCCCTGCGGGCGAAGGGCGGCGACGTCCGCGTCTCGTTCGGCGGCGCCTCCGGCTCGGAGCTGGCCACCGCCTGCTCCTCGGCCGACGCGCTGGCGACGGCGTACGGCAAGGTCGTGGACGCGTACGACCTCACGAAGGTCGACTTCGACGTGGAGGGCGGCGCGCTGCCGAACACGGCGGCCAATACGGTCCGGGCGAAGGCCATTGCGCGGCTCCAGCAGCAACACCCCGCGCTGAACGTGTCGTTCACGCTGCCGGTGATGCCCGAGGGCCTCACCCAGGACGGCGTGAGCCTGCTGGCCGACGCCAGGACCAACGGCGTCTCCATCGACACCGTCAACATCATGGCGATGGACTACGGACCCGCGTACAGCGGTGACATGGGCACCTACGCCGAGCAGGCGGCGACCGCGACACAGGCCCAGGTCAAGGGCGTTCTCGGGCTCTCCGACAGCGCGGCCTGGAAGGCGGTCGCGATCACCCCGATGATCGGCGTCAACGACGTCACCACGGAGATCTTCAAGGTCGAGGACGCCACCCAGCTGGTCGCCTTCGCCAAGTCCAAGGGCATCGGCTGGCTCTCCATGTGGTCCGCGACCCGCGACAAGCAGTGCGCGGGCGGCGCGAAGAACTACGCCGACGCGACGTGCAGCTCGATCGTCCAGGACGCGAACGCCTTCTCGAAGGCCTTCGCGGCCAACAACTAGTCCACGCACCGCAGTTCCGGCGAGACGCCGAACCAAGCGCCCCCGCAAGGGGGTTGAACGCCCCGGCCGGGCGTCCCCACCCTCGGCCGGGGCGCTCGGCGTTCCGTCACCTCCCGCCGCCCGCCGACCACACCGTGACCGCCAGCGCGATGAGGGAGGCCACCGCGGCCAGCGACGGCAGGGGCCAGCGGGTCCGTTCCAGCGCGTCGATCCGTTCCTCGTGCTCGCCGAGTGTCTTGTCCGTCTGGTCGGCGCGTTGCAGCAGCAGTGCCAGATCGCCCCGGGTGGTGGCGAATCCGACGTCGACCGCCCTTCTCAGCCGCTCCAACTCGATGGCCACTCCTGCACGTTCGTCAATATTCACCATCCGCACAGCCTCCGAAGACGTGTGGTGTCGGGTGTCGGGTCATGGGCGGGGGACACGGAGCCTGTCCCAACTGGCGCGCCCGGGAACGCCGTCGGCGTCGGAGCCGCGGTAGCCGAGCTTGCGCTGCCAGGCGGCGTACGACCGCTGGTCCGCCGCCGTCCAGGAGGGACCCGGCCCCACCGCGTACTTCCCGCAGCCGACCGCGACCAGCCGCCTGCCCATCGCGGTGATGACGGCACTGCGACGCCCGGACGTGAAGTAGGCGGGGCCGGGGAAGGGTTCGTACCCGACGGGGGCGGGGCCGGCCGTGCCGCTCAGCCGCTTGGCGATCCGGGTGCGCATCGCCGCCATCGAGAACGTCGGGTCGATCTTGCGGGTCGTCCACTCCTTGTGGCCGATGACCCGGGCCGCGTGCCAGCCGTGCGCCCGGCAGACCGCCGCGGCGACCTTCTCGGCGGCCTTCAACTGCGCCTCCGGATAAGGGTCCCGGCCGTTGCCGAGGTTCTCGATCTCGAAACCGTAGAAGTGGGTGTTGCCGTCGACGGCGTCCGTGCCGGGCCTCGCGGGCAGCGCGGTGCTGTCGCGCACGGCGTCGTAGACGGCCCGGCCGCCGCGGCCCGCGTGGTTCGTACGGCCGTATCCGACCAGGTGGACCTTGCCGTCCTTGGCGATGACGGCGACGCACAGCGGTCCCGGCAGGTCGGCGCGGCCCGCCCGGCAGAGCTCGACACTGCCGGAGCCGGCGGTGTGGTGCAGCATCACGCCCTGGACGGGTCCCCAGGAGCCGACGCCGTTGCGGTTGTGCGTGGACCAGGAGCCGTGTTCCTCGACGGCGACGCTCTCGGCCCGCAGCGCGGCGGCGAAGGCCGCCGCGGACAGGGGAGTTGCCATGGAATTTCCTCTCGTGGGATCGATGTCAGGCAGAGACCGCCGGGCCGACGGTGCTGGTGCTGGTGCTGGTGCTGGTGCTGGTGCTGGTGACGGCGCTGGTGCCGGACGGTTCGGTGGTCTCCTCCGGGTCGCCGGCCGGCTCCGAGGGCTGTTCCTCGGCCGGTTCCGGCACCACCACCGTGACCTCGGCGGGTACGGCGGTGCCCGGCTCCGGTACGAGGTGCTCGGCGGGCCCGGTGTCCGTCCCGGTGGTGGGCTCAGACATACGCCGACTCCTTGATCTCGCCCCAGGTGAACCCGGATGCGGTGAGCGCGGACAGGGTGGGGAAGGCCGTGGCGACCGAGGCGTACGAGGACAGGGCCACGGTGGCCGGGTCCGCCGCCGGGTCGGGGCTCAGCCCGCTGTCGGCCGGTGTGCTGTTGGGCCGGGTGCCGCGCAGGGCCAGCGTCTGCCGCATGCCGCCTTCGGCGTTGGACGCCGTGCTGATGCCGACCACCCAGGCCAGGGTGTCGAGCCGGGTGCCCGAGGTGTCGGTCAGCCGCACCACGTCACCGAGCTGGATGCGCGGGTCGTACAGCACCTCCACGTCGCCGATGACCGGCACCGGATACAGCCCGGCGTTGTAGAGCGCGTCGGCGATCGACCTGGCGGAGGCGAGGTCCTGGATCCAGTCGGTGGTCTCGCAGGTGTGCTCCTGGCGCCCGTAGTAACGCTCGCTCGCGGTTCCCGGGACGTACACGGTCGCGGAACGCTCCACCGGATCCGCCTTCGGTTTCAGCGTCATCAGGTAGACGGACGGGGTGCCGTCCTTCTTCGCCGTGTAGAGGGCCTGCGAGGTGCGGTTGGTGAACCGCACCACCAGGTAGCCGTCCTCGCGGCGGGTCAGGACGTCGACCGCGCCCTTGACCGCGGTGGTGCCCGCCCTGGTGGTGGCGAAGCGGACCTGGGTGCCGGCGGTGACCACCGAGTCGTCGTCGGTGCCGGGCGGCCCGATGTCGAACTCCTCCTCGGCCATGACGTACGAGACGGTCAGCGTGCCGTTCGCCGGTACGGTCCGCACCACGGTGTCGGTGTACGTGGTTCCCGCGTCGACCCCGAAGTCCTCGAAGACCTTCGCGGGCTGGACGACGTAGTTGCGGCAGGCGTCGATCTCCTCGGTGAGGGTGAGCGAGGCGATGTCCCGCACCGAGGTGAGGGAGAGGTCCACGTCCGCGCTGGTCGGCGTACCCCTGAAGCGGGTGTAGTTGCGCCAGCGGAAGATGCCGCGTTCGTCGAACTCGGCGGTCGACATGGCGGCCTTGGCGATCTGCCCGATGACCTCCCACTGCGATCCGGAGACCCGCGGCACCGAGTACAGCGGCAGGATCGCGTCGTCGAGGCGGGCGGCCTTGGTCCAGGCGCCGGTGCGGTCGAAGACCGGTGCCGAGGGCATGGCGGTCAGTCCGCCGGTGAGCTGGACGCCCTCCACGGCCAGGTCGGTGACCAGCTTGAGCTCGCTCAGCTCCGCCGCCGGCTGGATGCCGTACTCATGGGTGATCGTGGTCGTCGTACCGAGGAGCACCGTGCCGTCCGGCCCGGTCAGCCGGGGTGTCACGGTCGGATACACGGTGGTGCCGGCGCTCACGGTGTCGATGAACACCCCGATGTGCCATACGCCCTTGAGCGCCCGCACGGCCCCCCAGCTGTCCCAGTTGAGGTTGAGGAAGGCCTCGTCGGTGGTCGCGGTGGTGCCGGAGCCGATCTGGACCCGGCCGGTCGCGAAGTTGACGTACAGCCGCAGGGTTCCGCTCGTCCCGCCGGTGCGGTCGAGCACCAGGTCCATGCGGACGGTGTCGCCTGCGCCGACGGCGCTGTTCACCCAGGCCTCCAGGAGGAGCCGGCTTCCGGGCACGGTGACCCGGGAGCGCGGGAACCAGCTGGCGGTGACGCCGGTGGTGGTGGGCAGCAGCGCCATCTCGTGCGGGGCGCCTTCCCTGGTCCAGGTGTACTCGCCGGCGGCGGGGAGCTTCTCCGGCTGCCCGTACGGTGCGGCGAAGCCGCCGTGCAGACTGGCGTGTACGAGGGTCAGCGGCTGCACGCCCTCGACGAACTCCGGGTAGCGGGGCGGCGGGGCGCTGTGCACACCGGCCTGGCGCAGCAGTTCGTCCACGCACCAGGTGGCGGTGGCGACGGGACGGCCGAGGCGGAAACCGGCGTACGGCTTGGGAAGCAGTGCCGGGCCGCGCAGCCGCTCCGCGCCGTCCAGGGCGATGACCTGCACGGAGTCCGAACCCGCTTGTGCAGAACGGGATCTGACGGTCCCTCGGAAGGCGGGCAGGGTCGCCCCGCCCACTCCGCCGCGGTGGGCCACGGACTGCCCGGGACGGGCGATGTCCCCCGTGAGGCGGTCGGCCCAGGGGGCGTACATGGTGGGCGCCCACACGCCGTCCGCACCGGACAGCTGGAGCTGCAACTGCGCGGCGGAGGAACCGGAGAACGCCCGCATCGCGGCGGGCAGATCGGTCGCGTACGAGCGTTCCACCTGCCACGACTGAACCTGCGCGGAGACGTCCCTGCCGCCGAGCCGGGTGGTGTGCGCGGTGGTCCGTTCGCCGGCCGCGAGCGCGGTCGCGGTGGCGTCGTCAGCCTGCTGCACCGGACACCTCCACGAGGTCGAGACCGATGCTCCGGTAGGGGAGCGGTCGGCCGGGGGAGTCGCTGTAGCCGGTCACGGACATCGGCGGGAGCCCGTCGCCGGGGACGCCGCTCGTCGCCGTACCGCCGTAGGTGAAGCAGGCGTCGGCCAGGGAGTAGCCGCCGGCGGCGCCCGGCTTGGCGGTGGGGGTGGCGTACGCGGCGGTCGCGGGGGCGGTGCCGGAGACCAGCGCGCCGGTGGCGACGAGGGAACTGATGTAGGAGCCGTCGGACTTCTTGAAGTCGATGCCCACGCCTGCCGTGCCGAGCGCCGCGATCGCGGCCGGGGCGCGGAAGGACACCTGAAGACCCGGCGAGACCGGGAAGTTGCCGCCGGTGCCGACGCAGCGCCAGGCGACGGTGCTGGTGGTGTCGGCCGCGGTGAAGAGGAAGGTGCCGGGGACCGCGGCGTTCTCGGCCACGGCACCGGTCGACGTCTTGAACCACTGGGTGAGGCCGGTGATACCGGTGGCCCCGGCGACACCGAGTCCGGCGGCCTGGCCGGGGCTCAGGACGTTCCCGGCGGCGGGGTCGACGACGAACACCGGCCCGGCGCCCTCCACGCGGCGGGCGATCCGGTCCAGGGCGCGGGCCTGCGCGGGGGGAAGCAGGTCCCAGGCCAGTTTGAGGCGGCGGACGGGGGCGAGGTTGCGGGTGACGGTGACCCGGCCGCCGAGCGACTTGAACTCGCTGACGCCGAGGTCGGCGGTGCGGTCGAAGGACTTGGCGGCCTGGTCGATCTCGGTCATGGAGCCGGGCGGGCCGATCCATAGGTTTCCCATGAGGTCTCCTGGGGCGGGCGGCGGTTGCGGGCATGAGAAAACCGACGGCGCGGGCCGTCGGCGAGGGGCTGGGCGGAGTGGGCTGTCGTGCGGGTGAGGGCTGAACTACCGCCGGGCGAGCTGCCGTTGTCCCAGGAACACGGCGCGGGCGATCTCCTGCGAGTCGACCTGTACGACGACGGGGCGGTCGGCGAGTTTCTCCACAGCGGCGGTGAGGGTACGCAGCCCGCCGCCGGAGCCGATCATCCGGTCCAGCTTGGACAGCGGGATGACGGCCTCGTGCTCACCGGCCTCGCCGAGCAGGGCGAGGGTGCCGCCGGAGCGGGCCTGGACGACACCGCCGGCCGCCAGACGCGGGACCGGGACGTGCAGGGACGGGAAGGAGAACGACCTGCCGCCGAACATCGGCACCCAGTCCGGCACCTTGATCCTGATGCCGGCCAGCACACCGAACAGCGCGTTGAGCGCCGAGGTGAGCCCGATCCACGGCGCGAGCATGCCGTTGCCGAGGCCCTTGAGCAGCGGAACGATCATCCGCACCGCGCTGGACGTCGCCGAACCCATGCTCTTGAACGCGCCGAGCACCACCTTCCGGAGCACCGCGGTGACCTTGTCCATGTTGACGAACTGGGCGATGAGCGGCGCCAGCAGGGTCATGATCAGCCCGAACGGGCTCGCCGCCATCGCGAGGTTGAGCCCCTTCTGCGCGAGCGAGGCCCCCTTGAGCCCCTTGCCCAGGCTCCCCATGGACTTCCCGCCGGCGTCGGCGTTCTTCCCGGCCCTGCCGACGGACTTCTCCACCGCGTCCGCCTGCTTCTTGACGCCCAGCAGCTCGCCGTGCGCGCCCTTGGCGGCGGACCTGAGCTTGTCGAGGGAGGACTTGAGCTTGTCGGAGCCGGTTCTCGACCTGGAGAGGGCGGTGTCGGTGCTGAGCAGGCCGGTGCGGATCTTGCCCAGCGCGCCGACGCTCCCGCCGGTGGCGGTGTTGAGCCTGCCGAGGGAACGGGACGCGGAGTCGGCGCCGCCCCCCGCCCTGCTCATGGCGGTGCCGGCCCGCCCGAGCGCACTGCCGAGCGCGCCGAGCCTGGCGTCCACTCCGGCGACGGCTTGCTTCAGATTCATCACTGTCTCGATTCAGTCGGTGTGTGCGGTCGTCGGAGCGGTCGGAGACGAGATCAGATCCCCGCGAGTGCCTGGCTCAGGCTCTGGACCGAAGTCCTGATCTTGCCGAGGTCCTTCTGGACCCTGCCGCTGGACTTCAGGGCGGCTCCTTCGCCGGCGCTGCGCAGTGCGGTCCTCAGTTCGCGAACCTCACGGCTCGCTTTGTCACCCGACTCCCGCGCCTTCTTGATTTCCTCGTTCTTCGACTTCTCAAGGAACATCCCCTTGAGGCGGTCGTCGAGTTTCTTCTCCTTTTCCTTCGACTTCTCGTCCTCCGCGTCCCTGACGTTCTTCCAGGTGACCTTCTGGACGCCGCGGAAGGTGACGCCCTTCTCGTCGATCTTCCAGAGGCTGTAGTCGACCTTGAGGAGCTGGGCGGTCGCCGCCACCAGGGAGACGGCGAACTTGAGACCCTCGACATCCGCCTTGACCCCGGTCATCGAGTGACTGAAACCGGTGAGGCTCTTTTTGATTCCCTCCGTTTCCTTGCGTACGAAGTAGAGGTCTTTGTCGATGTCGAATCCCATGTGAACTCCTGTCATTTCGTTGCACTTTCGCGCGGTGGCGTCATACTCTCCGGGTGTGACTGTCGAGAAAGCGCATCCGTCGAAAGGCGAGATGAATGCCCATAAAGGGCGTATCGCCGCATCCGTAGCCGCCCGTCTCAGCGGTGTGCGAGAGAACTCGACCAGAGTCGTGCTGGCCGTCCCGGGGGCACATCGCCATCCGTTCGAAGTGGGCACGGTGGCCGACGTGGTGCGCAGGGCGGCCGTACTGGGCCAGTTCCTGTCCCCGGCGTCGGAGGTGGACAGCTGGATCTACACGTCACGGGCCCACCGCCTGCCGGTGCTGCGCCTGCCGGATGTCGCGCGATGGATCGCGGACTGGGGCATGCTGCCGCCCGAGGCACTGCTCACCGGGGACGCGGTGCCGCCCAGCCTGCTCGCCCGGGAGTCGGAGCGCTTCGGTCTCTTCGACGCCGAGGACGCGGCCGCGGCGGTCGAAGGGATCGCGGCGGCCCTCCCGGAGGACGAAGTCCCGGTCCTGGTCCTGTTCTTCTTCTGGGGACTCCACTCGGAAGGGCCGGCCCTGGCCGACCAGTTGGACGCGGCGTCCGGGCGCAGGGTCTTCTGGCAGTTCCTCGGTGACACCGGCACCGGCTCGTCCGTACTCGACGACCTCGACGCCCTGCGTTCCCGGGCGCCGCACATCCGGAACGTGAGTCTCTACCGGGGATGGGAATCGATGGAGGGCACCCCCGAGTACCTCTTCCACCGTGCCGTCCTGAAGCCGTTCGCCCGCTGGCGGAAATCACTGCCGTAGTCGCCGAGGCGCTACGAGGGCTCGCCCTCCGGGGGAGTTGGGGGAGCCGGGGGCACCGGCGGGGCAGGTGGGACCGGCGGGGCCTGGGGAGTCGGCGTGACGGGCGGGGACGGGCGGCCGGACGGGGCAGATGAGGACTGCCTCTGGCGGGGAAAGGGCAGGACCTTCGCCTCCTGGTCACGGCCGGCGCGGCCCACGACGCCCGCACGGCCCACGTGAGCGTCGTCGCCGTGGTGCTGCTCGTGCTCGGCGCGGTCCCGCCAGCCCTGCCCGTACGCCGTGAACTCCCGTGTCTCGATCTCGGCCCGTGTCGTGATCACCAGGTCCGCCGGAAGGGCGTAACCCAGTTCTCCGGTGAGCACCCGCCGCAGCTCGGCGGTGCCGAGACGCTCCCCGCCGTCCCGCCCCGTGCCGTCGTCGTCCTTCGTCACGCAACCCCACCCCTCCATGCCGGCCGAACCTCCGGCCGGCGACCGCACCGTCGTCTTTCCGCTGGACCCCAGAATCGAACGTTTGAGCGATAACTCTTCGAGAGGATACACGAGCGACCAGTGACGGGCAGGGAGAAAACGGGCCGGTCAGGCCACCTCGTACGTCCCGTTGATCCGGAAGAAGCTGCCGCTGGCGAACGCCGAACCGAACAGTCCGCCGTTGCCGATCTGGGCGATCGCGGAGGACGAGGCCGAGGTCTGGCCCCACAGGGTGTAGGTGGTGGCGCCGCTGGTGGAGGCGGGCTGGCAGATGATCTGTCCGCGGCCTCCTCCGCTGAGCGCCATGCCGTTGAACTGGACGAGTCCTCCCGTCGCCCCCGTGGCGAGCGGGAGGCTGAGGGAGTAGGCGCCGCTGCCGTAGGTCGTCGTGGATCCGCACGCGACGAACGCCGTGAAGTGGCAGACCTTGCCCACCACGGCGTACCGGCCGGTGACCGAACCGTTGCCGATGACCGGGTCGGTCGTGGCGGCCGTCCAGGCCGGGGTGTACGCGTTCCAGGCGCCGAGAGTCGTCCACGCGGACCCGGTGAAGTAGCTGAGGGTCCCGGGTGTGGTGAGCCAGGCGACCATCCCGGCGACCGGCGTGGTGACGGCGGCGTCGCGGTCGGCGGCCGTGGCGTACCGCAGGACCGTGCGGCCGTCGATCCCCTCGGCCAGGGACTGGAGGTGCAGCGGGAGGTTCGCGGTGTCGGTGGGCTGTGGATACGGCAGGTTGCCGAGCGGGGTGTAGAGCGTCATGGGCGGGCTCACTTCTCATGTCGTACGTCGTCTCGTACGTCGTGTCGTACGGGAAAGGGGGCGGGGCGGCGAGGGCGAGTGATCAGGAGAAGAACTGGGCCAGTTCGGCGCGGCCGGGGTTCCTGGCGGGGGCGCCGGGCGGCGAGGGCTCCGAGGCGGGGCCGGTGCTCCTGGAGGCATCCTCCGAGAGGTCCGGATCCTCGGCGTCCGGATCCTCGGCCGCCGGACGCGGTACGGGCTTCGGGTACTCCAGCGGGTCCGAGTCCTCGTCCCGGTTCACCGTGGCGAACATCCAGTTCGCCTCGGCGAGTTGGTCGACGGCGGAGGCCAGCAGATAGTCGGTGGCCGACCACCGCGCCGCCTCGCCGTGCAGCTCGTACAGGGTCGCGCTGTCGCGTGGCAGGTGCTTGACCAGCACCGTGAGCCGGCGGGAGGAGAGCCGGCCGCGGTGCCAGTCGAGCAGGTCCACGCCGTAGTGGCGGAGCAGGTCAGCCTCAAGGGCCTCGGCGTGTTCGTCCACGAACTCGCCGAGGCTCAGCCTTCCCCCAGGCCGAGCCCCGTCTCCTTGCCGTAGGCCTCGATGATCGCCGCGATGTCCTGCATCGTGACCTCGTGCCGGTCGAAGCGGCCGAACTGGGCGTCGCCCATCAGCGCGCGCAGGAGGCCGTCCACGTCGTTGTCGTCCAGCTCGCGCAGGGTGCGCGCGGTCCGGCGGGTCAGCTCGGTCGGGAGCGTGAAGGTGTCCTCGTCGATGGTGAACGACCAGTCGCGGCCGAGCGCCTCCTGGCGCTGCGCGCGAGCGGCGCCGACGTCGAAACCTGCCATGGAGCAACTCCTTCTAGGGGTAGGGGAGATGAGAGTTCGGGGAGCCGGGCGGGGGGCGGGCAGGGCCGGGGTGGGTGCCCCGGCCCTGCCCGTCGTGGTCGTGGTCGTGGTCGGAGTGGCGGGTGTGGATCAGGAGGCGGTGCTGTACGCCGGGTCCTTCATCAGGAAGGTGGCCAGCGGCTTGGTGCTGTCGACCGCGAGCGCGGTGAAGGTGACGCCGAGCTTGATCGAGGCCGTGCGGGTCAGCGACAGTTCCTCGGTCTCGGTGACCTGGCCGCGCGAGATGACGAAGCGGTACGTGATGGCCGTACCGTCCGTGAACTCGATGCCCAGCGCCTTCTCGTTGAACTTCGGGTCGGCGGCCAGGTCGTACTTGTAGATCCCGGAGCTGGTGGCCGTCTCCGTGGCCGCGTCGCCGCCCATGAAGAAGGGGAGGGTGTCGTCGTTGAGCTGGAGCAGCTGGAACTTCAGGGTCAGGTCGCGGTCCGAGTAGATGAAGCGGGCCGGGGAGACGGACTGCCAGGTCTCGACCGGGTCGAGCTTGTCCTTCTTGGACAGCTTGATTCCGTCGGCCGAGGTGTAACCGAGGTCCCGCCAGGCGGCCGCCCAGGCGGTGGTGACGTCGGCCGGCGCGGTCGTGCCGACCGGGGCGACCAGGATGCGGCCGGTTCCGGCGACTCGGATCTCGCTGGAGTTGTTGCCTGCCATGAATAACTCCCTTGAGGAGAAGGCGCGTCGGTACGCGCCCGGAGGTGGATACGGCGAAGGCCCCGCCGACCGGCGGGGCCCTGTCGGGTGGAGCGCGGGCGCGGGCGTCCGGGTGGGACGCTCGCGTGGTGGGCGCTCAGGCGGCGGGATGGATGTGCAGCCGCACCGTGGAGAGGTAGCGGTTGGCCGCCGACCGGTTCCAGTCGGGCAGCCAGCGCGGGCCGTCGGCCTCGACGACGTCGGAGACACGCGCGGTTCCGTACGTCGTGCCGCGCAGCGCGAGCAGCGCCGAGCGGGCGGTCAGGGCCAGGCTGTGGGCCGCGGTCTTGCTGGGGCCGTACACCTCGAAGTCCACGAGGGGCTGGTCGAGGTGCAGGTCGTCGACCCAGGCCCCGCCGGAGCGGGAGACCAGGACGACCGGCTGGGTACCGTCGAATCCGGTGGGCGGCACGTTGTCCACCGTCGCGGCGGCGAGTTCGGGCCGGTCGGTGAGGAAGTCGACGACGAGCCGTTCGACATCGGGAAAGGTGACCGTCGGATCGGCCAAGGTGCGGCCTCCCTTCTGGAGGGGCGGACGGGTTGTCGCGCGGGAACGGGGACGGCCTGGTGGGCGTTGCGGCTTCCCGGCCTGTACGGCGCCGCGGTCCGGGGCGGCGCTACGACCGTCCCGGCTGCACGGATGCTCCAGGACCGTCCACACTCGTGGACCACCACGGCTCCACGGCCGCGCCGCCCCAGCCCTGCGCGAAACGGCGGTGCCGCGCCCCGGTGTCGGGCACAGCTCCGCCGCTGCACCAACTGTGACACGTTGCGAGCGCGCACGCAACTCAATCCCGGGTTCGGTCTCCCGGAAGGCCCCACGAACGACAGCTGCCCCGCCGCACCGGAAGGCGCGACGGGGCAGCGGGGCAACGGGGAGCGATGGAGCAACGGGGGTGCGACAGGGCGACGGGGGTGCGTCGGGGCAACTGCGACGGGGCGACCGCGACGGGGCGACAAGGCAGGGGAGTGGTCAGCCCAGTGGAGCGCGTCGTCGACCTCGCGAGCGCGCCGCCCGCTCCGCGGCGAACACGTCCTCCAGCCGGAACAGATGGGCTCGCCCCCGCTGTCCGGCGGCGGCGAGGTGACCCTGCTGAACCCACTTGCGTACGGTCGCGGGGACCACCCCCGCCTCGGCGGCCGCCGCCGCGCCCGTCAGCAGGGCCGGCCCCGGCCGCGGTGCGGCGCCCGGCATCACGCGGCCTCCGTGTCGTCGGAGTCGTCCACCAGCGCGGCGATCTCGTCCGCGTCCGCACCCGAGTCCGCGGCGAGTTGCGCCCAGCCGGCCTCGGTCCAGCTGTGCCGGTGGGCGGGATCGGCGGCGCAGTCGCACCCGTCGTCCGCGCAGCGGCAGCCGGGGTTCACGCAGAGCACCGTGCGCCAGGCGGGAAGCGCGCGCAGGGACACCGAATCGCACCATGGGCAGCGGCCGTTCACCCGGACCAGCGTCTCGGAGTCCCCCAGCGCACGCCCGCAGCGGCGAGCCATCCGGCGGCACTCGTCCAGGACGTGCCGGGCGAGTACGGGGTGGGCGGCGGCCACGTCGTCGAGGAGCTCCGCGATCCGCCGCAGCCGCTCCGGCACCGGGGCCCGCGCCGCCCGGCCCAGCCGGAGCTTCTCCCGTACGGCCTCCTCCAGTTCGACGACACCGTCGGTGATGTCCCGTATGGCGTCGGACACATGGAGCCTGATCGGTGCCGAACCGGCGCCGAGAGGGGCGATCCCGTGCTGCTCGTTACGCAGGGCGTCGGCCCGCTCCGCGAGATCGCGCTCAGCCAGGGCCTGGAGCGCGGCCGGCGCCGGCGGGGTGTGGGGGCGGGTGGACAACCCCGGCCGCCCGGGGGCCAGTTCGTCAAGGAGGTCCGGGAACTGGCGTATCAGGATGTCGATCCAGCGGGCTGCGCGGGCGGTGTGCTGGGCGGCTGGGCCGGTCGTCATGGGAGGCACGCTCCAATCCGTGAACAAGCGTCAACAGGTGGGGATGGCGGGGGAGGGTCCGCGAGGGAGAGGGGTGGGGAGGGGTGGCGGTGTGGCGGGTGGAGGGCAAGGGAAAGGCGGGTCAGATGTTGTTGCGAGCTCGCACACAGCTTTACATGTTGCGAGGTCGCACGCAATTGGAATCGGTAGGTCCGGCCTCTGTCCGCACGGTGACGCATTGTGCGTGCGCGCAACTGCTCATTGCGTGCGCGATCGCGCGTTACAGTGTGGAGAACGGAGGGAGTACCGACCATGCAGAGCGATGCCGAGCACATCGACAAGTTCGCCACCTGGATCGAGAACGTGATGCGCGACCGGGGTTACGACATCGACAGCCCGCGCGGTGGTGGCAAGACCAAACTCGCCGAGGACGCCGGCGTGCACCGCGCCGCCGTCACGCGGCTGTTGCAGCGCCAGAGCATGCCCGACCTGGAGACGATGCGGGGCCTGTCCCGCGCGCTCGGCGTTCCGGTCAGGGACGTACTCGTCCATTCCGGCAAGCTGACCGAGGAGGATCTCCCCGAGGTCCCCGCAGTCGCCCCCGTGGATATCGTGCTGTCCGGCGAGGGAACCATCACCGCCGAACAGGCGGCCGTCGCCCTCGGCATCCCGGAACACCTGCGGGCGGCCTTCGTGCAGATCACGGAGCAACTGCGGCTCGGCGGTGTGCAGGAGGCGTCCGCGCGGCCACCGGGCAAGGCGACCACGGAGACCGAGGTGGAGGTGGCGGAGGCGGGGGACGAGCGGGCTGGTCCCTGAGGGCCGGTCCTTGAGGGCCGGTGACCTCCGCGTCCCACGCGGGCCGGCCCGCCGAACCCCGCCTCACCCCCCTGCCCCGCCCACCCTCACCCGCCCCACCCTCACTGCCTTGCCCCCACCCTCACCGCACCTCGCCCGTACTCTCCCCTCCCCCCTTCCCCCTCCTCCCTTTCCCCCTTCCCCCTCTCTCCCCTCCCCCGGACACACCAAGGGCGCGGCACCCCCCTCAGGTGCCGCGCCCCTCCCCGCCCCCGTCTTCCCCAGGTGGTGGCCTATTCGACGGTCGTCGTCAGCGGCGGCAGCGTGCCCGACCGGGCCGCCTGCCCGTACCAGTGCGCGCTCGACTTGGGGGTGCGCTCAAGCGTCGCGTAGTCCACGTACACCGCGCCGAAGCGCTTCTCGTAGCCGTACGCCCACTCGAAGTTGTCCAGCAGGGACCACAGGTAGTAGCCGCGGACGTCCGCGCCGTCGGCGATCGCGCGGCGGACCGCGCGCAGGTGGCCGTGCAGGTACGCGATCCGCTCGGGGTCGTGGACCTTGCCCTCCGGGTCCGGCTTGTCGTCGTAGGCGGCGCCGTTCTCGGTGATGTAGAGCGGCAGCCCCGGGGCCTCGCGGACGTACCGCATGATCAGGTCGTGCAGGCCCGTCGGGTCGATCGTCCAGCCCATCTCGGTGCGCTCGCCCGGGGTCTGGTGGAAGGCGACGTCGTCCGCGCCCGGCCAGGGGGAGTGCGAACTCGTGCCGTGACCGTCCGCACGGGGGCCGTCCGTGACGTTCTCCGCGGCCGAGACCAGCGTCGGCGTGTAGTAGTTGAGGCCCAGGGCGTCCAACGGCTGCTTGATCAGGGCGAGATCGCCGTCCTGGACGTACGACCAGTCGGTCACGGAGGCCGTCGCCGCGAGCAGGGTCTCCGGGTAGGCGCCGTGCAGCATCGGCCCGTGGAAGACGCCGTTGGCGAGGTCGTCGATGCGCCGGGCCGCCGCCAGGTCCGCGGGGTCCTGCGAAACGGGCCTGACCACCGAGGAGTTGAGGCTCACCGCGACCGTGTTGCGGTGGGGCATCGCGGACCGGAGTGCCGAAGTTCCCAGCCCGTGCGCCAGGTTCAGGTGGTGGGCGGCCTTCAGGGAGGCCGCCGGGTCGGTGCGGCCGGGAGCGTGCACTCCGGAGCCGTATCCCAGGAAGGCGCTGCACCAGGGCTCGTTGAGGGTGATCCACTGCTCCACCCGGTCGCCCAGCGCCGCGCCGACGATCTGCGCGTACTCGGCGAACCGCAGCGCGGTGTCGCGCTCGGGCCAGCCGCCGGCGTCCTCCAGCTCCTGGGGGAGGTCCCAGTGGTAGAGGGTGACGGCCGGCTTGATGCCGTGCGCGAGCAGCTCGTCCACCAGCCGGCGGTAGAAGTCCAGGCCGCGCTGGACGGCGGGCCCGCGGCCGGTCGGCTGCACCCGGGACCAGGAGACGGAGAAGCGGTACGCGGTCAGGCCCAGGTCTGCCATCAGGGCCACGTCGTCGCGGTAGCGGTGGTAGTGGTCGACGGCCACGTCACCGGTCTCGCCGCCCGCGGTCTTGCCCGGCGTATGGCTGAAGGTGTCCCAGATCGAAGGGGTGCGGCCGTCCTCCCGTACCGCCCCCTCGATCTGGTAGGCGGAGGTCGCCGCACCCCACAGGAAGGCGGGAGGAAAGGTCACGGGCGTAACGGAATCAGGCATGGAAGCGCTCCCATAGAAGGTCGTGGAGACCGGAAGTAAGAGGGGGAGAGGGAGGGGAAGGCACCGGCGGGGCGGGGTGTGCGGGGCCGAGGCGGCGGTGACTCGGCCCCGCACGGGTGGCGTCGATCGGAGGCGTCGGCGTGGTCAGCCCTTCACGGCGCCCTGCATGATGCCGCCCACGATCTGCTTGCCGAAGATCGCGAAGACCAGCAGCAGCGGCAGGGTCCCGAGCAGTGCGCCCGCCATGATCAGGGACTGGTCGGGGGTGAAGCCGCGGCCGAGACCCGCGACCGCGACCTGCACGGTCGGGTTGCCCATCTGGGTCAGCACCAGGAACGGCCACAGGAAGTCGTTCCACGTCTGCACGAAGACGAGCATGCCGAGGACGGCCATCGCCGGGCGGGCCGCCGGGAACACCACGTGCCAGATCACCCGCCAGCTGTTCGCGCCGTCCACCCGGGCCGCCTCGATCAGCTCGTTCGGCAGTGCCTGGATCAGGTACTGCCGCATGAAGAAGACACCGAAGGCACTCACCAGCGACGGGAAGATGACCGCCTGGAGCTGGTCGGTCCAGTCGAGCTTGGCGACCATCATGTACAGCGGGATCACGCTGAGCTGGGGCGGAATCATCATGGTGCCGACGATGATCAGCATCATGGCGTTACGGCCCTTGAAGCGCAGCTTGGCGAAGGCGAACCCGGCGACCGTGGACATGACGACGACGGTGAACGCCGAAATCCCCGACACGATCGTCGTGTTGAGCATCGCCTCGCCCAGGTTGGCGTCCTTCCAGGCGAGTTCGAGCTTGTCGAACAGCCCCGAGCCGAACCAGAACGGCGGAGGCGTCTGCGCCAGCCGCTGGTTGTCGCGCGAGGCGGCGATCGCCGTCCACACCAGCGGGAAGAGCGAGCCGATGGTGAACAGGATGAGCACGGCGTAGGCGATCGGTCCGCCGTGCAACTGGCCGCCCGCACGGGCGGACTTGGGGCGCCGTGCGCGCTTGGGCGGTTCTTTCACGGGGTCCGAGGGGGGCGTGGGGGGCGTCAGTGTCGTCGTCACGGCCTCTACTCCTTAGCTACTGGCGCGCAGCCGGCGCGAGATGACGTAGTTGACGATCCCGATCACGATGAGGATCAAGAACATGGTCCAGGCGATGGCGGAGGCCCGGCCCAGGTGCTGGTTCACCCAGCCCTGCTCGTACAGATAGAGACCGAGCGTCTGGAACTGGTGCTCGGCGCCGCCGGACGCGCCCTTGTTGGCGTCGAAGAGCAGCGGTTCGCCGAACACCTGGCTGGCGCCGATCGTGGAGACGACGACCGTGAACAGGATCGTCGGCCGCAGCGAGGGCAGCGTGACGTGCAGGAACTGCCTCCAGCGCGAGGCCCCGTCCAGGGCCGCCGACTCGTACAGGTCCTGCGGGATGGCCTGCATGGCCGCCAGGTAGATCAGCGCGTTGTAGCCGGTCCAGCGCCAGACGATGATCGACGAAACGGCGATCTGCGAGGGCCACTTGTCGTTCTGCCAGTCGATGTTGTCGATGCCGACGGCGTTGAGCGCCCAGTTGATCATGCCGTAGTCGCGGCCGAAGAGGAGCACGAACACCAGCGAGGCGGCGGCGATCGAGGTGGCGTACGGCGCGAGCATCGCGACCCGGTAGAAGGTCGAGCCGCGCAGCTTGTAGTTGAGGATGTGGGCCAGGCCCATGGCCATCAGCAACTGCGGAACGGTCGAGATGATCCCGATGGTCAGGGTGTTCTTCGCCGCGTTCCAGAAGAAGTCGTCGTCGAAGATGCGGGTGTAGTTCCGCAGCCCCACCCAGTCCATGTCGGTCGGCGCCGTCAGCTCCACCGTGTGCAGCGAGGCCCAGCCCGTGTAGATCAGCGGGAAGAGGCCGAAGGCGAGGAAGAGCAGGAAGAACGGCGAGACGAAGGCGTAGGGGCTCCATCGCATGTCCCGCTGCCATCGGCGGGAGAGCCGGTCCCGGCGCCGGACGTCCGCCTCGGCGGGCGTACTCGACGTGGGCCGGGCGGCCGGGGCCGCGCCCCCCTCCTTCTCGGGGGGCGCGGCGGTGTCGTGCCGGGTGGCCATACCGGTCACTTCTCCAGGTTGTTGTCGATGGTCTTGGTCGCCGTGTCCCAGGCTTCCTTGGCCGACTTGCCCTTGGTGACGAGGATGACGCCGTTGTCCGTCAGACCCTGCTGGATGATCTGGTCCTTCGGGCCGATGACCTGGACCGGGCTGGACTTGGCGGCCTCGGCGAAGATCTCGCCGATCGGCGCGTCACCGGTCATGTCGTTCTTGGCGCCGGTGACCTCGGGCAGGGTGTACGCGGTCTGCGCGCTCGGGAAGCTGCCCTGCACGCTGAACAGCTTCGCCTGCTGCGCGGGCGCCGTCAGCCAGGCGGCGAACGCCTGGGCCTCCTTCACGTGCTTGCCGCTCTTGGGCACACCCAGGAAGGTGCCGCCCCAGTTGCCGGACTTCGGCGCGGTGGCCACGTCCCACTTGCCGGCCGCGTCGGGCTGCGACTTGCCCTTGATGTAGCCGAGCATCCACGGCGGGCAGGCCACCGCGGCGAACTTGCTGTTGGCGATCGTGGTGTCCCAGGCCGGCTGGAACTGCGTCTGCGCGCCGACCAGGCCCTCCTCGGCGGCCTTCGCCGTCAGGTCGAAGCCTGCCTTGACGGCCGGGTTCGTCTTGTAGATGACCTCGCCCGAGGCGTCGTAGAACTTCTCCTTCTCACTGCTGAGGATCGCGTTCAGCAGTCCGCCGGGGGAGTCCATGAAGGTGGTGCCCTTGGGTGCCTTCGCCTTGTACTGCTCACCGGCGTCGATGAACTTGTTCCAGTCGCCCGCCCACAGCTTGCTGACCTCCGCGCGGTCGGTGGGGAGACCGGCCTGCTCGAAGAGGTCCTTGCGGTAGCAGATCGCCATCGGGCCGACGTCCGTGCCGAGTCCGATGGTCTGGCCGTCCTTGGTGGTGGCCTGCGCCCACTTCCAGTCCAGGTAGTCGCTCTTCTTGACGCCCGGCGCCTTGGAGAGGTCCTCGAACTTGCCGGCCTGGGTGCTGACGACCTCGGCGATGTTGCCGACCTCGATGGCCTGGATGTCCTGGAGGCCGCTGCTGGTGGTGAGGTGGTTGAGCAGCGCCGGGTAGTAGTTCTCGTTGCGCTCGATCACGTTCTCGGCGATCTTGATCTCCGGGTGGAGCTTCTCGTACTCGGTGTAGAGACCGGCCTCCTTGAAGCCCTGGGTGCCGAACAGACCCATCGTGATCGTGGTCTTGCCCTTGCCGCCCCCTGACGACGAACCGGAGTCGTCGTCGCCTCCGTCGTCGGCGCAGCCGGCCAGCAGCCCCGCGCCCAGCGTGGCGACGGCCATGATGACCACCGCCTTGCGGACAGTGGGAGTCCCCCCGCTCGAGCCCTGCCGAGAGTGGGGGAGGGTACGTCCTCGCATTGCGTCCTCCTGTTGCCCTGACGTGCCGACCCCCCGGCCAACTGCGTTGTTGGGCCCGTTTGTTCAAGCTGCGGCTCGGGCGGGGAACGTGCGGGTTGTGTATGTGTCAGGTACCGTGGGAGCGCTCCCACAGGTGATGTGTTGAAGAGTCGTCGGTTCGCGCGGGGGTGTCAAGAGAGCGGACGCGGAGAGTGTGTTCGGTTATCTGCCTGTTAGCTAACTCCGAGAAGTGGAACGAAATCGGCCGGAGCGGGGTTCACCGGGCGGGCCCCAAGGTATCGGTGACGCCCCCTGCCGGGCTCCTGTTCATGAACAGGGCTGTTAGATTCCAGGCCAGTCGCGGAGTGATCCGCGGTGTGACGGGAGGCGGACCATGGCAGGCCACGGAGTGCGGGGCCGGAGCGGCGGGCGGCCGACCCTGGAGGAGGTCGCCGCGCGCGCCGGAGTGGGGCGCGGGACGGTCTCCCGGGTGATCAACGGCTCGCCGCGGGTCAGCGACGCGACCCGTGCCGCCGTCGAGGCCGCGGTCGCGGAGCTCGGCTATGTCCCGAACACGGCGGCCCGCGCACTCGCGGCCAACCGCACCGACGCGATCGCCCTCGTCGTCCCCGAGCCCGAGACCCGCTTCTTCGCCGAGCCGTACTTCTCGGACATGCTCCGGGGGGTCGGCGCGGCGCTGTCCGACACCGAGATGCAGCTCCTGCTGATCTTCGCGGGCAGCGACCGCGAGCGTCAGCGACTGGCCCAGTACCTGGCCGCGCACCGGGTGGACGGCGTCCTGCTGGTCTCCGTCCACGCGGACGACCCGCTGCCCGACCTCCTCTCCCAGTTGGAGATCCCGGCGGTGATCAGTGGCCGCCGCTCGGCGGAGGAGACCCTCCCGTCCGTCGACTCCGACAACTACGGCGGGGGCCGCGCGGCCGTCGAGCACCTGATCGCGCAGGGCCGCAACACCGTGGTCCACCTCGCCGGCCGCCTCGACGTCTTCGGCGCCCAGCGCCGCGTCGACGGCTACCGCGAGGGCCTGCGCCAGGCCGGCCGGAAGCCCGACGACCGGCTGATCGTGCCCGGCGACTTCACCGAGGAGGGCGGCCGTCGCGCGATGGCGGAACTCCTGGCCCGCTGCCCGGCCCTGGACGCGGTCTTCGCCGGCTCCGACGTGATGGCGGCCGGCGCCCGCCAGGTCCTGCGCGAGGCGGGCCGCCGTATACCCGAGGACGTGGCCCTCGTCGGGTACGACGACTCCGCCATCGCCCGCCACATGGACCCCCCTCTCACCAGCGTGCGCCAGCCCATCGAGCTGATGGGCCGGGCCATGATCGACCTTCTCCTCGACGAGATCGCGGACCGCCGCCCGGCGGCCTCCCGGGGCCTGGAGCGACGGCAGGTCGTCCTGCCCACGGAACTGGTCGCAAGGGCGTCGTCCTGACCGGGCCGCGAGCGGACCCGGCGCGCCACCGCTCCTGCCGCTGTGGCCGAAGGGCGGCGCCGAGGCGGCCCGGTACGGCAGGCTGACGGCATGGTCCTCCATCCCCTGCTGGGGGTCGACGAAGTGCCCGCCGTGGAGCCCTACTTGGGCCGGGTGGGCGAGGTGTTCAAGGTGTTCCGGGGTGCGGACTCGGGGGCCGTGGCGTACGGGGTGCGACTGCTCGACGGCGCGCGCTGGTTCGTCAAGGAGGCGGCGACCGAGGGCGCGCGGCGCTCACTGGAGCGCGGCTGGGCGTTCCACCGGGCGGTGCGGCACCCGGCGATCGTTCCGCAGGTCCACCGGATCGCCGTACGGCGGAGCTGGGCGGTGGTGATGCCCTGGCGGGACGGCGAGGTGCTCTACCACCCCACCCCCGGCGGACCGCAGGACCGCAACGGCCCGGACAGTCCGATGGCCCGCTTCCGCGCCCTCCCGACCGCCCGCGTGCTGCGCGCCTTCGACCGGATCCTGGCCGGGCATCTCGCGGCGGAGGCCGTGGGCCAGGTCGCGGTCGACTTCTACGACGGCGCGCTGCTGTACGACTTCACCGGGGACCTCGTCCACCTGGTCGACCTCGACGAGTACCGGCCCGGCCCCTTCCTGGTGGACGGTGACCGGCTGCCGGGCTCCCGGCGGTTCATGGCGCCCGAGGAGTTCGTCCACGGAGCCGTGATCGACACCCGTACGACCGTGTTCACCCTGGGCCGCGCGGCCCGCCTCCTCCTCGACGCCGGTGACGAGGAACGCGCCTGGCGGGGCACCTCCAGGCAGCTGGCGGTCATCGAACGCGCCACCCGCCCCGATCCCGGGGACCGCTTCGACCACGTCCACCACTTCGCCGCCGCGTGGCGCGCCGCCAACACGCCCCAGAACGGCTGAGGTTACCTACGCAGCGGCAGTTCCCACCTGACCTCGCCGTCCTCGAACCGGTCGGTGGCCGTCAGTCCCGCCGTGCGGGCGACGGCCGCGGAGGCCAGGTGGCCGGGGTGGACGTGGGCGATGACGGTACGGAGACGGGGCCGGCGCCCGAGCCACTCGACCAGCCCCCGCGCCGCCTCCCCGGCGAACCCCCGCCCCTGCCAGGGCGTGCCCACCACCCAGGCGATCTCCACGACGTCCTGCGCGACCGTCGCCTGCACGGTCCCGACCAGGCACTCGTCCTCGCGATGCCCCAGCACCCAGTTCCACCAGGTGACGGCGGGGTCGGGGGAGCCGCCGACCAGCCGTTCGTAGCGTGTGCGCAGGGCGTCCGCGTCCGCGGGCGCGCCGCCGGTGAAGGCGTGCAGCGCCGGGTCGGACAGCACCTCGGCCATCTCCCGGGCGTGCTCGACGCGGAGCGGAAGGAGATCGAGGCGGGCGGTGGAGATGGCCTCGGCGGAACCGATCGGGTCGGGCATGTGCGAAGCCTATGGCGGGCTCGCGGGCCCCCCGGAAACGAATCAAGGCCCGCCCTGTTCCCAGGGCGGGCCTTGATCATTCAGGGTGAGTGACGGGACTTGAACCCGCGGCATCCTGGACCACAACCAGGTGCTCTACCAGCTGAGCTACACCCACCATGACCGGTCCTGCGTTCTCCGACCGGCCGAGAAAAAGTGTACAGGGTCCGAGGGGGTGCTCGCGCCCGGCTTTTGCTGGGGCCCATCAGGGCCCCGACAAAGGCCTGTCCGGGGTCTTCCGGCGTTATTCGACGGGCAGGACGTGCTTCGCGGCGATGGTGCGGGCGGTCTCCGAGTCGGGGCCGGGCTGCGGGACGAAGATCGCCTCGCGGTAGTAGCGGAGCTCGGCGATGGACTCGCGGATGTCGGCGAGGGCGCGGTGGTTGCCGTTCTTGTCCGGGCTGTTGAAGTACGCCCGGGGATACCAGCGGCGGGCCAGCTCCTTGACGGAGGAGACGTCCACGATGCGGTAGTGGAGGTAGTCCTCCAGGGTCGGCATGTCACGGAAGAGGAAACCCCGGTCCGTGCCCACCGAGTTTCCGCACAGCGGCGCCTTGCCCGGCTCCTTGACGTGCTCCCGAACGTAGGCGAGGACCTGTGCCTCGGCGTCCGCCAGGGTTGTGCCCTCCGCCAGCTCGGTGAGGAGGCCGGATTTGGTGTGCATCGTGCGCACCACGTCCGGCATCGTCTCCAGCGCCCGTTCCGGCGGCCGGATCACGATGTCCACACCGTCACCGAGTACGTTCAGCTCAGAGTCGGTGACCAGCGCGGCCACCTCGATGAGCGCGTCATCCGACAGCGAGAGGCCGGTCATCTCGCAGTCGATCCACACCATGCGATCGTTCATGTGCCTCACCCTACGGCCCACTACGCCCAGGTGAACCGCTCGTGCGCGCCACCGGGCGGGAGCCCGAGGGCCCCCGCCCGGTGAGAACGGCGCGAAAGGTGGAAATGGCGGAGATGCCGGTTCTACGGGGCGCTGCGCTGTCCCGGCAGGCTCGGCCGTCCCGCCGCGTACAGTTCCGTGCCCGCCTTGCCCGAGTCCGTCGACATGGACATGGCCTGTCCGACCATGCCCGCGGCCGCCGTACGACGGGTCTGCGAGGGGACCGGACTCTCCTGGTGGATGGCCGGTGGCGGTCCCGGCGTGCTCGCGGCGCCGTCGGCCTCCGCGGACCGGTCGGCACTCTGCGGACGACGGGCCCGGTAGGCGGCCCGGTACGCGGCCGGCGACGAGCCGAGCTGGCGGCGGAAGTGGCCCCGCAGCGCGACCGGTGACCGGAAGCCGCAGCGCCCCGCCACCTCGTCGACCGAGTAGTCCGACGTCTCCAGGAGCCGCTGCGCCTGGAGCACCCGCTGCGTGATCAGCCACTGCAGGGGAGCGCTCCCGGTGAGCGACCGGAAACGGCGGTCGAAGGTCCGCCGGCTCATGTACGCCCGTGCCGCCAGCGTCTCGACGTCGAACTGTTCGTGCAGATGCTCCAGTGCCCAGGCGACGACCTCCGCGAGGGGGTCGGCGCCGATCTCCTCGGGCAGCGACCTGTCGAGGTAGCGCTCCTGGCCGCCACTGCGGCGCGGGGGGACCACCAGACGACGGGCCAGCGCGCCGGCCGCCTCGTTCCCGTGGTCCGTCCGCACGATATGGAGACAGAGGTCGATTCCGGCCGCCGTACCCGCCGAGGTCAGTACGTCTCCGTCGTCCACGAAGAGTTCTCGCGGGTCGACGTGGACGGACGGGTAGCGCTTGGCCAGGGTCGGCGCGTACATCCAGTGGGTGGTCGCCGGGCGGCCGTCGAGCAGGCCCGCCGCGGCGAGGACGAAGGCGCCGGTGCACAGCCCGACTATGCGGGCGCCCTCCTCGTGCGCCCGGCGCAGCGCGTCGAGTGCCTCCTCCGGAGGCGGCGAGGTGATCGACCGCCAGGCGGGCACGACCACCGTGCCTGCCCGCGAGATCGCTTCCAGGCCGTGTGGCGCTGTCAGTTCCAGGCCCCCCGTGGTCCGCAGCGGGCCGTCCTCGCCCGCGCTCACCAGCAGGCGATAACGCGGTACGCCGGCGTCCTGGCGGTCAATCCCGAACACCGACAGCGGTATGGAACTCTCGAAGATGGGGCCGCCGCTGAACAGCAGCACCGCGACGATCTCCTTGCGGCGTCGCCCGGAAAGTTTCCGGGCCGCGGCTTCTGGCGCGGCAGTGGAGTCGTGGCTCATCCTGCTAAGCCCCCCTCGGTGGTCGCGGCTCCTCGGTTGTGTCGCTCCTGCACGTTTCCCCTCGGTCCTGCACGAGTCCCCCGCCGTAAGACGTCAAGATCGAATCTACTGTGTCCCATGACGCCAAGGTGACCAGTTCGATACTCAACAGAATGTCGACAAGGCAACTTGGCGTGAAGCATTCGATCACGAAGCGTTGCACTCGTGGGCCGTGCAGGGAAGTACGCCTCGTGCCAGTGGCCAATCCACGTAGGGTGCGCGAGCCCTCTGTGGCCCTTTCAGTGCAGGTGGAACGGGGGTTGGGGGGTCGTTCGACCAAGAAACGCGCCACACACAGAAGTTGGCTGAAAAGAGGCGGGCGCGTGCGCGTAAACCGGTCAGTCGACCGGCCTGTTCGCCCCGCCGTGCCGACCGCCCCTGTGCGCCCCCACGCCACTCCTGCCCTGCGGACCGCTCAGGTGCTCCGCCCCGCGCGAGGCCGGAACCGCGCCGGGGGCCGCCGGACCGCGTGAGGCCGGGACCCCGTGTCCGCCGGGTGCGCCGTGCCGCGCGCGGGCGGGGGTCCGTTCCTCGGCGAGCAGCCGCGCCGCGCCCCGCTCCGACCGCGTCAGCAGTACCCGGCAGACGGCTGTCACCGCCGCGAGGCCCAGCGCCGTACCGGCCGCGCCGGCGAGTGAGGTGCCGTACCAGACGAGGACCACGGGAACCAGTACACAGCTGAAGGCCGCCCAGCGAACCACATCGCTCGCCGTGTCCGGGGCGGAGCCCGCCGCGGCACGGGTCCGGGGGGCGGGTCGGGAGGCGGTCTCGGGTCCGGGCACGGTGTGCTCCCTCGTACGTACCTAATACTCCATTGCTCCCCCTGGCGGCGGCCGAACAGTTCAACGCGTGGTCGACCGGCAGGTCACTGTGGCCGATCGGCATGTGACGGCGGCGCATGCCCGGGTGAACCCTGTGCAAACCGCCTGTACGGGGCAGCAACCATTGCGTTACGGGCGCCTCCTCATGCATGCTCCGATGAACGCCGCGTGTCCTACGCGGGATCTGGGCGGAGGAGGCGTGCCGCCGTACCCTTGGGGGTATGAGGTTGGGAAGATGATTCCCGGACACAACCCCGCCGCACGTTGATGTCGTCCCACACGAGGATCCAAACGCCGAGACACCCATGGCCGGTCACGAATTCTTCGATCCCGCGGACCGCCAGCGCCCGCTCGTCGATCCCACGGCGGCGGAGCCCCTGGCGGCGGAGGAACTCCGCCAGTCCTGCGATCCCGCGTTCAAGCACGGCGTCGTCGTCGGTTTCGACGGTTCGACGTCCAGCGAGCGTGCCCTCGCCTACGCGATCGGCATGGCTCATCGCTCCGGTTCGGGCCTGATCATCGTCCACGTCGCCAACCGGCTGCCCACCACCGTGTGGGCGGGCTGCGAGCCACCGGTCTTCGTCGACGTCCCCGACCACCGCACCGAGGTGCTCGGACTCGAACTCGCCTGCGCCGAGTACCTCTCCGAGGTCCCCTGGATCCTCGTCGAGCGGGGCGGCGACATCTGCCACGAACTCGAAGAGGTCGGGCGGGAGTACGAGGCGGACGCCATCGTCGTCGGCTCCACGCACGGCCTTGTCGGGCGCATCTTCGGCTCGGTCGCGGGCCGGCTCGCCAAGCGCGCGCGGCGCCCCGTCGTCGTCATTCCCTGACTCCCCGTTCTCCCTGATGGGGCGATGCCGCGCCGTCGTCAACTCCCTTGCGCGCCAAGCGGGAAGCCGCGCGAACCTACTCGGCTGTAGAGGTGTTTGTGCGCTTGTGAAGGGCATATATCGGTCAGCTCTTCACGAACGCGCCGCCGGCCGGGGGGTGACGGCCACCGGCCGAAGTCCGGCGCGGGCCGGGGTATTTGGGCGGCCCCGGCCCAAAGAGGAACGGGCCCCCGTGCGCTGGTGGCGCGCACGGGGACCCGTTCTCGTCCGCCCGCCGCCCAACCGGGCGCCGTCGGCGGGTGCTTACTCCACCGTGACGGACTTCGCCAGGTTGCGGGGCTTGTCGATGTCCCGGCCCAGCGCCAACGCCGTGTGGTAGGCGAGGAGTTGCAGCGGGATACCCATCAGGATCGGGTCCAGCTCGTCCTCGTTCTTCGGGACGACGATCGTCTGGTCGGCCTTCTCCTGCTCGCGGTGCGCGACCGCGAGGATCCGGCCGCTGCGGGCCTTGATCTCCTCCAGGGCGGCGCGGTTCTTCTCCAGCAGGTCGTCGTCGGGGACGATCGCGACCGTGGGGAGCGCGGGCTCGATGAGGGCCAGCGGGCCGTGCTTCAGCTCGGAGGCCGGGTAGGCCTCGGCGTGGATGTACGAGACCTCCTTGAGCTTCAGGGAGGCCTCGCGGGCCACCGGGTAGCCCCGGACGCGGCCGATGAAGAGCATCGAGCGGGCCTCGGCGTACTGCTCGGCCAGCTTCTTGATCTCTTCCTCCTGGTCGAGGATCTCGGTGATCTGGCCGGGCAGCCTGCGCAGTCCCTCGATGATCCGCTTGCCGTCGCGCACCGACAGGTCGCGGGTGCGGCCCAGGTGCAGCGCGAGCAGCGCGAAGGCGACCGTGGTGTTGGTGAAGCACTTGGTGGAGACGACGCAGACCTCGGGTCCGGCGTGCACGTACATGCCGCCGTCGGCCTCGCGGGCGATGGCGCTGCCCACCACGTTCACCACGCCGAGCACCCGGGCGCCCTTGCGCTTCAGCTCCTGGACGGCGGCGAGGACGTCGTACGTCTCACCGGACTGGGAGACCGCGACGTACAGCGTGTCGGGGTCCACCACGGCGTTGCGGTAGCGGAACTCCGAGGCGGGCTCGGCGTCCGCGGGGATGCGGGCCAGCTCCTCGATCATCTGGGCGCCGATCATGCCCGCGTGGTAGGAGGTGCCGCAGCCCAGGATCTTCACCCGGCGGATCTGGCGCGCCTCGCGGGCGTCCAGGTTGAGGCCGCCGAGGTGCACGGTGGAGAAGCGGTCGTCGATGCGCCCGCGCAGGACGCGGTCCACCGCCTCGGCCTGCTCGTGGATCTCCTTGTGCATGTACGTGTCGTGGCCGCCCATGTCGTACGAGGCGGCCTCCCACTCAACGGTGGTCGGCTCGGACGTCGTACGGGTGCCCTCGGTGGTGTACGTACGGAAGTCGTCGGCCTTGAGCGTGGCCATCTCGCCGTCGTCGAGGGTCACTATCTGGCGGGTGTGGGTGACCAGGGCGGCGATGTCCGAGGCGACGAACATCTCCTTCTCGCCGATGCCGAGGACGACCGGGGAGCCGTTGCGGGCCACCACGATGCGCTCGGGGAAGTCGGCGTGCAGGACCGCGATGCCGTACGTGCCCTCGATCACCCGCAGCGCGTCGCGGACCTTGTCCTCCAGCTTCTCCTGCTGGGAGCGGGCGATGAGGTGGGTGAGGACCTCGGTGTCGGTCTCGGAGAGGAACTCGACGCCGTCGGCCTCCAGCTTCTTCCGCAGGTCGGAGGCGTTGTCGATGATGCCGTTGTGGACGACGGCGACCTTGCTGTCGGCCGACAGGTGCGGGTGGGCGTTCACGTCGGAGGGGGCGCCGTGGGTGGCCCAGCGGGTGTGGGCGATACCGGTGGTGCCGGCGAAGCGCTTGGGGACCTTGGCCTCCAGGTCGCGGACCCGGCCCTTGGCCTTGACCATCTTCAGGCCCGCCGACTTGGGCGTCGTGACGACTATGCCCGCCGAGTCGTAGCCGCGGTACTCCAGCCGCTGGAGGCCCTCAAGCAGGAGGGGAGCGACGTCACGCCTGCCGATGTATCCGACGATTCCGCACATGTATGGGGTTTCCTAGCCGTAGACGATGCGGCGCAGCTGCCTGAGCGTGAGCTCCGGCGGTGCGACCGCGCGGTATTTCAGGTCCGCCTCGATCCGTTCGAAGATCGACGCGTTCAGCAGGCCCTGGGCCTGGAGTTCGCGGTGGCGGCGACGGACGTACTCCTCGGTCGTCTCGTCGAAGTAGGCGAGCACGTCCTGGACCACACGCAGCGCCTCGCCCCGGCTGAGGGGCGAGGACCGCGTCAGATGATCAACAAGTTCGTCGTGCACCCGTTGATCCTGAGGTAAAGCGCTGGCAATCGCAAGAATCCTGCCCGATATCGGGCAAGTGGCTGTTGAATCTCTTATGGGACCCTGTTCGGGGCCTGTTCATGCTGTGTCCTGCATCCCGATGGATGCCCGGAGCACCTTTTTCAGCCATGGACACTCCTCGCATGGGCGTACCGGACAAGCTCGCCGAGCGCATGAGCATGGCCGAACAGCACGAATACCTGCGCGCGAAATTCTCGCGGCGCACGATGATGAGAGGCGGCGCCGTCACCCTCGGCGCCGTCGCGGGCGGCGCGTTCGTGCCGGGCGCCACCGCGCAGGCCGCCGTGCCGACGCACAAGGCGGGCACCGAGAAGGTGGACGGCGCGCTCGTCGCCCCCTTCGGCCGCCACCTCGCCTACGGCACCGACCCGAAGACCGAGATGACGGTCTCCTGGCAGGTCCCGGCCCCCGTGAACAAGCCGTACATCCGCATCGGCGCGCACCCCTGGGACCTCTCCCGCAAGATCCAGGCCGAGGTGCGCAGCCTCTACACCCCGGCAGGCGTCGGCGTCAGCGCCGACCACACGCAGTACTACGTGCACGCGCAGCTCACCCACCTGCGCCCCGGGCAGACGTACTACTACGGCGTGGGCCACGACGGCTTCGACCCGGCGTCCGCGCACCTCGCCGGCACGCTGGGCACCTTCACCACCGCGCCCTCCAGGGCAGAGTCGTTCACCTTCACCGCCTTCGGCGACCAGGGCGTCAGCTACCACGGTCTGGCCAACGACAGCCTGATCCTGGCCCAGAACCCGGCCTTCCACCTGCACGCGGGCGACATCTGCTACGCCGACCCGTCCGGCGCGGGCAAGGTCGAGGACACCGGTTTCGACTCGCGCACCTGGGACCAGTTCCTCGCGCAGACCGAGTCGGTCGCCAAGCAGGTGCCGTGGATGGTGGCGTACGGCAACCACGACATGGAGGCCTGGTACTCGCCCAACGGCTACGGCGGCGAAGAGGCCCGCTGGCAGCTTCCGGACAACGGGCCCGACAAGAAGAACCTGCCGGGCGTGTACTCCTTCACGCACGGCAACACGGCGATCATCTCGCTGGACGCCAACGACATCTCCTTCGAGATCCCGGCCAACCTCGGCATCTCCGGCGGCACCCAGACCAAGTGGCTGGAGCGGCAGCTCAAGAAGTACCGGGCCGCCCACGACATCGACTTCGTCGTGGTCTTCTTCCACCACTGCGCCTACTGCACCTCCACCGCCCACGCCTCCGAGGGCGGCGTGCGCCAGGAGTGGGTGCCGCTGTTCGAGAAGTACACCGTCGACCTGGTCATCAACGGCCACAACCACGTCTACGAGCGCACCGACGTCATCAAGGGCGACAAGGTCGCCAAGGAACTGCCGATCGGCGCCACCGCGTACCCGGAGACCGACGGCATCGTGTACGTCACGGCGGGCGCGGCCGGCCGCAGCCTCTACGCGTTCAGCGCGGACGAGTCCTACGAGGGCCATGTGAAGGACAACGAGGCGGTGTCCTCGTACGTCGTCCAGAACGGCGGCGTCAAGCAGGCCGAGACGGTCGCCTGGTCGCGGGTGCGCTACCTCAACTACTCCTTCCTGCGCGTGGATGTCACGCCGGCGGCCAAGGGCCGGCTCGCGACACTGCGGGTGCGCGGCATCGCCGAGACCGGTGAAGAGGTCGACAACTTCACGGTGGCGCGCCGGGTCAAGTAGTCGCGCCCCGAAGGCAGGGCGCGGAACTCCGGCAGGCGGTCCTCACATCCGTTTGAGGACCGCCTGCTTGGCCAGGGAGAACTCCTCGTCCGTCAGAACTCCCGACCTGTGCAGCTCGCCCAGTTCGCGCAGCCGCCGCAGCAGCGCGTCGTGATCGGCCTCGGCCGCGGACGGCAGTTCCTTGACCGGCTCGGGCGGGGGCGCCGACGCCGGATGCGGCAGCCGCACCTGCACGGCGGCGGCGACCAGCGCCATCAGCGGGTCCTTCTTGAACCCCCACAACTCCACCGAGTTGGGGTCGTACTTGGGCGGCGCCTTGGTCGGCGCACCGCGCACGGCGAAGCGCAGATACCCGTTCTCCAGACCGGCCGAAGGGTGCCATTCGACGCCGGTGATGTCCCCCAGGGCCAGCGACCGCGCACCGGCGGCGGCCTTCGCGTCCTCCGTCTTCCAGTTCCAGTCAAGGCGTACGTGTTCGCCGTCGAAGCTCGCGGTGCCGTCCCCGGCGGAGACGGACAGCGGCAGCGCGGGGCCCGGCAGCAGATAGCCGGCGACCGGGCCGGACGGCACCTCGTCCAGGAGCAGCGCGTTGCGGACCTCGTCCGCGAGGTACTCGGCGACGCCGTAGCGGTCGGACTCGACGGTGAGCTGGTAGGGGTCGTTGGGCTCCGCCAGCTTGCCGCCGGTCGCCTGGAGCAGCGGGTCGGCGCCGTCACGCAGCCTGAGCCGCAGCCGCCCGGCCTTCCTGCCCTGCTCGAAGGAGATGCCCGCCAACGCCTGGAGCGGGACGGTCAGTTCACCCAGAGTCCTGCGGAGCAGGCTGACGTTCTTGTCGCGTCCGGGCGTCAGGCGCAGCGCGTCGCCGTCGAAGATCCAGGTGCCGTCCTTCTGGATGATTTCCGCCATGAGGGGGATTCTTTCACCGGCGGTACGGGAGAGTGGTCTATACCCATTCGAAGGGAGCGCATGTGAGACAGCACAGAACGCCCCGTCTTCTCAGTACGCTGCTGCTCGTGGCGGCCGCCTCCATATCCGTCGTCGGCGCGGCACCCCCCGCGGCCGACCGGACCGTCACGCCGCTCGGCCAGGTGATCCCGGCCCCCGCCTCGGTCCAGCCGGGCGGGCCCGCGTACCGCATCACCGGCGACACCCGCATCCGCGTCGCGGACTCGGCCGAGGCGCGCAAGGTCGGCGAGTACCTGGCGGACATCCTGCGGCCCTCCACGGGCCACCGGCTGCCGGTCACCTCCTCCCACGGCCAGGGAGGCATCCAACTCCGGCTGGGCGCAAGGGAACTGGGCGCCGAGGGCTATCGCCTCGCCAGCGGCAGATCCGGTGTCACCATCACCGCCGCACAGCCGGCCGGCCTCTTCCACGGCGTCCAGACCCTGCGCCAACTCCTCCCGGCCGCGGTGGAGAAGGACTCCAGGCAGCCGGGGCCCTGGCTGGTGGCGGGCGGCACCATCGAGGACAGCCCGCGCTACGGCTACCGCGGGGCGATGCTCGACGTCTCCCGGCACTTCTTCACCGTCGACCAGGTCAAGCGCTACATCGACGAGTTGGCGCTCTACAAGGTCAACAAGCTGCACCTGCACCTGAGTGACGACCAGGGCTGGCGCATCGCGATCGACTCCTGGCCGCGGCTCACGTCCTACGGCGCTTCCACGCAGGTCGGCGGCGGACCGGGCGGCTACTACACGAAGTCCCAGTACAAGGACATCGTCCGGTACGCCGCCTCGCGCTATCTGGAGGTCGTCCCCGAGATCGACATGCCGGGGCACACGAACGCGGCGCTCGCCTCGTACGCGGATCTGAACTGCGACGGCGTCGCCCCGCCGCTCTACACCGGCACGGAGGTCGGCTTCAGCTCGCTGTGCGTCGCCAAGGACGTCACGTACGACTTCGTGGACGACGTGATCCGTGAGCTGGCCGCGATCACTCCCGGCCGGTACCTGCACATCGGCGGGGACGAGGCCCACTCCACCTCGCACGCCGACTACGTGGCCTTCATGGACCGGGTGCAGCCGATCGTCGCCCAGTACGGCAAGAAGGTGCTCGGCTGGCACCAGCTGACCGGGGCCACCCCGGCGCCCGGGGCGCTGGCCCAGTACTGGGGGCTGGACGGCACGGACGCGGCGGAGAAGGAACAGGTCGCCCAGGCCGCGCGGAACGGGACGGGCCTGGTGCTGTCACCGGCCGACCGGGTCTACCTGGACATGAAGTACACCGCGGACACCCCGCTCGGGCAGGACTGGGCCGGACTGGTGGAGGTGCGGCGCTCCTACGACTGGGACCCGGGCAACTACCTTCCCGGCGTGCCAGGTTCGGCGGTCAGGGGCGTCGAGGCGCCGCTGTGGACCGAGACGCTCGTGAAGTCCGCGGACATCGAGTACATGGCGTTCCCCCGGCTGCCCGGGGTCGCCGAGCTCGGCTGGTCGCCTGCGTCCACGCACGACTGGGACACCTACAAGGTGCGGCTCGCCGCGCAGGCGCCACGGTGGGACGCGCTGGGGATCGGCTACTACAGGTCGCCCCAGGTTCCCTGGCCTTCGGTCTAGAAGTGCGGGTGGGGCTCGGGAGGGGACCATCTCCCGAGCCCCACCGGCTCAGAGACCCGCGATCGGGTTCTTCAGGGTGCCGACGAGCTGGAGGGCTCCGGACGGGTCGGTGAGGTCCACCATCTGCCTGTTGTCGCGCAGTTGGAGGCGGTTGAGGCAGGACAGCGCGAACTCGGGCGCGAACATGTCGTACTGCCGGAACTTGTCGGCGAGTTCGGGCGTCGCGTCCTGGTAGGCGCGCACCGACTCGGCGACCGTCCGCCAGAAGAGGTCCTCGTCGAGGATGCCCTCGGCGTCGAGGTCCGCCGCCAGGAAGCGGAAGAAGCAGTCGAAGACGTCCGTGAAGACCGACAGGAGCTTCTGGTCCTCGGGGACCTCGACGCGGATCCGCTCGACGGCCGGCGGCAGCACCGCCTGCGGGTCGAGGACCGCGATCTCCTCGGCGATGTCCTTGTAGATCGCGCGCCGCACGACGCCGTCCTCGATGACCAGGATGACGTTCTCGCCGTGCGGCATGTACACCAGGTCGTAGGCGTAGAAGCTGTGCAGCAGCGGGGTGAGGTAGGCGCGCAGATAGCGGCGCAGCCACTCCACCGGGTTCAGCCCCGACCGCTCGATCAGCGCGCCCGCGAACGACGCGCCCTCGTCGTCGACATGGATGAGGGAGGCCATCGTCGCCAGGGTCTCGCCCTCCCGGAGAGCGGGCACCGGGCTCTCGCGCCACAGGGCCGCGAGCATCTTGCGGTAGGGCGAGGAGCGGTCGGTGGCCGCCTCGTACTCCAGGTGGCGGTAGCCGACGGCGGCGCGCTCGCGGATGACCGACAGGCCCGTCGACTTCAGCACCGGGTCGTTCTGGACGAGTTGGGCCAGCCAGTCGTTGATCGCCGGGGTCGCCTCCATGTACGCGGCCGAGAGCCCGCGCATGAAGCCCATGTTGAGGACCGACAGCGCCGTCTTGACGTAGTGCTTCCCGGGGTGGGACTTGTTGAAGAAGGTCCGGATCGACTGCTGCGCCAGGTACTCGTCGTCGCCCTCGCCCAGGCAGACCAGGTGCCGCTGGGCGACCTCGGCCGCGAACGTCACCGACAGTTTGTTCCACCACTGCCAGGGGTGGACGGGGATGAGCAGGTAGTCGTCGGCGTCCAGGCCCTGCTCGGTGAGGACCTTCGCGAACCGCTCGACGGTGTCGTCGCCCAACTCGCCCCGCACGAAAGACTCGTACTCGATGCCGACGCCCGCCGTGAACGCGGCACGCGAGCGGTGCGCGGCCAGCCACACCAGCCGGACCGGGTTCGCGGTCTCGGGGGCGTACGACAGGTACTCGTGCACGCCGAAGCCGAGCCGTCCGTTGTTGGCGACGAAGCAGGGGTGTCCTTCGGTCATGCCGGTCTCGATGTCCTGGAAGCCGGAGCGGGCGAGCTCGGCGGCGGAGATCCGCGGCTTGGTGAGTTTGAAGCAGGTGCCCGAGAGGGTGGAGGAGATCTCCTCCAGGTAGACGGGCAGGACCTCGTCGCTCAGACCGAGCGTCTTCCTCAGCTCGATGAAGAAGTCGAGGGCGGCGAGCGGGAGTTCACCGCCGTCGCGGTGCCGGGTGATCGACTCGGCGTCGACCCGCCAGTGGTCGAGCGCGTGCAGGCGGGCGGTGAAGCGGTAGCGGGTGAGGCCGTCGTCGCTGCGGACGGCGTACCGGTCTTTGCCCAGCGGCTCGGGGGTGAGCAGCCGCTCGTGCGCGAACTCGGCGAGTGCCTTGCGGACGAGCAGCCGGTTGGCGCGGTCCCAGCGTTCCGGGGACAGGTGGGCCACGGCGTCGGACAGGGTCATATCGCCACACTCCGCACTTCTCGTATCGCGGCGTCGAACTGCTCGCGCGTGCAGAAGCTCAGCAGCGCGCGCTTCTCGGGCTTGTCGATCTCGCGCTCGGCGACGAAACCGACGGCCTCGTTGAGCGCGTGCACCGCCTTGTTGCTCACGTCGGGCTCGACGACGACCCGACGGGTGGCGGGGTCCGCGAACAGCTCGGCCATCACCGCCGTGATCACCGCCCGGGTGAATCCGTGCACCGGCCTGTCCGTCGGCGCGACCAGGAAGTGCATGCCGACATCGCCCGGCTCGGGCTCGTACAGCCCCACGAGTTCGACGTACCGGGGGTCGTAGCTCTCCATCAGGAAGACGGGTTCGCCGTCCAGCAGGCCCAGGAAGGCGTCGTGGTGCTCGGCGGCGGCGATGGCCATGTACTCCCGCTCCACGTCCTGGAGCCTGGCGTCCCCCATCATCCAGAACGCGGACTTGGGATGGGTGACCCAACTGTGCAGCAGCTCGGCGTCCTTGAGCGGGTCGAGCTCGCGAATGGTGAACGTGCCGATGTCGGTGGTGGTCATCCGGCTCGTACCGGTGGGACGGCTCATACGGCGAACTCCTGGAACGCGATCGACTTCTCGACCGGGTAGTACTCGGTGCCGAGCAGCTCGCGGATGATGTACGCGTTGCGGTACGCGCCCATGCCGAGGTCCGGCGAGGTGATCGAGTGCGTGTGCACGCCGGCGTTCTGCAGGAAGATGCCGCGCCCGGTCGTGTCGATGGCGTAGTTGCGGGCCACGTCGAAGTTGCCGTGCGAGTCGTACCGCAGCCGCTCGTGGACCGGCTTGAGGAACTCCGGCGCGGCGTACTGGTAGCCGGTCGCGAGGATCAGCCCCTGGGAGCTGAGCTCGTAGTCCCTGCCCTGCTCCTCCTGGCGCAGGCCGAGGGTGTACGTCCCGTCCCGGTAAGTCGCCGTGTGCAGCGCGGAGTTGGTGAGCAGCCGGGTGGGCACCCGGCCGCCTCCGCCGACCTTCTTCTGGTAGAGCAGGTCGAAGATCGCGTCGACCAGTTCCCCGTCGATGCCCTTGAACAGGCCCTTCTGCTCGGTCTGGAGGCGGTAGCGGGTCTCCTCGGGCAGCGCGTGGAAGTAGTCGACGTACTCCGGGGAGGTCATCTCCAGCGTGAGTTTGGTGTACTCCAGCGGGAAGAAGCGCGGGGAGCGAGTGACCCAGTTGAGCTGGTAGCCGTGTACGTCGATCTCGCTCAGCAGGTCGTAGTAGATCTCCGCGGCGGACTGGCCGCTGCCGACGAGCGTGATGGACTCCTTGCGCTGCAACTCCCGCTTGTGGTGCACGTAGCGGGAGTTGTGGATGAAGTCGCCGCCGAGCCCGGCGCAGGCCTCGGGGATGTACGGCGGGGTGCCCGTGCCGAGGACCAGATGCCGGGCGCGGAACTCCTCACCGGCCTCGGTGCGGACGACGTACACCTCGTCCTCGTGGCTCACCTCGGTGACCGTGGTGTCGAACCGGACGCTGGAGAGTTTCGAGGCCGCCCAGCGGCAGTAGTCGTCGTACTCGACCCGGAGCGGATAGAAGTTCTCCCGGATGTAGAACGAGTACAGCCGGCCCGATTCCTTCAGGTAGTTGAGGAAGGAGTACGGGGAGGTCGGGTCGGCCAGGGTGACCAGGTCCGACATGAACGGGGTCTGGAGGTGCGCGCCCTCCAGGAACATCCCGGAGTGCCATTCGAAGTGCGGCTTGGAGTCGAGGAAGAGGCCGTCCAGTTCGGCGATCGGCTCGGTGAGGCAGGCGAGGCCGAGGTTGAAGGGGCCGAGTCCGATGCCGATGAAGTCATGGGTCTTCACGGCGGATTCAGGAAGCGCGGTCAAGGGACTCTCCCAGGTACTGCTCGGCGTGGCCGGCGATCAGATCGAGTACGGCGGTGATGTCGGCCGTCGTGGTCTCGGGGTTGAGCAGGGTGAACTTCAGGTAGTGCCGTGCGCCGACCTTCGTGCCCGCGACGACGGCGTCACCGGAGGCGAAGAGGGCCTTGCGGGCGTACAGGTTGGCGCGGTCGATCTCGGAGGGATCGGTGACCGCCGCCGGGATGTAGCGGAAGACGAGGGTGGAGAGGGAGGGCGTGACCACCACGTCGAAGCGCGGGTCGGCGGCGAGCAGTTTCCAGCCCTCCTCGGCCAGGGCGCAGACCTCGTCGAAGAGTTCGCCGATCCCGTCGGCGCCCATCACCCGCAGCGTCATCCACAGCTTGAGCGCGTCGAAGCGGCGGGTGGTCTGCAGGGACTTGTCCACCTGGTTGGGGATGCGTTCCTGCACCGAGCGGGCCGGGTTGAGGTACTCGGCGTGGTAGGTGGCGTGGCGCAGCGTCACGGCGTCCCGGACCAGCAGGGCGGACGAACTCACCGGCTGGAAGAAGGACTTGTGGTAGTCGACGGTGACGGAGTCGGCGCGCTCGATGCCGTCGATCCGGTCCCGGTTCCTCAGCGAGGTGAGCAGTCCGCAGCCGTAGGCGGCGTCGACGTGCATCCAGGTGCCGAACCGTGAGCACAGCTCGGCGATCTCGGGCAGCGGGTCGATGGAGCCGAAGTCGGTGGTGCCGGCGGTGGCGACGACGGCCATGGGGACGAGGCCGTCGCGCTCGCAGCGTTCCAGTTCGCGGGCGAGCGCGACCGTCCGCATGCGCTTGTCGCGGTCGACGGGGACCGACACGACGGAGTCGGCGCTCAGGCCGAGCAGTTTGGCCGACTTCCTGACGCTGAAGTGACTGGCCTCGGAGGCGAAGATCCGCAGTCTGCCGAGGCTGTCACCGGGCTCGAACCCGGACCGCGCGGGCTTGGCCTCCTCGCGGGCCAGCAGCAGCGCCTGGAGGTTGGACTGCGAGCCGCCGGAGGTGAACACGCCGTCGGCGGCGGGGCCGAGACCGATGCGCTCGTTGGTCCAGTCGATGAGCTTGCGCTCGATGAGGGTGCCGCCCGCCGACTGGTCCCAGGTGTCCAGGGAGGAGTTGACGGCCGACAGGACCGCCTCGCCGACCACGGCCGGGATGACGACCGGGCAGTTGAGGTGCGCGAGGTAGCGGGGGTGGTGGAAGTAGACCGCGTCCCGGAGGTAGACCTCTTCGAGTTCGTCGAGGACCGCGGTGGTGTCGTGCAGTGGGCGGTCCAGGTCGATCCGCTCGATACGGGGAGCGAGGGCGTCGACCGTGACACCCGTGAACGGCCGGTCGGTGGCGGCGAGTCTGGCCGCCACCCGCTCTATGCCGTCGGTCACGGAGCGGCGGTATCGGTCCGCCGTCGTGTCGTTGAGCAGGTGCGAGCGCATGTGGGGGTTCCTCCGTGCGGGGAGAGTCCGAGGGGGACATGAGTGGGGCGGGATCCCTACGGTCAACTTAGGTTAGCCTAACCTAACTCGACCATGGGATCCCGCCCCAGGGGTCTCCTCCCGCCCCACACGTGACGAACACCTCGTCCGGGGCCGGGGGTTACTCCGGCTGTTCGCGCAACTGCTCCTCGGTCAGCCCGCGCCGCCAGTAGCCGACGAAGGTGACCCGCCCGTGGTCGATCCCGCGCTCCCGCACCAGATGCCGGCGCAACTCCTTCACCCGGCCCGACTCGCCCGCGATCCAGACGTACGGCCGTTCGGCGGGCGGCAGCGTGGCGGCCCGTACGGCGTCGACGGCCATGGGGGCGCCGTCCGCGCTTACCAGCCAGTCGATGTCGGCGTCGGCCGCCACCGCCAGTTCCTGCACGTCGTCGGCGTGTTCGGCCTCCAGCCAGGCGCGGACACGGGTGCCGGCCGGCAGTGCCTCGATGATCGCGGAGGCGGCGGGCACGGCGGTCTCGTCGGCCCAGACGACCACCAGGTCGGTGTCCTCGGGCGGCCGGAAACGGATCGCCCTGTTGTCCTCGACCGCGGGACCGAGCAGCAGGACACGGTCCCCGGCAGCGGCCTCGGCCGCCCAGCGGGAGGCGGGGCCCGCCGGTGTCGCGGCCCCCGGCTCCACGCCGTGCAGCACGAAGTCGATGTCGATCTCGTCGGGATCGCGCCGCCGGGCCCGCAGCGTGTACGAGCGCATCACCGCCCGTACGTCGTCCGGGAGTTCGCGCCAGGCCCCGAACCAGCCGTCGCCGAGTTCGACCGGGACGCGGGGCTCGGTCTGGCCCGGGTGCGGCAGGAAGAGGGAGAGGCTCTGGTCCAGGCCGTCGGAGGCGAACGCGCGCAGGTCGCGGCCCGCGAAGGTCACCCGGGCCAGCGAAGGGCCGAGCCGCCTCGTCCGTACGACCTGGAGGGAGAAGAAACGGAACGGGGCGGCCACGGCCGTCGGCATCGGTGCTCCTGGGGTGCGGTCGGGGTGCGCTGCCCGGGAGGGGTCAGGCGACCTTCGTGGCGTTCTCGATGGCCTCGGCGAGGTTGTCGAGGATCGGGGTGCACTTGTCGTACGACAGGATCGGCTCCGGCGTACGGGCGATGACCTGGCCGGCCTTGACGGCGGGCAGCTTCTTCCAGGTCGCCTCGGTGATGTCGGCGGGCTGGATGGTCGAGGTGCGGTCGTCCATGATGATGATGTCCGCCGGGTACTTGTCGACGTTCTCCCAGCTGAGGTTCTCGAACCAGCCGCCGCTCGCCTCCAGGACCTTGGCCGAGGGCTCGACGATGTTCACGCCGAGCGCCTTGAAGTACTCCAGGTCGATGGAGAGGTTCGAGCCGGAGACGTAGAAGATGTCCTGGCTCGCGGAACCGGCGAGCACCTTGATGTCGGGGTGCGCCTTGGCGGCGGCGCGCAGCCGCTCGGCGGCCGTTTCGAACTTCTTCTTCGCCTCGACGACCTTCGCGGCCTTCACGTCGGCGCCGAGCGACTCGGCCAGCGTGTACAGGTGCTCCAGCGACACCGGCATCTGACGGTCGTACACGGAGATGCCGACGCTCGGGGCGAGCTTGAGGATCTTGTCCTTGGACTCCTCGGGCACGTACCAGAGGGTGCCCGCGTCGTCGAACAGGGTGGAGATCAGCACGTCGGGGGTGAGGGTCGCGTACTTCTCGATGTTGAACTGACCCCACTCGTTGCCGAGGATCGTCAGCTTGCTGATGTCGAGGTCGCCGGCCTGCACGTCGGCCTTGCCGTCGGAGGTCTTGGTCGGGCCGAAGACGCCCTTGACCTCGATGCCGTAGTCGAACAGGGCGGCGGCCACGCCGATGAACGCGACGATGTTCGCCGGGGTCCTGTCCAGCTTCACCGTGGTGCCGCGGTCGTCCTTGAACGTCCAGGGGCCGGAGCTCGCCGCTGCCTTCGTCCCGTCCGCCGAGCCGCTGCTCGCCGAGTCGTCGTCCCCGCAGGCCGCGAGGACGGCGCCGAGGCCGAGGGCACCGCCGGCGGCGAGGACGCCGCGACGGGAGAGGTGGGTGGCACGGGCGTTGGACATGTGTGTGGCTGCTTTCGACACGGGGCGGAAGAGCCCGCCTGACAGATTCGAAGGTAGGTTAGCCTAACCTCACGAAGTGTCCAGGGGGTGGGGCCCCGCCTCCCTGCCTGTGACCTGTGTGTATTCCGGGGCCGGGGCTGCAGCTGGCTCGTCCCCGATCCGGGTCGGGGACGCGTCAGGCCCGTGCCGGACCGTCTTCGGGGCGCGGTTTTCGGCCACCAGTGAGGCCTCCGCGCGGACATTTTCCTCGGGCGGAATGCCCCAACTCGCCGTCGCGCGCAGCGTGTTCGGTCTCTTCTCCTTTTCCCGCTCCCCGGATGCCGCGGGCCCACCTTGCATGATCATGCGTTCTCTTGCATAATATTGCCATGTCCAAGGTCCTCACCTCCCTGCCCACCGGCGAGCGCGTCGGCATTGCCTTCTCCGGCGGTCTCGACACCTCGGTCGCCGTCGCCTGGATGCGCGACAAGGGTGCCGTCCCGTGCACGTACACCGCCGACATCGGCCAGTACGACGAACCCGACATCGCGTCCGTGCCCGACCGCGCCGCCGCGTACGGCGCCGAGATCGCCCGGCTCGTCGACTGCCGTGCGGCGCTGGTCGAGGAAGGGCTCGCGGCGCTCGCGTGCGGCGCGTTCCACATCAGGTCCGGCGGCCGTCCGTACTTCAACACCACGCCGCTGGGCCGTGCCGTGACGGGCACGCTGCTGGTGCGGGCCATGCTGGAGGACGGGGTCCAGATCTGGGGCGACGGCTCCACGTTCAAGGGCAACGACATCGAGCGGTTCTACCGGTACGGGCTGCTCGCCAACCCGCACCTGCGGATCTACAAGCCCTGGCTGGACGCGGACTTCGTCACGGAGCTCGGCGGCCGCAAGGAGATGTCGGAGTGGCTGGTCGCGCACCAGCTGCCGTACCGCGACTCGACGGAGAAGGCGTACTCCACGGACGCCAACATCTGGGGCGCCACGCACGAGGCCAAGACCCTGGAGCACCTCGACACCGGCATCGAGACGGTCGACCCGATCATGGGCGTGCGGTTCTGGGACCCGTCGGTGGAGATCGCCACGGAGGACGTGACGATCGGCTTCGACCAGGGCCGCCCGGTCACCGTCAACGGCAAGGAGTTCGCCTCCTCGGTCGACCTCGTCATGGAGGTCAACGCGATCGGCGGCCGGCACGGCCTGGGCATGTCCGACCAGATCGAGAACCGGATCATCGAGGCCAAGAGCCGCGGCATCTACGAGGCGCCAGGCATGGCGCTGCTGCACATCGCCTACGAGCGTCTGGTCAACGCGATCCACAACGAGGACACCCTGGCCTCCTACCACAACCAGGGCCGCCAGCTCGGCCGGCTGCTCTACGAGGGCCGCTGGCTGGACCCGCAGGCGCTGATGGTGCGCGAGTCGCTCCAGCGCTGGGTCGGCGCGGCGATCACCGGCGAGGTGACGGTGCGGCTGCGGCGCGGTGAGGACTACTCGGTCCTCGACACCCGGGGCGCGGCGCTCAGCTATCACCCGGACAAGCTCTCCATGGAGCGCACCGAGGACTCCGCCTTCGGCCCGGTGGACCGCATCGGCCAGCTCACCATGCGGAACCTGGACATCGCCGACTCGCGCGCCCGCCTGGAGCAGTACGTCGGCCTCGGCCTGGTCGGCAGCGCCCACCCGACCCCGATCGGCGCCGCGCAGGCCGCCTCGACGGGACTCATCGGCGCCATGGACGAGGGCGGCGCCGAGGCGATCGCCTCCCGCGGCGAGGCCCCGGCCGAGGAGACGATGCTGGACCGGGCGGCCATGGAGTCCGGCACCGACTGAGCCAGGCACTCGGACCCGGACACCGGACGGCGGCCCCCGGCGGATACCTTTCCGCCGGGGGCCGCCGTTCTCGCGACGGCGGGTGCGACCCCGGGCGACCGGCAGTCCGTCGGTCACTTGTCGGCCGGCCACCGCTGGCGCCGTGGAAAACTGTCGGCCGGCCACCGTCGGCGCCGTGGAAAACTGTCGGCCGGTCACCGTCGGCACCGTGGAGAAAGAGGCCGCAGCACATCGTGAACAGTTCCGGCATACGCCGCAGCCGTCCCCGCGCCGGGGCCTTCGTGGCCCTGCTCGTGCCCCTCGTGTTCGCCGCCGGGTGCGGTGACTCCGACGACGGTTCCGGCGGCGGGGAGGGCGGCGAGGCATCCGCGTCGAGCAGCCGGCGGGCGTCCGACGCGCTCACCGCGGCGCGGTTGGAGAAGCTGGCCCTGGCCGAGAGCGACATCGAGGGGTTCCTCGTCAGGAAGCCCGCCGCGGCCGAGATCCTCACACAGCGGGACGCCCGTACGGGAGAGGTGGACTGTGCCGAGGTCAGCCAGGTCATGTGGGGGGTGGCCCTGGGGAAACCGGCGGCCACCGTGCACCGGCGGGTGACGTCCGAGCCCGACGGGGCGCTGGACGCGGAGCTCACGGTCTCCACCACCACCGTGAGCCTCTCCTCGTACGACAGTGCCGACCAGGCGCGTACGGCGATCGAGGCGCTCGGCGGCGGGATCGCCGGGTGCGACGGCGGATTCCAGACCGGCGCCCTCGGTACGGGGGAGCCGGGAGAGGTGACCGCGGGCAGCGCGCCGGACGCGGGTGAGGAGGCCGTCGCCTTCACCGCGACGCTCGGCGGGGACACCGACCTGCTGGGCCCGGTGAAGGCGGTGGTCTTCCGGCACGGCAGTACTCTCGCCCAGTTCAGCACCGTCAGCTCCAACGCCGCCGTGTCCGGGGGCGACTTCGACTTTCCGACCGCTCTGGTCGAGGCCCAGGACGCGAAGCTGGGCTGAGGGGCCGGGCGGTCCAGGCGTGCGAGAAGGGGTTCAGCGCGGCGAAGTTGTCGGCCGGGGCGCCGGTGATGATGGCACCCGGGAGGGGAGCGGGGCACAGGTACTACTCTGGTGCCGCTGAACGGCTGTGCGACACAGGGGATTTGGAAAGGTACCGGCGATGCCGCTGAGCACCGGGGAATCGGAGTCCATCGGGTCCATAGGCGGTTACGTCCTCGTCGACCGGCTCGGCAGCGGCGGCATGGGCGTCGTCCACCTGGCACGCTCGGCCTCGGGACGCCAGGTCGCGGTCAAGGTGGTGCACGCGCAGTACGCGCTGGACGAGGAGTTCCGGGCCAGGTTCCGGCAGGAGGTCGCGGCGGCGCGACGGGTCAGCGGTGCGTTCACCGCGCCGGTCGTGGACGCCGACCCCGACGCCCCGGTGCCGTGGATGGCGACCCTGTACGTGCCCGGCCGTACCCTGGCCGAACTCGTCGCCCAGGAAGGCCCGTTGAACGGCCCCGACCTCCGCGCGCTGGCGCTGGGACTGGTCGAAGCCCTGCGGGACATCCACCAGGCGGGCGTGGTGCACCGGGATCTGAAGCCGAGCAACGTCCTGATGGCCGCCGACGGCCCGCGCGTCATCGACTTCGGCATCTCGCGGGCCGCCGACAACCAGGCGCTCACCGTGACCGGGCGGCTGATCGGCACCCCGCCGTTCATGTCGCCCGAGCAGTTCGTCTCGCCCCGGGACGTCACCGCCGCCTCCGACGTCTTCTCGCTCGGCTCGCTGCTGGTGTACGCCGCCACCGGCAACCGCCCCTTCGTCGGCGGCAGCCCGTACCTGACGGGCTATCAGGTGATGTACGAGGAACCGCACCTCGACGGGGTCCATGAGCCGTTGCGGAGCATCGCCGAACGCTGCCTGGAGAAGGACCCGGCCGACCGGCCCGAACTCACCGAGCTGCACCGGCTGTTCAGGAGCCTCCCGGACACGGTCGACGCGGGCTCCGACGCGGCGGCCCCGCCCCGGGGAGAAGCGGCGCCCGAGCTCGCCAGGAGAGCGGCGGGCGGCTCCCTCGGCCCGAACCCGGCACGCAGCTTCGCGGACACGCAGGGGGCCGCGGGCAGCTCCGCCCGCGCCGCCGCCGCGCGACGGCGCCGGACCCGCCGGCTCCTCGTCCTCGGCGTGGCCCTGGCCGTCACCATGGTGGGCGCGGCGGCGTTCTACCTGTCGTCGAACCCCGGCAGCGGCGAGGAAGCCGAGCTGCGCACCGGCGTGTACCCGGCCCCGGTGCTCCCCGCCGGCTGGGAGCCGTGGCGCGCGAACCTCACCCGGGCCGAACTGTCCGCGGACTACGTCGTGTCGAACGCCGAGTCCGGCTGCCTGCCCGGCGGCTCCTTCGTGTACTGCGCGGGCACCGCCTTCACGGTCGCCAAGATCGACGCGGCCTCCGGTCATGTCGAGTGGCGGGCCGGCGTCAGCCCGCAGACGGCGCTGCCCGTCGGAGTCAGGGACGGGGTCGTCCTCGTGTACGAGAAGCCGGACCCCGAGGTGGTCGTGACCGAGTCGTGGCGGCTGGTCGCGCTGGACGCGGGCACCGGGAGACGGCTCTGGGCCCATCCGGTCAGCGAGGTCGACCCGGCCGTCCTGTTCAGCCGCGGCGTCCTGACGATGTCGGACGACAGGACGGAGTTCATCGCCTTCGACATCCGGACGGGCAAGGCGCTGTGGCGGACACCGGCGAAGTCGTCGGCGGGTGACTTCTGCGTTCCGGTGGCCCTGGGGGGCGTTCCCTACGGCCAGTGCGGGCAGGAGGACCCCGCCTTCGGGCCGATGGCCCTCGTCCGCCTCGCCCCGGCCGACGGGACGGCGCGCGAACTCGCCTCGCTGCCCGTCGGGTCGGTGCCGCTCGGCGTCGTCGACGGGCGGCCGCTGTTCGCGGTGCCCAGGTCGGTGGAGTACGAGTCGGTCGACGGCCTGGACGAGGCGTACACGGTGCTGCTGCGGGTGGACCCGGCCGACGGCGCCGTCACCCGGGTCCCGCTGGCGGGCACCCCGCGCGGCTCGGTCACCCTCGCCGGAGGCGTCGCCCACTTCGTCCGGCCCGACGGGACCGTCACCGCCGTCAGGGTGAGCGACGGCGCCCGGCTGTGGCAGCGGGCGACGGGGATCGAGAACCTCTCGAAGCCGGTGGTGTCGTCGAAGTACGACGCCCTCTACCTCGCCAACCGCTACGGCCGCCTGCTCGCGCTCGACCGCCGGACCGGTGCCGAGGTCTGGAGCACCGACAAGCTCGACGACCCCGGCATCTCGGCGGAGAGCACCGTCCCGAGGGTGCTGCTGGTCAAGGACGCGATCGTCGCGGTCGCGGGCGACACGGCCTTCTCCGTACGCCCGGACCGCTCCGCGTCCAGCCCGCTGCCGATGCCCGCCCCCAACTGACCCGGGCCGCCCGGGGGAAGGGGGATCAGCCCGTCAGCCCCAGCTCCCGGGCGATCAGCATCCGCTGCACCTCGCTCGTGCCCTCGCCGATCTCCAGGATCTTGGAGTCCCGCCACATGCGGGCCACCGGGTACTCGTTCATGAAGCCGTAGCCGCCGTGGATCTGGGTGGCGTCGCGGGCGTTGTCGACGGCGATGGTGGAGGAGTAGAGCTTGGCGAGGGCCGCCTCCTTCTTGAAGGGGTCGCCGGTGACGAGCCGGGACGCGGCGTCGCGCCAGGCCAGGCGGGCGGTGTGGGCCTTCATCTCCATGTCGGCGATCTTGAACTGGATGGCCTGGTACGAGCCGATGTTCCGCCCGAACGCGTGGCGCTCCTTGGCGTACTTCACCGACTCGTCCACGCAGCCCTGTGCGAGCCCGGTGGCCAGGGCCGCGATCGCGATGCGGCCCTCGTCCAGGATGCGCAGGAACTGGGCGTAGCCGCGGCCCACCTCGCCGAGCAGGTTCGCCGCCGGTACCCGGACGTCCTGGAAGGACAGCTCGCGGGTGTCGGAGGAGTTCCAGCCGACCTTGGAGTACGGGGCGGCCACCGTGAAGCCCGGGGTCCCGGACGGGACGATGATCGAGGAGATGCGCGGCCCGCCGTCCGGCTTGCGGCCCGTGACGGCGGTGACCGTGACCAGGCCCGTGATGTCCGTGCCCGAGTTGGTGATGAAGCACTTCGTGCCGTTGATCACCCACTCGTTCGTCTCCGGGTCGAGGCGGGCCGTCGTGCGCGTAGCCCCCGCGTCCGAGCCGCCGTCCGGTTCGGTGAGCCCGAACGCGCCGAGGATCTCGCCCGAGCAGAGGCGGGGCAGCCACTGGGCCTTCTGGGCATCGGTGCCGAAGAGGTGGATCGGCATGGCGCCCAGCGAGACACCCGCCTCCAGGGTGATGGCGACGGAGGAGTCGACGCGCCCGAGCTCCTCCAGCACGACGCCGAGGGCCAGATAGTCGCCGCCCATACCGCCGTACTCCTCGGGGAAGGGCAGCCCGAACAGGCCCATGCGGCCCATCTCGCGCACGATCTCGTACGGGAACTCGTGCCGCTCGTAGAGGTCACCGATCTTCGGCGCGACGACGTCGTGGGCGAACTCCGCGACGGTGCGCCGCAGTTCGTCCAGTTCGGGGGAGAGGCGGTGGTCCAGGGACATCGGGGTCACTCCTTGGGGGGCTGTGCGGTTCCAGCGAGCGCTTTGACGGTGCGGGACGGGCTGGGTCGGCCCAACTGGTCGGCCATCCACACGCTGGTGGCGGTGAGACGGCCCAGGTCGACCCCGGTGTCGATACCGAGGCCTTGGAGCATCCACACGAGATCCTCGGTGGCGAGGTTGCCGGTGGCGGACTTGGCGTAGGGGCAGCCGCCGAGGCCGCCCGCGGAGGCGTCCACGGTGGTGACACCGTGCTGGAGCGCGACCAGGGTGTTGGTGAGCGCCTGGCCGTATGTGTCGTGGAAGTGCACGCCGATCGAACCGGTCGGCACCCCCGCTTCGTTGAGCTCCGTGAGCAGCCCGCGCACATGGCCCGGCGTCGCCACGCCGATGGTGTCGCCGAGGCTCAGCTCGTCGCAGCCCATGTCCAGCAGGGACCTGCACACCCGGACCACCTGGTGGACGGGGACTGCGCCCTCCCAGGGATCGCCGAAGCACATGGAGAGGTAACTCCGCACATGCAGACCGTCCTTCTTGGCCTGCGACACCACCGGCTCGAACATGGCCAGTGCCTCGTCGACCGTCCTGTTCAGGTTGGCCTTGGAGAAGGACTGCGTGGCGCTGGCGAAGACGGCCACGCGGGTGGCGCCGAGGGCGAGGGCCCGGTCCAGGCCGTGCGCGTTCGGTACGAGCACGGGGAGGTGGACGCCGGGCAGGTCCCGTACGAGCGGGAACAGTGCCTCGGCGTCGGCCAGTTGGGGGACCCACTTGGGGTGGACGAAGCTGGTGGCCTCGATGGTGGTGAGGCCCGCGTCGGCCAGCCGCCGGACGAACTCGGCCTTGACCTCGGTCGGGACCGTCGCCTTCTCGTTCTGGAGACCGTCGCGTGGGCCGACCTCGTGGATCCGCACCCGGGCGGGGAGGCCCGGGGCCGGTACGACCATGGGGAGGCCGAGTTCGGGGGTGCTCATACCGCTGCCTCCCGCTCCGCGGGCTCCGCCGCCGTGATGACCGCCAGGACCTGGTCCATGGCGACGGTGGTGCCCGGCGTGACGTCCAGCTCGCTCACGGTCCCGGCGTGCGGCGCGGAGATGACGTGCTCCATCTTCATCGCCTCGACCACCAGCAGGCTCTGCCCGGCGGTCACCTCGTCCCCGACGGTGACCTTCACCACGGTCACGGTGCCGGGCATGGGCGCGGTGAGCGAGTCGGCACCGGCACGCGTGGCGCCGGTGAGCGACGCGGCCACCGGGTCGTGGTCACGCACCTGCCAGGCATCGCCGTCGCGGCCCAGCCAGGTGCCGTCCGGCAGAGCGGCGAAGGTGTGGGTGACACCGCCGAGCTGAAAGGCGAACCGGGCCGCGCTGTCTCCCCGGGATCCGGGGACGCGCAGGGGCGGCTCCCCGTCGTCGAGGAGCACCTCGGTGGCACCGTCGGCCGTGCCGCGCACGCGGACGGTCACCGGGTCGTGCCCCGGCACCCGCAAGTGGTGTGCCGTCCAGGCGGGTTCGCCGCCGAGCCGCCAGCCGTCCGGCACGGAGAACGGGTCGACCCAGCCGGTGCCGCGGGGCCCGAGGGCCGCCTGACGCAGCAGCGCCGCCGCCGCGTACACCTCCCTCGCCACCTCCGCCGAGACCAGCGAGTCCGCCTCCCGCTCCACCAGCCCGGTGTCCAGCTCCCCGGCGACCACCGCCGGGTGAGCGAGCAGCCTCCGCAGGAACCCCGCGTTCGTCTGCACCCCCAGCGTCACCGTCCGCGCCAGCGCCGCCCGGAGCCTGCGCAGCGCGGTCGCGCGGTCCGGCCCGTACGCGATGACCTTGGACAGCATCGGGTCGTACAGGCTGCCGACCTCCATGCCCTCGCCGAGCCCCGAGTCGGTGCGCACGCCGTCGCCCTGAGGCTCGTGCAGCATCAGCACCGTGCCCCCGGAGGGGAGGAAGCCGCGCGCTGGGTCCTCGGCGCACAGCCGGGCCTCCACGGCGTGCCCGGTGAGCGTGATGTCCTCCTGCGCGTACGGCAGGGGCTCGCCCGCGGCCACCCGCAGCTGCCACTCCACCAGGTCGAGGCCCGTGACCAGCTCGGTGACGGGGTGTTCCACCTGGAGGCGGGTGTTCATCTCCATGAAGAAGTACGAGGAGGGGTCGCGGCCGGGCACGATGAACTCCACCGTGCCCGCGCCCTCGTAGCCGCAGGAGCGGGCCGCCTGGACGGCCGCCTCGCCCATCGCGGCGCGGGTGCCGGCGTCCAGGAGCACGCTCGGCGCCTCCTCGACGATCTTCTGGTGGCGGCGCTGGAGGGAGCACTCGCGCTCGCCGAGGTGGATCACGTTCCCCCGGCCGTCGGCCAGGATCTGGATCTCGATGTGCCGGGGGCGGTCGATCCAGCGCTCCACGAGGAGGGTGTCGTCGCCGAAGGAGGCGCGGGCCTCGCGCCGGGCGGCGGCGATCTCCTCGGCGAGGAGCGAGGCCTCGCGCACCAGGCGCATGCCCTTGCCGCCGCCGCCCGCCGACGGCTTCAGCAGGACCGGCATGCCGATCTCGCGGGCGGCGTCGGCCAGTTCGGCGTCCGTGAGCCCGCTGCCCGAGGAGCCCGGGACCACCGGGACGCCGGCCGCCCGCACCGTCTCCTTGGCGCGGATCTTGTCGCCCATCAGCGCGATCGCGTCGGCGGGCGGCCCGATGAAGACGAGTCCGGCGTCCGCGCAGGCCCGCGCGAAGGACGCGTTCTCCGCGAGGAAGCCGTACCCCGGGTGGACGGCCTGCGCGCCCGTCCGCGCCGCGGCCTCCAGGAGCCGGCCGGCCGACAGATAGCTCTCGGCGGCGGGTGCCGGGCCGATCCGTACCGCCGTGTCCGCCTCGCGGACGTGCCGGGCGTCGGCGTCCGCGTCGGAGAAGACGGCCACCGAGCGCACGCCGAGCGACCGAAGCGTACGGATGACCCGGACGGCGATCTCGCCCCGGTTGGCCACGAGCACGGTGTCGAACATCAGCAGTTGTTCCTTACATCCGGCATCAGCATTCGTCCCTTGCATCCGGTGCATCCGGCATCAGTGGTCGTCCCCTACATCCGGAAGACGCCGAACCGGGGTTCGCCCAGCGGCGCGTTGGCACAGGCGGTCAGCGCGAGTCCCAGGACCTGCCGGGTCTCCATCGGGTCGATCACGCCGTCGTCCCAGAGGCGGGCCGTCGCGTAGTAGGCGCTGCCCTGGCGTTCGTACTGCTCGCGGATCGGGGCCCTGAAGGCGTCCTCGTCCTCGGTGGGCCAGGACTCGCCGCGCGACTCCAGCTGGTCGCGCTTGACGGTCGCGAGGACGGACGAGGCCTGCTCGCCGCCCATCACGGAGATCTTGGCGCCCGGCCACATCCACAGGAAGCGCGGGGAGTAGGCCCGGCCGCACATCGAGTAGTTCCCCGCGCCGTACGAACCGCCGATCACGACCGTGAGCTTCGGTACGCGGGTGCACGCCACGGCCGTCACCATCTTGGCGCCGTGCTTGGCGATGCCCCCCGCTTCGTACTGCCGGCCGACCATGAACCCCGAGATGTTCTGGAGGAACACCAGGGGGATGCCCCGCTGGTCGCACAGCTCGATGAAGTGGGCGCCCTTCTGGGCCGACTCGGAGAACAGGATGCCGTTGTTGGCGACGATGCCGACGGGGTGGCCGTGGATGTGCGCGAAGCCGGTCACCAGGGTCTGCCCGAACTCCGCCTTGAACTCGGCGAACCGCGAACCGTCCACCACGCGCGCGATGACCTCGCGGACGTCGTAGGGGGTGCGGGGGTCGACCGGCACCGCGCCGTACAGCCCGTGCGGGTCCGTCTTCGGCTCGACGGACTCCGCGACCGCCCAGGGCAGGGGCCCGCGCGCGGGGAGGGTGGCCGCGATGTTCCGGACGATCCGCAGCGCGTGCGCGTCGTCCTCGGCGAGGTGGTCGGTGACGCCCGACACGCGCGCGTGGACCTCGCCGCCGCCCAGCTCCTCGGCGGTGACGACCTCGCCGGTGGCGGCCTTCACCAGGGGAGGGCCGCCGAGGAAGATCGTGCCCTGGCCGCGCACGATCACCGCCTCGTCGCTCATCGCGGGCACGTACGCGCCGCCCGCCGTGCAGGAGCCGAGGACGGCGGCGATCTGCGGGATGCCGGCGCCCGACATCCGCGCCTGGTTGTAGAAGATCCGGCCGAAGTGCTCGCGGTCGGGGAAGACCTCGTCCTGCATGGGGAGGAAGGCGCCGCCGGAGTCCACCAGATACACACAGGGGAGGCGGTTCTCCAGCGCCACCTCCTGGGCGCGCAGGTGCTTCTTCACCGTCATCGGGTAGTACGTGCCGCCCTTGACGGTCGCGTCGTTGGCGACGATCACGCACTCACGGCCGCTCACCCGCCCGATCCCGGCGATCACTCCGGCGGCCGGCGCCTGGCCGTCGTACAGCCCGTCCGCCGCGAGCGGGGCCAGCTCCAGGAAGGGCGAGCCGGGGTCCAGGAGGGCGTCGACCCGGTCGCGCGGCAGCAGCTTGCCGCGCGCGGTGTGCCGCGCGCGGGCTCGCTCCCCGCCGCCGAGACGGGCGGCGGCCAGCTTCTGCCGCAGCTCCTCGCCCAGCGCGCGATGGGCCGCCTCATTGGCCCGCCAGGCCTCCGACGCGGGGTCTGCCGCGCTCGTCAGCTCCGGTGCCTCGTGGTGCATTGCGCGGACCCCTCACGTTGTTAATGAGCGTTAACGCGTTTCCTCCAGGTTAACGACCGCTAACCTTCCTGTCTAGAATCACTTCCATGGCCACGAGAACCGACGCGCCCACCCGTCGAGAGCAGATCCTCAAGGAGGCCGCCCGGCTGTTCGCCGAGCGCGGCTTCCACGGCGTGGGTGTGGATGAGATAGGGGCCGCGGTCGGCATCAGCGGCCCCGGTCTGTACCGGCACTTCCCCGGCAAGGACGCGATGCTCGCCGAGCTCCTGGTGGGGATCAGCGGCCAGCTGCTGACCGGCGCCAAGCGGCGGGTCGCCGAGGCCGACGGGAACCCTCCGGAGCGGGTCCTCGACTCGCTCATCGAGGGGCACATCGACTTCGCGCTCGACGACCGCCCGCTGATCACCCTGCACGACCGCGAGCTCGACCGCCTGCGTGACAGCGACCGCAAGCTCGTACGACAGCTCCAGCGGCAGTACGTCGAGCTGTGGGTGGAGGTCGTGCGCGAGGTCTATCCGGCGCTGGCCGAACCCGCCGCCCGCTCGGCCGTGCACTCGGTCTTCGGGCTGCTCAACTCCACCCCCCACCTGGGGCGCCCCGGCGCGCTGCCGGGGCGGGCGGCCACCGCCGCGCTGCTGCACCGGATGACGCGCGGGGCCTTCGAGGCCGCGGGAGCGTGACGAGCGTCTCGGGACGGCTGCACGCCTCCTCTGGACGACGGTCGTGACTGCCCGGTAACCTGGAACTGAGCAAGCGCTTAGCCGGGGTCGGTGGCCTCGACCGGGGAACCCCCACGGCTAGCAACCCCATACGCGAGAGCGGCGCCGGCTTAGGCGCAGAGAGGTGCCGGCGGTGCGCCGTACTGTGTTCAACGAGGACCACGAGGCGTTCCGGGAGACCCTCCGCGCCTTCATAGAGGCCGAGGTCGTCCCCGTCTACGACGAGTGGTTCGCCGCGGGCCAGGCTCCGCGCGACTTCTACTACAAGCTCGCCGAACTCGGCGTCTTCGGCATCCGCGTGGACGAGGAGTACGGCGGCGCGGGCATCGACTCGTACAAGTTCGAGGCCGTGATGTACGAGGAGACCGCGCGCGCGGGTGTCTCCTTCGGCGGCTCCGGTGTGCACGTGCTGCTCGGCCTGCCCTACATCAAGGCGCTGGCCACCGACGAGCAGAAGAAGCGCTTCCTGCCGAAGTTCGTCTCCGGCGAGGAGATGTGGGCCCTGGCGATGACGGAGCCGGGCACCGGCTCCGACCTCGCGGGCATGAAGACCACCGCGAAGCTCTCCGAGGACGGCACGCACTACGTCCTCAACGGCTCCAAGACGTTCATCACCGGCGGTGTGCACGCCGACCGCGTGATCGTCTGCGCCCGCACCTCCGCCCCGACGCCGGAGGACCGCCGCCACGGCATCTCACTGTTCGCCGTCGACACCAAGGCCGAGGGCTACTCCATCGGCCGCAAGCTCGACAAGCTGGGCCTTAAGGTCTCCGACACCGCCGAGCTGGCGTTCGTCGACGTGAAGGTGCCGGTCGAGGACCTGCTCGGCGAGGAGAACAAGGGCTTCTACTACCTCGGCGGCAACCTGCCCTCCGAGCGCTGGGGCATCGCGTTCGGCGCCTACGCGCAGGCCGCGGCGGCCGTCCGGTTCGCCAAGGAGTACGTCCAGGAGCGCACCGTCTTCGGCAAGCCGGTCTCGCACTTCCAGAACACCAAGTTCGAGCTGGCCGCCTGCCAGGCCGAGGTGGACGCGGCCCAGGCCGTCGCCGACCGCGCCCTGGAGGCCCTCGACCAGGGCGAGCTGTCCCCGGCCGAGGCCGCCAGCGCCAAGCTGTTCTGCACCGAGGTCGCGCACCGCGTCATCGACCGCTGCCTCCAGCTGCACGGCGGCTACGGCTTCATGAACGAGTACCCGATCGCCCGCCTGTACGCGGACAACCGCGTGAACAGGATCTACGGCGGCACCAGCGAGATCATGAAGTCGATCATCGCCAAGAACATGGGCCTGTAAGACCACCGAAATCACCGGTCAGTAGAAATGGCTCCATGAGTCAGGCACTTCAGTCCCTCCTCGATCTGCTCGACCTCGAACAGATCGAGGAGAACATCTTCCGCGGCCGGTCCAGGTCCGCCGTCGTCCCACGGGTCTTCGGCGGACAGGTCGCCGCACAGGCGCTCGTCGCCGCGGGGCGCACGGTTCCCGAGGACCGGTTCGCGCACTCCCTCCACTCGTACTTCCTGCGCCTCGGCGACCCCGGCGCGCCCATCGTCTACACCGTGGACCGCATCGGCGACGGCCGCTCCTTCACCACCCGCCGGGTCGTCGCGGTCCAGCACGGGCAGCCGATCTTCCACCTCTCGGCCTCCTTCCAGCGGTACGAGGAGGGCTTCGACCACCAGGCGCCGATGCCGCCCGCGCCCGACCCCGTCACCCTGCCCACGGCGGAGGAACGGATGAGGTCCTACGAGCACATCGACCCCGAGGTCAGGGCCAAGATCCTGCACGCGCGCGCCGAGGTCGACCTGCGCTACGTGGACGACCCGCCGCACGGCCGGTACGGGCAGCCGCGCGAACCGCGCTCGCAGGTGTGGTTCCGCGCCAACGGCAAGCTCGCCGACGACCCGCTGCTGCACGTCTGCCTCGCCACCTACGTCTCCGACATGACGCTCCTGGACTCCGTCCTGCTGGCGCACGGACGCGGCGGCTGGGCCGTCGGCGACGTCGTCGGCGCCTCGCTGGACCACGCGATGTGGTTCCACCGGCCCTTCCGCGCCGACGAGTGGCTGCTGTACGACCAGGAGTCGCCGTCCGCGTCCGGCGGACGGGGCCTGGGCCAGGCCCGCATCTACACCCAGGACGGCCGGCTGGCCATCACGGTGATCCAGGAGGGCGTGGTCCGTATCCCGCGATGAGCGCGGGCCGGTAAGACTTGGGTCATGGCTGACGCTTCGGAACAGGACGACAACGGCGGCGGCGAGAGCACCTTCACGGTGCTCGTCGCCGCCGTCGCCAATCTCGGTATCGCGCTCGCCAAGGCCGTCGCCGGGGTGATCAGCGGATCCAGCGCGATGCTCTCCGAGGCGGCGCACTCGGTGGCGGACACCGTCACCGAGGTGATGCTGCTGACCGCGCTGAAACGCAGCGAGAAACCGGCGGACGAGGAACACCCGCTCGGCTACGGCCCCGAGCGCTACATCTGGGCACTCCTCGCCGCCGTCGCGACCTTCGTCGGCGGCGCGGTGTTCTCGCTCTACGACGGCATCCACACCCTCGTCGCGGGCGAGGAACTCGGCGACCCGCTGGTCTCGTACATCGTGCTCGCCATCGCCTTCCTCCTGGAGGGCTACTCCCTGCGCACCGGCGTACGCCAGGCGCGGGGCGAGGCGAAGCGGCTGAAGGCCCCCTTCAGGCTCTACCTCCGGCGCACCCCCGACACCGCCGTGAAGGCCGTCGTCATGGAGGACTCGGCCGCGCTGGTGGGCCTGCTGCTCGCGGCGGGCGGCCTGCTCGGCGGCCAGCTCAGCGGCTCCGGTGTCTGGGACGGCATCGCGTCCCTGTGCATCGGCGTACTCCTGCTGTACGTCGCCTGGGTGCTGGGCCGATCCAACGCGGAGCTGCTCATCGGGCGCCCGCTGCCCAGGCAGGTCCGGGAGCGGATCGAGACCGAACTGCTCGCGTCGGAGCACATCGAGGCCGTACTGGAACTGACGACCCTGGTCCAGGGGCCGCGGGAGGCGCTGGTCGCCGCGAAGGTCGACTTCCGTGACGTGTCGACCGCCGCCCAGATCGAGTGGGCCTGCGAGCAGGCGGAGCAGCGGCTGCGGGAGGTGTTCCCGATGGTCAGCCGGGTGTACCTGGACCCGACGCCGGGGTTCGCGCAGCGCCGCGAGGAGGGGCTCAACCCCTGGCCGTGACCGGCCTTTCCATGGTCGTTTCTCGCCAACGGGGCCTGCACGGGACCTGTACGGGGCCCCACGCACGGCAGGATGGCGTGCACAGGACACTCGTTGAGGGGGCGGCATGACCGGGGTGGACATCGGGAGCTGGAACTGGCGCGGGCCGGGGGTCCGGGAGGCCTTCCTGGACGCCGCGGCGTCCATGGTGGGGCTGCTCGGCGAGCCCGCCGTCGTCGAGGCGTGGGAGAAGCCGAGCGCGCTGCGGGAGTACACCGTCGGGGGACTGGCCGGGCACACCGCCTGGCAGATCCTGTTCGTCCCGGAGGCACTGGACGCGCCCGCGCCCGACGGCGAGATCGTGTCGCTGCGCGACTACTTCATGACACGGGTGACGTGGATCGGCGAGGACACCGGCAGCGCGGTCCACGTCCGCATCCGCCGGGGCGGTGAGGCGGCGGCCGTCCTGGGACCCGAGGCGCTGGCCGCGCGCGCCGGCGCCGCCCTCGACCGCCTGCGCGCCCAGCTCCCCGGCGTGCCCGCCGCGCCGCCGAGGCCGCTCGGGATGCCGTCCTGGAACGGCTGGGCCCTCGGCCTCGACGACTTCCTGCTCACCCGCCTGCTCGAACTCGTCGTACACGCGGACGACCTCGCCTTCAGCGCGGGCATCCCGACGCCCGAACTGCCCGACCACGTCACGGAGCCGGTGGTGGAACTCCTCGGCCACCTCGCGGTCCGGCGGCACGGGGCGGTGAACGTACTGCGGGGACTGTCACGGGCGGAACGGGCGCCGGCGTCGATCGCCGGGATCTAGGGCCGGCCCCAGGGGCGGTCTAGGAGAGCCCGGCCGCGTTCAGGAGGTAGGCCGTCATCGGGTCGTAGTGGCGGGGGCTGGTGACGTGGTCGTCCAGCGGGACGGCCACCTGGAGGGTGCCCTCGGACTCGGCGAGGAACAGGGCGGGGTCGTTGCAGTCGGCGTAGCCGATGGCGTCGATGCCCTGCTGGGCCGCGAAGCCCGCCCAGCCGTGGTCGGCGACGACCAGGTCGGGCAGCGGCCGGCCCTCCCGCTCCAGGCCGCCCAGGATCGCGCGCATCGGCTCGCCCGAATGGGTGTGCCAGAGGGTGGCGCCGTGCTCCAGCATCGCGACGTCCGCGAACTGCATCACGTATCCCTCGTCGGTCTGGAGACCGTCCGGGATGACCACGATCTCGCAGCCGGCCGCGCGCAGGGCGCCGGCGGTCGCGCGGTGCACGTCCAGGAGACCGCCCGGGTGGCCGGTCGCCAGGAGCACGATCTGGGTGCCGTCGGCGGCCTTGCGCAGCCGCGCCGCCGCCCGGTCCAGGGCGTCCACCGTCAGGTCGGGGTCGATGGTGTCCTGCCCGTAGCGGTACTCCGGGTCGTCGTTCACGCCGCAGCGCTCCGCCATCACCGCGAGCACGTCCTGCTCGTCGGTCCAGCGGTCACCGAGCTCAAGACCGAGCCACCAGTTGCGCTCGCCGTTCGCCAGCTTGCGGTAATGAGAGAGGTTGTTCTCGCGGGGCGTGGCAACGTCGCCCGCGATGCGTGTCTGGACGAGGTGGTCGACGAGCTCTTGGCGGCTGGGGATCCCGGGTATCGGCATGGGTCCATTGTGCCGTCGGCGCCGGTGTGCGAGTCGGATGTCCCGAACGCTGGGACGGGGGTCACTTGGTTGTACGAGGGTGGGGTGTGCCCTGGATGCCTTCTTGCCGTTGGCCTGTGCGGGTGGGCTGCGCCGCTCCGCGGCGTGCGTTCCCGGACCGCTCCGCGGCAACACGTTCCCCACCGCTCCGCGGCGGCTTTCCCGCCCACCCACCCGTCTCGGTCCCTCGGAAGGCTCGCGCCCAGGCGATCCCGGCCGCTCCGCGCCCGTCCCTCCACCGCTCCGCGGCGGGTTTCCCGCCCACCCGCCCGTCTCGGTCCCTTGGAAGGCTGGACTCGTTACCCGTCCCGCAGCGCGAACCACAACTCCATCCGGACGTCGGGGTCGTCGAGGTCCGAGCCGAGCAACGCCGTGCAGCGGGCGATGCGTTGGCGGACGGTGTTGCGGTGGATGGAGAGGGCGACCGCGGTGCGGTCCCAACTGCCGTGCAGGGAGAGCCAGGTGCGGAGGGTCTCGGTGAGGGCGGCGTTGTCGGCGACGGGCGCGAGGAGGGCGCGGGCGTACGCCTCGGCGTCGGACGGGGGGACCAGGTCGGCGAGGGCGGGGCGTTCACCGTGGCGGACCAGCGCGGCGCGCGTGGCACGGGCGCGGGCCAGGGCGCGGCCCGCCTGCGCGTCGGCCGCCGCCCACTCCGGTGCTCCGACGGACGCGCTGACCCCGCAGGTCCAGCCGGGCTGCGCGGCGACCGCCCGGCCGTCGGGCACCAGGACGCGTACGACGTCACCGTCCGCGTCGACCAGCGTGGAGCCGAGCGCCGCCCCGAGCGCGGACGCGGCGACGGCGTCCGGAGCGGGGTCGTCCCCGGCGGGCCGCGCGTGCACGACGGTCCACCGTCCGCCGCCGCCCAGCAGGGGCGCGACGGACTCCGGCGCGGCTCCCAGGAGCAGCCGCACCAGCGCCGACGACCGCGCCGCCCCGCTCCCGCTCTGGTGCTCCCCGGTGAGCAGGGAGAGCAGGACCGCCGCGACGGAGGCGATGGTGTGGTCCCCGGGCTCGCGGCCCGGCGCGCCGACCCCGAGCACGAAACCCTGCCCGGAGCCCAGGGCGTAGGCGGCGAGGTGCGTGCGGCCCATGGTGTCCGTGGCGGAGGAGGGGGAGGGAGAGGGAGACGGGGACGGGGGCGGGTTGGGCGAGGGGCCCGCCTGGGACGCCGACGGCCGTACGACACGGGCCAGCGCCGCGAGTGCCCGCACCGCGCCCTCCTCCGCGCCCCTCCCCGCCCGCGCCAGCTCCGCCCCCTCCGGCCCGTACAGCACGGTCCAGCCGCCCACCCGCTGGGCGAGTTGCCGCAGTACCGCCGGTACCGGATCGGGGCGGGCGGCGGCCGCGGCGAGGCTCTGCTGGGCCTCGGTCACCCGGCGCAGTTCCGTGTGGCGGGCCTGGGCCATGAGCTGCCAGACCGCGCGGGCGACGGCCGAGAAGGTGGTCCGGGGCGGGACCTCCAGCAGCGGCAGACCGTAGCTGTCGCAGGCGGCGACCAGGGCGCGGGGGACCGTGTCGTGGACGGGGGCCACGCCGAAGCCGAGGGCCGCGCCGCCCGCGGCGACGATGCGGGAGACGTAGTCGTCGAAGTAGGTGCCCGAGCCCGCCGCCTCCGGGATGTGCACCCCGGCGGTGAGGAGCAACTCGCCGCCCAGCAGATACGGGTACGGGTCCGCCATCTCCGAGGTGTGCGCCCAGTGGATCACCGTGTCCGTCTCGGCCGGCCCGGCGATCCGGACCAGGCCGAGATCCTCGCGGGCCAGCAGCGCGGAGAGCGGCACGGGCGGAGTCGGTGGCACAGGCGGAGTCGGTGGCACAGGCGGCGTCGGCGGTACGGGTGGGGCAGGCGGGGCGGATGCGTCCGGCATGGTGGACGTTCCCTCCATCCGGTTCAGCGGCAATGGATGAAACGTACACTTCAGTGTCGCTTTCCGGCCACCTAGTGTCGTGACCGCCGGCAGCCGCGGGTACGGGCGGATGTCCCCGCGACCAGCTACCGGCTACTGGCCACCGGCTACTGGCCACCGGCCACCGGCTACTGGCCACCGGCCACCGGCCGAAGCCGAGACCCACCACCACCCCCCACCCGCACGACACGCCACAGAGCGCCCGGAGGAGACCCCATGGCCGTCGACTACGCAGTGATCGTCGTCTATCTGGCAGGCATGCTGGCCATGGGCTGGTGGGGCATGCGCCGCGCGAAGTCCAAGAGCGAGTTCCTCGTGGCCGGGCGGCGGCTGGGACCCGCCATGTACTCCGGGACCATGGCGGCCATCGTGCTGGGCGGCGCGTCCACCATCGGCGGGGTCGGCCTCGGCTACCAGTACGGGATATCCGGCGCCTGGATGGTCTTCACCATCGGCCTCGGACTCCTCGCGCTGTCCGTCTTCTTCTCCGCCCGTATCGCCCGGCTGAAGGTCTACACCGTCTCCGAGATGCTCGACCTGCGCTACGGCGGCCGTGCGGGAGTCATCTCCGGTGTCGTGATGTGGGCGTACACCCTGATGCTCGCCGTCACCTCGACCATCGCGTACGCCACGATCTTCGACGTCCTCTTCGACATGAACCGGACGCTCGCGATCGTCCTCGGCGGCTCGATCGTCGTCGCGTACTCGACCCTCGGCGGCATGTGGTCGATCACGCTCACCGACATGGTGCAGTTCGTCGTCAAGACGATCGGTGTGCTGCTCCTGCTCCTGCCCATCGCCGTGGTCAAGGCCGGCGGGTTCAGCGAGATGAAAGCGAAGCTGCCCACCGAGTACTTCGACCCGCTGGGCATCGGCGGCGAGACGATCTTCACGTACGTGCTCATCTACACGTTCGGCATGCTGATCGGGCAGGACATCTGGCAGCGCGTGTTCACCGCGCGCAGCGACACCACGGCCAAGTGGGGCGGCACGGTCGCCGGCACGTACTGCCTGGTGTACGCCGTCGCGGGCGCCGTCATCGGTACCGCGGCCAAGGTCATGTACCCGACGCTGCCCAGCGCCGACGCCGCCTTCGCGACCATCGTGAAGGACGAACTCCCGGTCGGGGTCAGGGGGTTGGTGCTGGCCGCCGCCCTCGCCGCCGTCATGTCGACGTCCTCCGGCGCGCTCATCGCCTGCGCCACCGTCGCCAACAACGACATCTGGTCCCGGTTGCGCGGCACCGCGGCGACCGGGGACGGCGAGGAACGCGACGAGGTCCGGGGCAACCGGGTCTTCATCCTGATCATGGGCATCGGGGTGATCTGTACGGCGATCGCGCTCAACAACGTCGTCGAGGCGCTCACCGTGGCCTACAACCTGCTCGTCGGCGGACTCCTCGTCCCGATCCTCGGCGGACTGCTGTGGAGGCGCGGGACCGCGCAGGGCGCGCTCGCGGCCGTCGTGGTCGGCGGCGTCGCGGTCATCGGCCTGATGGCGACGTACGGCATCCTCGCCAACGAGCCCGTCTACTACGGCCTGCTCTCCTCGCTCGCCGTGTACGTGATCGTCTCGCTCGCCACGCCCGCCACCGACGCCGCCGTCCTGGCCGCCTGGCGGGAGCGCCTCGCGGGCCACGGCGGCGCCGAACCCCTGTCCGAACCCGTCCCGGCCCACCAGTAGAGTCGTATCAGCTGTACTTAGTCGTACTTAGCTGTACATACGCGATGTTGCGTAGGAAAGTAGGCATTTCATCATGAGCGGTAACGAGACGCCTCGTGGCCCCGTCGACTCGTCCCGCGTTCCGCGGTACGCGGGACCCGCGACCTTCGCCCGGCTGCCGCGCCTCGACGAGGTCGGCACCGCCGACGTCGCCGTGGTCGGCGTGCCGTTCGACTCGGGCGTCTCCTACCGGCCGGGCGCCCGCTTCGGCGGCAACGCGATCCGCGAGGCGTCCCGGCTCCTTCGCCCCTACAACCCCGCCCAGGACGCCTCGCCCTTCGCCCTGGCGCAGGTCGCGGACGCCGGCGACATCGCGGCGAACCCGTTCAACATCAACGAGGCCGTGGAGACGGTCGAGGCGGCCGCCGACGAACTCCTCGGCACCGGCGCCCGGTTGATGACCCTGGGCGGCGACCACACCATCGCGCTGCCGCTGCTGAGGTCCGTGGCCAAGAAGCACGGGCCCGTCGCGCTGCTCCACTTCGACGCCCATCTCGACACCTGGGACACCTACTTCGGCGCCGAGTACACGCACGGCACCCCGTTCCGCCGGGCGGTGGAGGAGGGCATCCTCGACACCGAGGCGCTCTCGCACGTCGGCACCCGGGGGCCGCTGTACGGCAAGCAGGACCTCACCGACGACGAGAAGATGGGCTTCGGCATCGTCACCTCGGCGGACATCTACCGGCGCGGCGCCGACGAGGTCGCCGACCAGCTCCGTCAGCGCATCGGCGACAGGCCGCTCTACATCTCGATCGACATCGACTGCCTCGACCCGGCGCACGCGCCCGGCACAGGGACCCCGGAGGCGGGCGGCATGACCTCCCGCGAACTCCTGGAGATCCTGCGCGGGCTGTCGTCCTGCAACCTGGTCTCGGCGGACGTGGTGGAGGTCGCACCCGCGTACGATCACGCCGAGATCACCGCGGTGGCGGCCTCCCACACGGCGTACGAACTCACCACGATCATGTCCCGCCAGATCGCCCAGGCCCGCAGGGACGACGACCGGACGGGCGACCAACTCGACCAGACCCGCAAGGACGGCGACCGGCTCACCCGGGTCCGCAAGGACGACGACCGGCCCGGCGACCGGCTCGCTCAGACCCGTAAGGACGGCGAAGCGAAGTGACCCACGACCACGACCTGGTGCTCCGCCCCACGGCCGCCCAGACCTCGGCCGCGCTGAACCCGCCCGCCGGGCGCAACGGCGGGGACCTGGTCGTGGAGACCCTCGCCGGTCTCGGCGCCACGACCGTCTTCGGCCTGCCGGGACAGCACGCGCTCGGCATGTTCGACGCCCTGCGCCGCTCGTCCCTCCAGTACGTCGGACTGCGCGTCGAGAACAACGCGGGCTTCGCGGCGGACGCCTACGGCCGGATCACCGGCGAGGCGGCCCCGCTGCTGCTGTCGACCGGTCCCGGCGCGCTCACCTCGCTGGCCGCGCTCCAGGAGGCGGCCTCGGCGTCCTCCCCGGTGCTCGCCGTCAGCAGCCAGGTCCCGACCGCGGGGCTCGGCGGCGGGCGCCACGGCTATCTGCACGAACTCCCGGACCAGCAGGCCTCGTTCAGGGGAGTGGTGAAGTCCGTCCACACGGTCCGCAGCCAGTCCCAGATCCCGTCGGCGATCGCCGCGGCCTGGGAGTCGGCGCTGACCGTGCCGCACGGCCCGGTGTGGGTGGAGATCCCGCAGGATGTCCTCCTCGCCGAGACCTCCCTGCCGGTGGTCACGGCGATGGACGCGACCCCCGAGGACGTCGTCCCGCGCCCCGAACTGACCGCCGTGGCGGCCGACCTGCTCTCCCGCGCCGAGCGCCCCGCGATCATCGCGGGCGGCGGCGTCGTACGGGCGGACGCCGCCGGCAAGCTCCGCCTGCTCGCCGAGAGGCTGAACGCCCCGGTCGTCACCACCTTCGGCGGCAAGGGCGCCTTCCCCTGGGAACACCCGCTCTCCCTCCAGTCCTGGCTGGAGGACCGCCACACCACGGACTTCCTGGAGGACGCGGACGTCCTGCTGGTGGTGGGCTCGGGCCTGGGCGAACTCTCCTCGAACTACCACACGTTCAAGCCCCGCGGGCGGGTGATCCAGATCGAGGCCGACCTCGGCAAACTGGAGTCCAACCACCCGGCGCTCGGCATCCACGCGGACGCCCGCCTGGCCCTGTCGGCGCTGCTCGAAACGGTCGCCGACCGGGCCGACGGCACGGCGCCCGAGCGGGTCGCCGCCGTGCTCGCCCGGGTCGGCGAGCGCATCGCGGCCCAGGAACTCACCCTGGAACAGGACGTGTTGGCGGCAGTCCGCCGAGCCCTGCCCGCCGGCTCCCCGTCCTTCTGGGACATGACGATCCTCGCCTACTGGGCCTGGTCCGCCTTCGACCCGCGCGGAACGAACACCATGCACTCCGCCCAGGGCGCGGGCGGCCTCGGCTACGGCTTCCCCGCGGCCCTCGGCGCGGCGACCGCGGACCCGACCCGGCCCGTGCTCGCGGTCTCCGGCGACGGCGGCGCGTTGTATTCGATCGCCGAACTCGCCACGGCCAGGCAGTACGACCTGAACGTCACCTGGCTGATCGTCGACGACGGCGGCTACGGCATCCTCCGCGAGTACATGACGGACGCCTTCGGCCAGTCCACCGCGACCGAGCTGTCCCGCCCGGACTACGTGGCCCTCGCGGAGTCCTTCGGCGTGCCCGGCGTACGCACCACACCCGCGACCCTGGAGGCGGACCTCGCCAAGGCCCTGGCGACGCCCGGCCCCTCGGTGGTGCTGCTCCCGGCGGTCCTGCGGATGTTCGCGCCCACGCACCTGAGCTGACCGTCACGGCCCCGCGGGGGCCGGGCTCACCGCGGGAGCGCCAGCTCCGCCCAGGTGGCCTTTCCGCTGCCCTGCGACCGGGGGCAGAAGCCCCAGCGTTCGGCCAGTGCCTGGACGAGGGCGAGTCCCCGGCCGCCCTCGTCACCGGGAGCCGCCCGGCGGGGGAGGGGCCGGCGGTCGTCCGTGTCGGCGACCTCCACGCGCAGCCGGCCCTCGTACGTCGCCAGCCGCAGACCGATCTCGTGGCCGGGCGGGGCGGACGCGTGCTTGAGCGAGTTGGTGATCAGCTCCGAGAGCAACAGCTCGGCCGCTTCGGCCACTTCGCCGTCGATGCGCCAGTGCGTGAGCTGGGTGCGGAGCAGCTGCCGGGCGCGCGGAGCGCTGTGCGGGGTGCGGGGGAGCTGCCAGGTGGCGTCGGTGACTTCGGCGTTGGCGTTCGCGGCGGCTTCGGACATCGGCGTCTCCCTCCTGGCCGAACAGGTTACGGAGTCGAACTCCCCGCTGGCTACGGGGAGTTCAACCGTTCAGCCGTTGTTACCAGATCGCCTCGACCCACTCGGGGTGGTCGATGAACGGGTTGCGGTTGTGCTGGTAGGTGTCGTAGATGACCTGGTTGCGCTTCTCCTCGAAGGCGCTGGGCGGGTCCGCCTCGTTCCACGCCTTGAGCACGGACAGCTTGCCCATGTACGGGTTGCTGCCGTTGTTCACCAGCTGGTTGGGCTCCAGGTTGGCCCAGCCGTCGCCGCCCTCGTAGCGGACGGTCATGTAGAGGATCATGCGGGCCACGTCGCCCTTGTCGGCGTTGCGCGGCTCGAAGGAGTCGGAGTCCGTGTAGCTGCCGGAGGCGCCGCTGACCGCGCTGCCGCCGTTGTCGAAGTCCTTGTTGCCGCGGATGCTGTTGACCTGGACGTCGGCGGGACGCAGGTGGTGCAGGTCGGTGCCGGGACCGGTCGCCTCGCCGAAGTCGCCGTGGGACTTGGCCCACGTGTGCTCACGGTTCCAGTCGCCCACGTCGCCGCCGTTGAGGGACTTGGCGCGCGAGGTGCCGCTGTAGAGCAGGATCACGTTGTTGCTGTTGTTGGGGTCCTGGTCGGTGGCCATCAGGGCGTTCCAGACCGCGGAGTACGAGATCTTGGTCTGGGGGGTGATGATCGTGTGCAGCGACGCCTTCAGGCTCGTGCCGGTCTTGCCGATCGCGTTCTTGTAGTACGTGCTGTCGTACGCGGTAGTCGTGGCCGCCGCGGGGGTCGCGGTCACGGCGGGGAGGGTGAGGCCGACGAGCACGGCGGATGTGGCCACCGCAAGCGCCTTCCATCTGCCTATCTGCGCAACGGACATGGGGGTGCCCTTTCCCGGGATCGACAGGCGTTCGATCGCTGCGCCCGGATCAACGGGGCCTCGATCTACGCGTGTTGACTTTTTAGGTAACCGGGAGCGTGGCATGCCCTGGGGGTCGGCCGTGTAACAACTGAAAGGAATTCGCGTGACGATATGGAATAGAGGGCAACCCCTGACCGTGAAAACGGTCAGGGGTTGCTTCGATCGAGGGTTTACTCCAACTGGCTAAGGGTTTCCCCTAGTTGACGTCCGACGGATCGAGCCGGTAAAGCGACTGAGTGCTCTGGGTGCCACTGCCGGCCGCGGATCCGGAGTCGGCTTCCGAGCCGGACGCGGAGCCCGAGGACGACGTGGAGGTGGACGTGCCGCCGTACTCGCTCGCCTCGACCGCCGTGGCGTTCTTCTGCACCCACGCCGTGACCTCGGAGCTGAGGGTCGAGCCGCCGCCCATGCCGCCACCGCCACCGCCGCCGAGCTGGATGTAGTGCAGCTCGCCGTTCTTCACGAGTTCCTTGAGCCTGGCGAGCGTCATCGCCTTGTCGGTGCCGGACCAGCCCCACATGGAGATGACCGGCTCACCGCTGCTCAGGATGAGCGACGCGGCGGTCTGCGAACTGGACACCGCGAGCAGCCACTCGGCGCCGTCCTGGTTCTTCTTCAGGTAGCTGATCAGCTCGTCGCTGGTCTCGCCGCCCATACCGCCACCGCCCATACCGCCGCCCATACCGCCACCCCCGCCGAAGCCGCCGCCGGGCTGACCGGTCGTGCCGCCCGCCTCGCCGGTTCCGCCGGTTTCGCCGGCTCCGCTCGGCGGCGTACCGGTGCCGCCGTCCTGCTGACCGCCGGGCGCGGTGCCGCCCGGGGCGCCGCTGGGCATGCCGCTCGGCGGCGTACCCGCGCCACCCGCCTGCCCGGACTGGCCGCCCTGGCCCGCCTGGCCGCCGCCGGGCAGCTCACCACCGGCCATGGCGCCGCCGCCCGCCCGGCCGCCGCCCCCGCCGCCGAAACCGCCGCCGCCCGTCGAGGGCCCGGCCGTCGGATTGGTGCCGCCGCCCATGCCGCCGGTCGTGCCCGCGGGCACCGACGCCGCGTAGGCCGCGGGCCCGGCGACCGCGGCCACGATCGCCGCGGCCACGGAGGCCGCCAGCAGCCGGGTCCGGTGACCGGAGCGGAAGAGAAGCAGACCGGCGATCGCCAGTGCCATGACCACCGCGATCGCGGGCCACAGCCAGGTGTTCCAGCCGGTGGCCCGGCGCAGCAGCACGACGGCCCAGATGCCGGTGACCGCCAGGGCGACGGGCAGCACCCACGCCCACCGCCGGTCCGCCCGGAAGGCGCGCAGCAGCAGGACGCCGCCGCCTCCGCAGAGCGCCGCGATGCCGGGCGCGAGGGCGGTCGTGTAGTAGGGGTGCATCGTGCCCTCGGCCATGCTGAAGGTGAGGAAGTGCAGCACGGTCCAGCCGCCCCACAGCACCAGTGCGGCACGCGTCGGGTCGGTGCGCGGGGCGCGCCCGCACAGCGCGAGACCGCCGGCCAGTGCGATGCCCGCGAAGGGCAGCAGCCAGGAGATCTGGCCGCCCAGGGTGTCGTTGAACATCCGGCCGATCCCGGCGGTGCCGGCGAAGCTTCCGCCGCCGCCCCCACCGCCTCCGCCGTTGCCCTCGCCGCCGAAGACCCGGCCCAGGCCGTTGTAGCCCATGATCAGGTTCCAGGCGGTGCCGTCCGTGGAGCCGCCGATGTACGGCCGCTCGGAGGCGGGCACCAGTGACACCGCGGCGGGCCACCAGAAGCTGGCGACCGCCAGGGCCACGCCCGCGGCCAGCAGGTTCACGATCCGCTTCACGAGGCCGAGCCGGGACGCGTACAGGTAGACGGCGAAGACGGCGGGCAGCGCGATGTAGCCCTGGAGCATCTTCGTGTTGAACGCGAGCCCGAAGCACACCGCCGAGCCGACGAGCGGCAGCAGTCTGCCGTCCCGTGTGGCGCGCAGGCCCAGTGCGGCGCCCGCGACCATCAGCAGGACGAGCAGCGTGTCGGGGTTGTTGTCCCGGTTGATGGCCACCGTGATGGGCGTCAGCGCGAGGACCAGCGCGGCCACGGCCGCCGCCGCGTGCCCGAAGACGCGCTTCACGCTGGAGTGCAGGATCCAGATGGTGCCGAGCGCGGATGCGATCAGCGGCGCCATCATCTGCCAGGTGCCGTAGCCGAGGACCCGGCAGGACAGGCCCATCACCATCAGGACGAAGGGCGGCTTGTCCACGGTCATGAAGTTGCCCGCGTCGAGCGAGCCGAAGAACCAGGCCTTCCAGCTCTGCGTGCCGCTCAGCACGGCGGCGCTGTAGAAGCTGTTGAGGCCCGACGAGGAGAGGTTCCAGGAGTACAGGATCCCGGCCAGCAGCATGATCGCGATCAGCGCGGGGAGTGACCAGCGCGGCGCCTTCTCCGGGGGGCCGGGCGGCGCGGGAGGCGTCGGCGCGGGCGAGTCGGGGGCCGCGGAGGCGTGGGGGTGTGGGTCGGTGGCAGATGTCACCAGGGCATCCTGCGGACCGCTGGTGGGCGCGGGCTGTGGTGTACCTGGGGGGCACCTGTGGATCCGGCAACGGAGGGTCAGGGTCCGGCAACGGTTCCCCAACGTGTCGCTGTTCCGTACAACCATTCCCCCGTGCGGGTGAGTCAAAGGGGCGAGCGTGCAGGGGGCGCGCTCGTATCCAGCCAAGGGGGAGCGGCCATGACTCATCGGACATCCGGCATATCCAGGCGTACGCGTGTGATCGGCGCCGGTATCGGCGCCGGAATGCTCATACCGCTGGTGGCGGCCGTGACGCCCGCCGCCGCGGCCACGCCGACGGTCAGCTGTACGTCGGCGAAGGCGGGCCTGGCCACGAAGCTCAAGAGGGACATCACCGCCGCGCTCGCGAACCGTGCCGGCACCGTCGCGGTCGGTCTCTACGACCGCAGCACGAAGACGACCTGCTCGCTCAGATCCTCCACCACGTACGACTCGGCGAGCGTCGTCAAGGTCACCGTCCTGGCGACGCTGCTCTGGGACGCCAAGAAGACGAATCGTTTCCTCACGCAGCGCGAGGCCGACCTCAGCAAGGCCATGATCACCAGGTCGGACAATGCCGCGACCACCGCGCTGTGGCGGCAGCTCGGCATGACGAAGATCAAGGGCTTCCTGACGGTCGCCGGGATGACCCAGACCAAGCCGGGCGCGGACGGCTACTGGGGCCTGACCCGGATCACCGTGCGCGACGAACAGCGGCTCCTCGCGCTCACCACAGCGAAGAACTCGGTGCTGAGCGACAACTCCCGCGCGTACATCCTGAAGCTGATGGGCCAGGTCATCTCCTCGCAGCGCTGGGGGACGCCGGCGGGGGCGCCCTCCGGTGTCGCCGTGCACGTCAAGAACGGCTGGCTGTCCCGGGCCACCCTCGGCTGGCGGGTGCACAGCGTCGGCACCTTCAAGGGCGGCGGCCACGACTACACGATCACGGTGCTGACGCACGGCAACAGCAACATGCAGTACGGCGTCAACACCATCCAGGCGGTCGCCAAGGTCATCCACAGGGACCTCGCGGCGAGCTGACCGGCTCCGTCGGCGGGGACTGTGACCGGCTCCCCGGCGGGGACTGTGACCGGCTCCGCCGACGGGACTCGGCTCCCCAGAATTCACGGCGAGTACGCCCGCGCTGAACCGGCCGCTGCCTACCGTGTCGCCATGCGCCTGCGAACCGTACTCGCCACCGTCACCGCCGGCCTGGCGGCGGCCACCACCCTGACCGCCGCCGGGCCCGCCACCGCCGCCACCGGCACTTCAAGCGCCAACGCCTGCTCGCCCGCCGTCTCCGTCGACGGCTTCTCCGACGCGCTCGACAAGACGACGTACGAGGGCACCTTCGTCGGCAACTTCTCCGCGCTCGCCGTGGACCGGAAGGGCCGGATCGCCGCCGTCTCCGACCGGTCCGCACTCTTCACCCTCGACGCGAAGACGCTGAAGACCCTGGCGCCCACCGGCGTCGTCCCGCTCGCCGACGAGAACGGCGCCGCGCTGGACTCCGAGGGCCTGGTCGTCGACCGCGACGGCACCCGGCTGATCTCCTCCGAGACCGAGCCCTCCGTACGCCGCTACTCCCGCGACGGGAAGATCCTGGACCGCCTGCCGGGCCCGGACGCGCTCAGGGTCGCCCCCGCGGGCCGCGCCACCACGAACCAGACCTTCGAGGGCCTGGCCCTGCTGCCCGGCGGGCGCACCCTGCTCGCCGCCATGGAGGGCTCGCTGTCCGGCGACACCGCGGGCATCGTCCGCTTCCAGACCTGGGACCGGAAGAACACCCACAAGGCATTCCGGCTGGGCGACCAGTACGGCTACCGCACCGACACAGGTCTCGGCGTCTCCGAGGCCACCGCCACCCCCGACGGCCGCCTGCTCGTCCTGGAGCGCGGCTTCACGGCGGGCGTCGGCAACACCGTCCGCCTCTACCTGGCCGACCCGCGGCGCGCCACCGACACCGGTGACGTGACCACGCTCACCGGCCAGGACGGCGTACGGCTGGTGAAGAAGACCCTGCTCGCGGACCTGGTGAACTGCCCGTCCCTGGGTGCCACGGCCAAGCAGCCGCAGCCCAACCCGCTCCTCGACAACATCGAGGGCCTGGCGGTCACCGGCAGCACGAAGGGCCGACTGAACCTCCTGCTGGTCAGCGACGACAACCAGAGCGCGGCGCAGATCACCCGTTTCTACTCCCTGCGGGTCCGACTGCCGTAGGCCCCGAATTGTTGCGGAGGGATGAAATCCGCTTCGCTCGGCGTTGGTGCCTTCCGGCGGACTGAGATCTACGGAAGGCACCCGCGTGGCAGCGCAAGGGGGATGGGCACGGCGACTGGCCGGGTACGCGTGGCGGCACCCGAAGGAAGTCGTGCTGGCGCTCGGGTCCTCGCTGGCGGGCATGGCCGTCATGGCGCTCGTCCCGCTGGTCACCAAGGTGATCATCGACGACGTGGTCGGGAACTACACCAGGGACATGGCCCCCTGGGCGGGCGCGCTGGTCGGCGCCGCCGTCGTCGTCTACGTCCTCACCTACATCCGCCGCTACTACGGCGGCCGGCTCGCCCTCGACGTCCAGCACGACCTGCGTACCGAGATGTACGCGACGATCACCCGGCTCGACGGCCGCCGCCAGGACGAGCTGTCCACCGGCCAGGTCGTCGGCCGCGCCACCAGCGACCTCCAGCTCATCCAGGGCCTGCTCTTCATGCTCCCGATGACCATCGGGAACGTGCTGCTCTTCCTGATCTCGCTCGCGATCATGGCCTGGCTCTCCCTCCCGCTCACCCTCGTCGCGCTCGCCGTCGCCCCCGCCCTCTGGGTCGTCGCCAAACGCAGCCGCACCCGGCTGCACCCCGCCACCTGGTACGCGCAGGCCCAGGCCGCCGCCGTCGCGGGAGTGGTCGACGGCGCGGTGAGCGGCGTACGCGTGGTGAAGGGCTTCGGGCAGGAGGAGCAGGAGACCGGGAAGCTACGGGAGGTGGGGCGCAGGCTCTTCGCGGGGCGGCTGCGGACGATCCGGCTGAACGCCAAGTACACCCCCGCCCTCCAGGCCGTGCCCGCCCTCGGCCAGGTCGCGATGCTCGCGCTCGGCGGCTGGCTCGCGGTGCGCGGGCAGGTCACCCTGGGCACGTTCGTCGCGTTCTCCTCCTACCTCTCGCAGCTCGTCGGGCCCGTGCGCATGCTCGCCGTGGTGCTGACCGTCGGCCAGCAGGCCCGCGCCGGCGCCGAGCGGGTGCTCGAACTCATCGACACCGAGCCGTCGATCAAGGACGGCACGAAGACCCTGCCGGCCGACGCGCCCGCGACCGTCGAGTTCGACGACGTCTCCTTCGGATACGAGGAGGGCCGGCCGGTTCTCGACGGGCTGAGCTTCGAGATCCGGCCCGGCGAGACCCTCGCCGTCGTCGGCTCCTCCGGTTCCGGCAAGTCGACCGTCTCGCTGCTGCTCCCGCGGTTCTACGACGTGACGCACGGCGCCGTCCTCGTGGGCGGCCACGACGTGCGCGAGCTGACGACCGAGTCGCTGCGGGCGGCGATCGGGCTCGTGCCCGAGGACTCCTTCCTCTTCTCCGACACCGTCCGCGCCAACATCGCCTACGGCCGCCCGGACGCCACCGACGAGGAGATCCTCACCGCCGCCCGCGCCGCCCAGGCGGACCGGTTCATCGCGGAGCTGCCGCGCGGCTACGACACCACCGTCGGCGAGCACGGCCTCACCCTCTCCGGCGGCCAGCGCCAGCGCGTCGCCCTCGCCCGCGCCATCCTCACCGACCCCCGCCTGCTCGTCCTGGACGACGCCACCTCGGCCGTGGACGCCCGGGTGGAGCACGAGATCCACGAGGCACTCGGCCAGGTCATGGCGGGCCGCACCACCCTGCTCATCGCGCACCGCCGCTCCACCCTCAACCTCGCCGACCGCATCGCCGTCCTCGACGACGGCCACCTCGCGGACATCGGCACACACGACGAACTCCAGGCACGCTCACCGCTGTACCGGCGGCTGCTGACCGACCCGGACGAGCTCGGCGGCGTCTCCCCGGGACACGCCCTGCCCGTCGTGCCGCGGGAGGACACCTCGGTACGGGACGAGCTGGACGCCGAGTTCGACGCCGAGCGCGGGGTCACCCCGCGGCTGTGGACCGGCGACCGCGAGCCGAAGGACACCGCGCTCGCCGGGATGCCCGCCACGCCCGAACTCCTCACCCAGGTCGAGGCGTTGCCCCCGGCCCTCGACACCCCCGGGATCGACGAGGCGCGGGCGGCCACGCCGGAGGAGTCGTACGGACTGCGGCGGCTGCTGCGCGGCTTCGGGGCGCCTCTGCTGCTCAGCCTCGGGCTCGTGGCCGTCGACGCCGGTATGAGCCTGCTGCTGCCGGTGCTGATCCGGCACGGCATCGACCAGGGTGTCTCCGAGGTCGCGCTCGGCGCGGTCTGGGTGGCGGCCGGTCTCGCGCTGGTCACCGTGCTCGCCCAGTGGGCGGCGCAGATCGGCGAGGCACGGATGACCGGCCGGACCGGCGAGCGGGTCCTGTACTCGCTCCGCCTGAAGATCTTCGCGCAGCTCCAGCGCCTCGGACTCGACTACTACGAACGGGAGTTGACCGGGCGGATCATGACCCGGATGACGACCGACGTGGACGCGCTGTCCACGTTCCTGCAGACCGGCCTCGTCACCGCCTTCGTCTCCGTCGTCACCTTCTTCGGCATCCTGGTCGCGCTGCTCGTGATCGACGTCCAGCTCGCGCTGGTCGTCTTCGTGACCCTTCCGGTGCTGATCGTCGGCACCTTCTTCTTCCGCCGGGCGAGTGTGACGGCGTACGAACTCGCCCGCGAGCGCGTCTCGTCGGTCAACGCCGACCTCCAGGAGTCGGTCTCCGGGCTGCGGATCCTCCAGGCGTTCCGGCGCGAGGCCTCGGGCGTGCGGCGGTTCACCGAGGGCAGCGACAGCTACCGCCAGGCACGCAGGCGCGGACAGTGGCTGATCTCCGTGTACTTCCCCTTCGTGCAGCTGCTGTCGTCGGCGGCCGGGGCCGCCGTGCTCGTCGTGGGCGCGCACCGCGTCGACGCCGGGACGCTCACCACCGGCGCGCTGGTGGCCTACCTCCTCTACATCGACCTGTTCTTCGCGCCCGTGCAGCAGCTCTCGCAGGTCTTCGACGGCTACCAGCAGGCGACCGTGTCGCTCGGCAGGATCCAGGAGCTGCTCCAGGAGCCGACCTCGACGAAGGCCGCGGACAAGCCGCTCAAGGTGCGCTCGCTGCGCGGCGACATCGCCTTCGAGGACGTCGACTTCGCCTACGGGGACGACGAGGAGGCCCTGAGCCAGGTGTCGCTGACCATTCCCGCCGGGCAGACCGTCGCCTTCGTCGGGGAGACCGGCGCGGGCAAGTCGACGCTGGTGAAGCTGGTCGCCCGCTTCTACGACCCGACCGGCGGGCGGGTGACCGTCGACGGCACGGACCTGAGGTCGCTGGAGCTGACCTCCTACCGGCACCGGCTCGGCGTCGTCCCGCAGGAGGCCTACCTCTTCCAGGGCACCGTCCGGGACGCCATCGCGTACGGCAGGCCCGACGCCACCGACGCCCAGGTGGAGGCCGCCGCCCGCGCGGTCGGCGCGCACGACATGATCGCCACGCTGGAGGGCGGCTACCTCCACGAGGTCGCCGAGCGCGGACGCAACCTGTCCGCCGGACAGCGCCAGCTCATCGCGCTGGCCCGCGCCGAACTCGTCGACCCCGATGTGCTGCTCCTGGACGAGGCCACCGCCGCCCTGGACCTGGCGACGGAGGCGCTGGTCAACCAGGCCACCGACCGGATCGCGGGCCGCCGTACGACCCTGGTCGTCGCCCACCGCCTGACGACGGCCGCCCGCGCGGACCGGGTCGTGCTGATGGACCACGGGCAGGTCGCCGAGGACGGTACCCACGAGGAACTGCTCGCCCTGGACGGCCGGTACGCCGAACTGTGGCGGACGTTCATCGGCGCCGCCGAACCGGGGGAGCCCGTCGGCCGCCCGGCCTGACCCCGCGTGCCGTGCCTGCCCCGCATGCCGTGCCTGCCCCGCGTGCTCGCGTGCCCCGCGCAACCATTCCGCCCGTCTCGTGCGTCCGTACACCAGTACGCACATAAGCCGGTAAGGGAGTGGCGACTGTGAACAGTGGGGCGATTTGCCGAAGGGCGGCGCTCGGCCTGGCCGTACTGAGCACGTCCGGGATGCTGGCGCTGGTGAGCCCCGGCTCCGCGGCGGCCGCGTCGTACTGCGCGGGGCGCGAGGTCCGCAAGCTCCCCTTCTCGACCGGCACCGTACGGGTCTACAAGAGCGGCGGTTACGTCTGCGCGGTGACCTTCCCGAAGCGGCAGGGCCCCCGCAAGCAGATGTCCGTCAGCGTGCAGGCGCGCGGCAGCCGGCCGGCCGCGGACAAGGGAGTGTTCGCGCACCACGCGGGCCCGGCGAAGGTGCACGCCGGGCGGCGCTGTGTGTGGATCAAGGGCTCGGTCGGCACCGGAAAGGTGAGTTCGGGCTGGATCCTCTGCTGACCGGACCGGATTCTCCGCCGATTCATCGCAAACCCACAGGGTTCGCCCAATCACCCCTGGTGTCAGGCCAGTTGCTCCGCTAGGTTCCGGCGGACATCTGTGTAACTCCAGGGGAGGGTGCATGCGCAAGGCGCTCAGATGGCTGCTGGCGCTCACAGTGCTCATCGGCACGTTGAGCACGGCCGGGGCGGCCACCGCCGCCCAGCCGGAGGCCACCGCCGGTACGGCGAGTACGACAGGCACCGACATACTTGACCGGCTGCTCGCCATACCCGGGATGAGTCTGGTCCAGGAGAAGCCGTACACCGGCTACCGCTTCTTCGTCCTGAACTACACCCAGCCGGTCGACCACCGGCGCCCGTCCAAGGGCACGTTCCAGCAGCGCATCACCGTGCTGCACAAGGACACCGCGCGCCCGACGGTCTTCTACACCGGCGGCTACAACGTCTCCACGACGCCCAGCCGCCGCGAGCCGACCCAGATCGTGGACGGCAACCAGGTCTCGATGGAGTACCGCTTCTTCACTCCGTCCCGGCCCGAGCCGGCCGACTGGTCCAAGCTCGACATCTGGCAGGCGGCCAGCGACCAGCACCGTATCTTCAAGGCCCTCAAGCGGATCTACGACAAGAAGTGGATCTCCACGGGCGGCTCGAAGGGCGGCATGACCGCCACGTACTACGAGCGCTTCTACCCGCGTGACATGGACGGCGTCGTCGCGTACGTCGCCCCCAACGACGTGGTGAACGACGAGGACTCGGCCTACGACCGCTTCTTCGCCACGGTCGGCACCAAGGAGTGCCGCGACCGGCTGAACGCCGTGCAGCGCGAGGCGCTGGTACGCCGTGAGCCGCTGGAGAAGGTGTACGAGGCGTACGCCGCCGAGAACGGGTTCACCTTCACCACCGTCGGCAGCCTCGACAAGGCGTACGAGGCGGTCGTCCTCGACTACGTGTGGGGCTTCTGGCAGTACAGCCTGCTGGCCGACTGCGACTCGATCCCGGCCGACGCGGTGAACGCCACCGACGAGGAGATCTGGACCTCCATCGACACGATCTCCGGCTTCTCCTTCTACACGGACCAGGGCCTGTCGCCGTACACGCCGTACTACTACCAGGCGGGCACCCAACTGGGCGCGCCCACCATCAAGTTCCCGCACATCGAGGAGCGCCTGATCCGCTACGGCTACCAGCCGCCGCGGAACTTCGTGCCGCGTGACATCTCCATGAGGTTCCAGCCCTCGGCGATGCGCGACGTGGACACCTGGGTGAAGAACAACGCCGACCACATGCTGTACGTGTACGGCCAGAACGACCCGTGGGGTGCCGAGCGCTTCCGCCTCGGCAAGGGCGCCCACGACAGCTACGTCTTCACGGCGCCCGGCCTCAACCACGGCGCCAACGTCGCGGGTCTCGTCGCCGACGAGAAGGCCCTCGCCACGGCCCGCATCCTGAAGTGGGCGGGCGTCGCCTCGGCCACCGTCCAGGCGGACCCGTCGGCGGCCAGGCCGCTCGCCAGGTTCGACGCGAAGCTGGACCAGCGTGACGTGGAGCGCGAGCCCGCGTTGCGGCCGTAACTCCCGTGCTGCGCCCGCCCGTCGGCTGCTACAACGGGCGGGCGCAGCCCACCGGCTCGCTGCCGCCGAGCTGGACGTACAGGTCCGTGGCGGCCGGGCACTGCGCGCGGCTCCCGACCGCCGACGTCACCTTGTACTCCGGGGCCTTCTCGCCCTCGCCGTCGCACGCGGTCTCGCGGACCTGGCCGCTGCCCGAACTGTAGACGCAGTCACCGACGACGGTACGGGGGCCTCCGCCGCCGCCCGGGTCGCCCGGGTGTGGGGGCTGGAGCTTGCGCATACAGGCGTAGCCCTGCGGGACCGCGCCGTCGCCGTCCTCGTCGGAGGCGGGCCGTGTCTCGCTGATGTGCAGGACGAAGTCCGTGTTCGCGGGGCAGGAGGGGCCGTCCGCCACCTTGCCGTCGTAGCGGGCGACGACCCGTGCGGCCGCCCGTTCGCTGGTGCAGCGCACCTCGGTGAAACTGGTCGTCCCGAACGAACTGCACTCCTCGACGGCGAGGAACACCGCGCCGTAGCCCGTGGGCCGCATCGGCGCCGTGACCGCGGAGGAACCGGACGGCGAGGGCTCGGCGGGCCCCGACGAGGTCGACAGCGCGTCGCAGCCGGTGAGCCCCGGCACCGCCAGCACGCATGCCAGCGCACCCGCCGGCAGTGTTCCCAGCACGGAACGCGCAATCCGCATGGCTCGCATGGCAATCCCCCCGATACCCCAGCCCAGCGTGACCCGCGGCAGCGGGCCACGCCAGGCGTACGGGGGGCTTTGCGTCACTTGGGGGCGGTGCGCCGGGTGTGCGGCGTACGCGCCATACGTCGGATGACCCGCCCCTGTGACACCTCCTGTCCGACTAGTACCTCAGCCCGTACCCCACCGGATACAGCACCCGCGTCGGATCGTCGGCCCGTTGCACCGGCACCGGCAGCTCGCCCCGCGGCTCCGCGCGGCCCGCGATGACCCGGGCAGCCGCGCGCAGTTCGACGTCGGTCCAGGAGTAGGCCGCCAGGAAGGCCTGGACGTCCGGGAGTTGGGCGACGTCGTACGGGTTGCGGATGGCGACAGCGATCACCGGGACGCCGGTGGCCAGGAGTTGGGCGACCAGGGTCTTCTGGGAACTGCTCGCCGACACGTTGTACGTCCCGACCACCACCGCGTCCGCCTCGCCGGCCGCCGTGACCGCGCGGGCGATCGTCGCCGCCGAGGGCGCGGTGCCGGTGGACAGCGCGGTCGCGGTGAAGCCCAGCTCCGTGAGGGCGCGGGCCAGCACCGCGGTGGGCGGTCCGTCGCTGCCGGACGGGGAGGCCGGGTCGGCGCCCACCACCAGCACTCTGGGCGAGCGGCGCCGGGAGAGCGGAAGCAGGCCGTCCTCGTTGACCAGCAGGGTCGTGGTGCGCTCGGCGATCCGGTCGGCGGCCCTGAGGTGCCCGGCGGTGCCGACGGCGCGGTCGACCCCGGCGTCGGTGACGTACGGGTCCCTGAGCAGTCCCAGCTTCGACTTGAGACGCAGGACGCGCAGGATCGACTCCTCCAGGCGCGCCTCGGTCAGCTCGCCGCCCCGTACGGCGTCGAGGACGGCGTTCCAGGCGATGTCGAGGGAGGGCGGGTTGAGGAGCTGGTCGACACCGGCCTTGAGGGCCAGTACGGGCACGCGGTCGTCGCCGTACTTCGTGCGGACGCCCTCCATGCCGAGCGAGTCGGTCACCACGAGCCCGTCGTAGCCCAGTTCGCCGCGCAGGATGCCGGTGAGGATGGTCGGCGAGAGGGTGGCCGGGTCACCGGAGTCGTCGAGGGCCGGGACCATGATGTGCGCGGTCATGATCGAGTCGATGCCGGCGCGGACGGCCGCCCGGAACGGCGTGGCGTCCAGGGTCTCCCACACCTCACGGCTGTGCGTGATGACCGGGAAGCCGTAGTGGCTGTCCACGGCGGTGTCCCCGTGCCCCGGGAAGTGCTTGGCCGTGGCCGCGACTCCGGCGCCCTGATACCCCTTCACCTGGGCGGCGACCAGACCCGCCACCGCGTCCGGGTCGGCGCCGAAGGACCGTACGCCGATCACCGGGTTGGCCGGGTTGACGTTCACGTCGGCGACCGGGGCGTAGTCCTGGCGGATGCCCAGCGCGTGCAGTTCGGTGCCGGAGATCCGGGCCGCCGTACGGGCGTCCTCCCGCGACCTGCCCGCGCCGAGCGCCATCGCGCCCGGGAGCAGCGTCGCGGGCTTGCCCACCCGTGCCACTATCCCGTGCTCCTGGTCGGTGGAGATGAGGACGGGAAGCCCGCGGGGCTGGGCGAGGGAGGCCCGCTGGATCCCGTTCGAGAGAGCCGCGATCTGGTGCGGGTCACGGGTGTTGTGCGCCCAGGCGAAGTAGATGATCCCGCCGACGCGGTACTTGGCGATCAGCTCCTCGGCCGTCCTGACGCCGAGCTCCTTGAGGTTGGCGTCGATGTCGGCCTGGTCGGGCTCGGTCGCCGAGTGCCCGTAGACCCGCGTCACGAAGAGCTGGCCGACCTTCTCCTCCAGCGTCATACGGGAGATGAGCGCGCGGAGTCTCCTGTCGTCGTGCGAGTCGGCGTACGCGCTGGTGCCGGCGGCGAGGGCGGTGGTGACGCCCGCCGTGGCGGCGAGAACGGTACGTCTGGACGGTCGTGCCGTGCTTCCCGTGCTGGAGTCGCGCACGTGGCGCCCCTTCCCTTTTGAAGGAAACTTCCGAGGAGCCACGAATATCCGGGAAGTTTCTTCCAGTCAAGGGTGCGCACATCAACGCGCGGCGGGCGGCGGCGGGGCCGTCACCGGCGCTGTTGGAGGGGGGCGCACCGGTGACGGCATGCTGCCGGCCGCGGGCGGAGGAGAGGGTAAGTCAGCTTTCGCAGCCAGCAGCGACGCCGACACCGCCCCACGGAGACTCACCCGACAACACGCGCCTTGGACGAAGCGAGGGGGTTACGGGTTCCCCCCCGCTGTGGGCATGCGTGCCGCTAGGGGCGGCACGGGTGGGCACAGCGGCACCCCGCAAGCGCCGGGCTCCGCGTCCCACCCCGCCCGAGCCCCAACGCCGGGCAACAGGAAAACGCCCTAGGCCTCAGCTACACCGCCGGGCCCCGGCAACAGCACCGTCACCGCACCCCGTGCGCGGAAACCACCGGCCAATGCCCCTGCAAGGTCCGCACCATCTCCGAGATGGCCGGCCGCCGAGCCGCCCCCGCCCGCCACACCGCGTACAACCTCCGCACCGGCATGGGATCGAGCGGCACCTCGACCACCCCGTCCGGCAGGACCCCCCGCCCCAGCCGGGGAATGAGCGCCACCCCCAGCCCCGCCGCGACCAGCGCCACCAACGTCGGGTTCTCCTCCGCCTGGTGGACGATCTCCGGCTCGCACCCCGCCGCCCGCAACGTCCGCACCAGCCAGTCGTGGCACACCCGCCCCGGCGGCTGGCAGATCCACCGCTCGTCCCGGAGATCCTCGCGCCGCACGGCCGCCCGCCCGGCGAACGGATGCCCGGCCGGCACCAGCAGATCGCACAGGTCCTCGCCGATCAGCGCCTGCTCCACCCCGTCGGGGGCGGGCAGCGGCGCGATGTCCCAGTCGTGCGCGACCGCCATGTCCACCGCGCCCCTGGCGACGAGGTCGACGGAGAGATGCGGATCGACCTCGGTCAGTCGGGTGTCCAGCGCGGGATGCCGCCGCGCGAGATCCGCGAGCACCCCCGGCATCAGCCCCCGCGCCGCCGACGCGAACGCCGCCACCCCCAGCCGCCCGGCCGGCAGCCCCCGCCGCTCCTCCAGCTCGGTCTCGGCACGCTCCACGATGGACAGCAACTCCCGCGCGGTGGCGGCGAGTCGCTCGGCCTGCTCGGTGAGCCGTACGCCCCGGCCCTGGCGTTCCAGGAGCACGGTCCTGGTCTCCCGTTCCAGCTTGGCGATCTGCTGGGACACGGCGGAGGGCGTGTACCCGAGCGAGGCCGCGGCGGCGCCGACGGTGCCGTGGACGGCGACGGCGTGCAGGGCGCGCAGCCGTTGGAGATCGAGCACGGGGCCTCCCGGGGGACGGTGACGTGGCGGGTGACGACGTACCCGCATCACATAAGCATCGCTACATCCAACCATGCAGGAATCCGTGCTGGTGCTACACGATGGGCGCCCCGATGCTTGATCCATGCGACCCACCCACATCGCCCTGGCCGTACTCGTCGCCGCCGTCTGGGGCGTGAACTTCACGGTCATCGAGGTCGGCCTCGACCACTTCCCGCCCCTCCTCTTCTCGGCCCTCCGCTTCCTGGTGGCCGCCCTGCCCGCGGTCTTCTTCGTGGGCCGCCCGAAGGTGGCGTGGAAGTGGATCGTGGCGGTGGGCCTGGTGCTGGGAGTGGCGAAGTTCGGGCTGCTCTTCGTCGGCATGGACGCGGGCATGCCGGCCGGCCTGTCCTCGCTCGTCCTCCAGATCCAGGCGGTGTTCACGGCCCTGATCGCCATCGCCTTTCTCGGTGAACGCCTCACCGGCATACGGTTGTTGGGCATGACGGTGGCCCTGTGCGGAGTGGTGCTCGCCGCGGTGGACGAGGGCGCGGCCGGACCCGTCGGCGCCTTCGCCCTGGTCGTCGTCGCCGCGGCCTGCTGGGGCGTGTCCAACGTCCTCACCCGCAAGGCCTCCCCGCCGGACCCGCTGAACTTCATGGTGTGGGTCAGCACCGTTCCCGTACTGCCACTCCTCGCGCTCTCCCTGCTCACCGAGGGCCCTTCCCGCGATCTGGCCGCGCTGCGCGCCCTGGACTGGCAGGGCGCGGGCGTCGTGGTCTACGTCGCGTGGGTCACGACGGTCTTCGGCTTCGGCGCGTGGGGCTGGCTGCTGCACCGCCACCCGGCGTCGACGGTGGCGCCGTTCTCGCTCCTGGTCCCGGTCTTCGGGATGTCGTCCGCAGCACTCTTCCTGGGCGAGTCGGTCAGCCCGCTGCGCTGGGGGGCTGCCGCGCTGCTGGTGGGCGGGGTGGGCCTCACCTCGCCGGCCCCCGGCCGACGCCGGGCGGGGGTCCAGTCGGCGGACGGTCCGGCGCGATCGCGGATCAAGGAGCCAGCATGACCCCATGGCCGTAGTCAACATTCCCGGTTCCAAGTCCATCACCGCTCGTGCGCTGTTCCTCGCGGCGGCGGCGGACGGGGTCACCACCCTGACCCGCCCGCTGCGTTCGGACGACACCGAGGGCTTCGCGGAGGGCCTGACCCGGCTCGGCTACCGCGTCGGCCGGACCCCGGACACCTGGCACGTCGACGGCCGCCCGCAGGGCCCCGCGGCCACCGAGGCGGACGTCTACTGCCGCGACGGCGCGACCACCGCCCGCTTCCTGCCGACCCTGGCCGCCGCGGGCCACGGCACCTACCGCTTCGACGCCTCCGCGCAGATGCGCCGCCGCCCGCTCGCCCCGCTGACGAACGCCCTCCGCGACCTCGGCGTCGACCTGCGGCACGAGGAGACGGAGGGCCACCATCCGCTGCGGATCGCGGCGGCCGGGGTCGAGGGCGGCGACGTGGTCCTCGACGCGGGCCAGTCCTCCCAGTACCTGACGGCCCTCCTGCTGCTGGGCCCGCTGACCCGCAAGGGCCTGCGGATCACGGTCACCGAGCTGGTGTCCGCGCCGTACGTCGAGATCACCCTCGCGATGATGCGGGCCTTCGGGGCGGACGTACGACGTGACGGCGACGTCTTCGTGGTGGAACCCGGCGGCTACCGCGCCACGACGTACGCCGTCGAGCCCGACGCCTCGACCGCGAGCTACTTCTTCGCGGCCGCCGCGGTCACCGGACGCGAGGTGACCGTGCCGGGCCTGGGCGAGGGCGCGCTCCGGGGCGACCTGGGCTTCGTCGACGTGCTGCGCCGGATGGGCGCGCGGGCGGAGGTCGGACCCGGCGGCACGACGGTCACCGGCACCGGCGAACTGCGCGGCCTCACCGTCAACATGCGCGACATCTCCGACACCATGCCGACCCTCGCCGCGATCGCGCCCTTCGCCTCCGGGCCCGTCCGCATCGAGGACGTCGCGAACACCCGGGTGAAGGAGTGCGACCGCCTGGAGGCCTGCGCGGAGAACCTCCGGCGGCTGGGCATCCGGGTGGAGACGGGCCCGGACTGGATCGAGATCCACCCCGGTACGCCGGTCGCGACGGCCCCGGTCACCACGTACGGCGACCACCGCGTCGTCATGTCCTTCGCGGTGACCGGACTCCGGGTGCCCGGCCTCTCGTTCGACGACTCCGGCTGCGTACGGAAGACGTTCCCGGGGTTCCACGAGGCGTTCGCGGCGTGGGCCGCGGGGTGAGCCGGCAGATCAGTGCAGGTCAGTGCAGGTCAGTGGGGGATGCCGTCGATGAGCTCGCGGGCCCCCTGGCGCAGCAGCGCTACGGCGACGGAGGTGCCCAGGGTCGCCGGGTCGAGACGGCCCGCCCACTCGTGGGCGTTCAGCACGGTCTTGCCGTCCGGGGTGAACACGCAGGCGCGCAGGGACAGTTCGCCACCGCGCTCGGACCTTGCGTACCCCGCGATCGGTGAGTTGCAGTGGCCCTGGAGGACGTGCAGGAACATGCGTTCGGCGGTGGCCTCCCGGTGCGTGGCCGGGTCGCCGAGGCCGCTGACGGTGTCGATCACGGCCGTGTCGCCCTCGCGGCACTGGAGGGCCAGGATGCCCGCGCCGATCGGCGGCATCAGCGTCTCCGGCGACAGGATCTCGGTGATCACGTCCGCCCGCCCGATGCGTTCGAGCCCGGACGCCGCGAGCAGCAGGGCGTCGGCCTCACCGGCGGCCAGCTTCTCCAGACGCCGGTTGGCGTTCCCCCGGAACGGCACGCAGTCCAGATCCGGGTGCGAGGCCGCGAGCTGCGCGACCCGGCGTACGGAGGAGGTGCCGATCCGGGTGCCGGGCGGCAGCTCGTCGAGGGTGAGCCCGCCCGGGTGGATCAGGGCGTCCCGGATGTCGTCGCGTGCGAGGAAGGCGGCGAACATCGTCCCGGCAGGCAGCGGCCGGTCCGCCGGGATGTCCTTCACGCAGTGCACGGCGAGATCCGCCTCGCCCGCCAGCAGCGCGGCGTCCACCTCCTTGGTGAACGCCCCCTTGCCCTCGACCTGCGCCAGATCACCCATCCACTTGTCCCCGGTCGTCTTCACGGGGACGACCGCGGTACGGACATCGGGGTGCAGCACGGCCAACTCGGCGCGGACCCGCTCCACTTGGGCAAGCGCCATGGGCGAGTCGCGGGAGACGATACGGAGGAGTTCCGGAGCGGACATGCCGTTCACGATAGCGGTCCGACGGGAGTGCCGAGGTCCACGCTCCGGACCCGGTATGGACGCGGGCGCCGGTGATCGGAAACGATCGTCGCCATGACCTCCCGCGTGACCTCCCGTTCCTTCCTCGTCCTCCACGGCTGGCAGAACCACCGGCCGCGCGACCACTGGCAGCACTGGCTGACCGACCGGCTGACCGGCCTCGGGCACACCGTCGTGTACCCCCAGCTGCCTGACCCCGACGACCCCGACCTGGAGGTCTGGCTCACCGAACTGTCCCGGCACCTCGCCGCGCTGCCCGGCGGCGGCGAGCGCGTGGTGATCGCCCACAGCGCGTCAGTCCTGCTGTGGCTGCACGCGGTCGCCCGCGGTGTCCCGGGGCTCGACGTCGACCGGGTCCTGCTTGTGGCCCCGCCGTCCGCGTCCGTACTCCTCGGGTACCCGGAGGTCGCGGAGTTCGCCCCGCCCGCGTTCCCCCTCGCCCTGCCAGGACCGACCCGGCTGGTCGCGGGCGCCGACGACCCGTACTGCCCCGAGGGCGCCCTCGCGGCCTACGGCGACCCCCTCGGCATCCCCACCGAGATCATCCCGGGCGCGGCCCACCTCGACCTGGACGCCGGTTACGGCTCCTGGCCCGCCGTACTGTCCTGGTGCCTCGACGACTCCGCGAAGCTCACGGCCCGCCCGGCGTAGGCACGGTGTGCGCGAGGAACGCGGTCCAGGTGGCAGGGGAGACGGTGAGGTGGGGGAGGGAGGGGGCCTTGGAATCACGGATGTGGATGACGGAGGCGGTGGCTATCTCGACGCAGTCGCCGCCCGTGCTGTCGCTATAGCTGCTCTTGAACCAAGCCAGTTCGGTCATAGCTCACCTGCCAACTGCTCGATCAGGGCTACGGATTCCTCCGGGCGGAGGGCCTGGCTTCTGATCATCGCATAACGGCGGGTGAGGATTCCTACGTCTTCCGGACGGGAGACCAGCGTGCTCTGCCCCTGAACTTCCATGTAGACCAGGGTGGTTTGTTCGGGTGTTTCGATGACCTTCATCGGCCCAGGAAGCCCCGCATGACCTCCCTTGCTCATCGGCAGTACCTGGAGCACCAGGTTGGGGCGCTCAGCGCACGAGACGAGGTACTCGTACTGCGCGCTCATAACCTCCGGACCGCCGATCTGGCGCCTGAGCGCGGCCTCTTCGAGGATCACGCTCACCACGCACGACGGCTTGCGGTCCAGCAAGGCCCGTCGCTCAATCCGGGCCACGGTCAGCTGATCGATCTCCTCCACCTCCAGCGGAGGGAAGGCACACTCCAGCACCGCCCGCGCGTACGCCTCGGTCTGCAACAGCCCCTCGATGAGTTGAGTGCCGTACGACGACACACTCAACGCCTCCTGCTCCAGCTGCACGAACCCCTGGAAGTGCGCCGGATACCGCTCCAGCCGGAGATATTTGGCCGCCGCCGAAACAAGACCCCCCGCCTCCAACGCCTTCTCCGCGGCCTCGATGAACTCGTCGGTCGCCGGCTTGGCGCCCGTCTCCACCGCACTCACCGCCGCGCCCGAGTACGCCATCCGCTCGCCCAGTTCGTTCTGCGAGAGTCCCGCCTTCGTGCGCAGTACGCGCAGCACCTCCGCGAAGTACTGCGCGGCAGGCGAGGACGAGTTCTTCTTGGGCTGCCCCATCGCAGTCCCCCCTCTACACGGCTCTACGCCGATCAACGCGCGCGCGGCACCAGTTGCCGTACGCGATGGTCGACGCTCGGTCACTGGTGACGGTAGCGACCAGGGCGGACAGTGGTCTCATGAACACAGAAAGTGACGGTGTAAACCTCCGGCTCCGCACCTGGCGGCGGGGGTTCATGCCGGTGGCCGGAAACATCGCCGAGGTCCGGCACGGCGCCCGGATCGTGCTGGCCGGCTGGGCGGTACCCGAGGACGCCTGCGAGACGGCCGTGCTGATCGTCTCGGAACTGGCGACGAACGCGGTCCGGCACGCCCGCGTCCCCGGCCGTACCTTCGACGTGGCGCTCGCCTACGACGAGACCGGCAAGGCGGTCGAGATCGAGGTCTCCGACGGGTCGCCCCGGCACCCGGTGGTGAGGCCCTTCGACCCCGACGCGACCTCGGGCCGGGGCCTACTCCTTGTCGAGGCGCTGTCCGACGTCTGGGAGGTCCGCGACCGCGAGTTCGGCAAGACCGTCTGGGTCCGGGTCCTCGGCTGACGGGTCCGGCGAGGTGTCGGCCCGGTCGGCCCGCGATCCCCGTAGCTCCGGTGTGCCCGCCGCCACGGCCGCGACCGCGAGCAGGCACAGCACTCCGCCGCTGACCAGCGCGGTCATGCCGGACGTCCAGCCCGCGACCAGGCCGCCGCGCAGGTTGCCGAGGTTCGGTCCTGCCTGGCCGACGATCTGTTCGGCGGCCGTCACCCGGCCAAGAAGCGCGTCCGGTGTGCGGGTCTGCACGATGGTGCCCCGGGAGATGACGGAGAGGGTGTCGGCCGCACCGGCCAGCGCCAACAGGCCAAGGCCCGCCCACGGGTTGGTGACCAGGCCGAACAGCGCGAGCGCGGCTCCCCAGGTCGCCGCGCCGCAGAGCATCACCAGCCCCGGGCGGGCGAGGCGGGTGAGCGAGCCGGACAGGGCCGACGCGGTGATGCCCCCGACGGCCACCGCGGACAGGAACAGGCCCAGGGTGCGCGGATTGTCGCCGAAGCGCTCGGCGTTGACCAGCGGGAAGAGGCTCATCGGCATCGCCAGCACGGTGGCGGCCAGGTCGGTGATCAGCGCGCCGCGCACCGCCCGGTGTCCCACCAGGAAACGGAGCCCGTCCGTGATCCCGCGCAGCCCGGCCCGCGCCAACTCGCCCTCGGGCGGCAGCTTGGGCAGGCCGAAAGCGCCGTAGAACGCCATTCCGAAGCTCAACGCGTCGATCAGGTAGCAGCCGCCCACCCCCAGCACGCCCACCAGCAGTCCGCCGAGCGCCGGGCCCACCAGCATCGTCGCCTGGAACGACACGTGGTTGAGGGCGAGTCCGGCCCCCACCTGTTCCCTGGGCAGCAGTCTGCGGATGAACGAGCCCGCCGCGGGGCCGCCGATCGCGCCGAAGCAGGACTGGGCGGCGACCAGCGCGAGTACGCCGATCACCGGGACGTGGCCGAGGAAGCCCTGCACCGCGAGCAGCAGCGAGACGGCCGCCTGTCCGACGGTGCTCACCAGGTAGATCGCCCGCCGGTCCCGCCGGTCGGCCAGCGAACCGGCGAACAGCCCGACCGCCACCATCGGCAGCGCCTGCGCCAGCCCGACCGCACCGGTCCACGCCGTGCTGCCCGTCATCAGCCAGACCTGGTACATGACGGCGACCAGCGTCATCATGGCGCCGAGCACGGACACCGTCCGCCCGATCAGCAGCCTGCGGAACGCGGGGGAGGTGCGCAGCGGCTCGACGTCGAGCAACGCACGGCTGAGGGTCGGTTTCGGGCTCAGCTTCATGAGAGGGCGGCGGCGGCACGCGCGGGCGGATTCACCGGCCGGAGGTTAACCGTCCGCCCCCGGGCGCGGCCAGTGAATTATGCGGGGCCCGTTCCCTCACCGGCTGTTGCCGTGCAGGTCAAGGCGCCAGTCCTGGCCGACCAGGTCCGCGCCGAAGGAGCGGTGGGGTTTCTCCGAGACGAGGACGAAACCGTGTCGCTGGTAGAGGCGGCGGGCGGAGGCCAGGATGTCGTTCGTCCACAGCACGAGCTCGTGATAGCCGACGCCGCGCGCGAAGTCGATGACGGCGCGGACGAGTTGGTCGCCCACGCCGAGTCCGCGGGCGTCCGGTTCCACCAGCAGGAGGCGCAGGCGGGCCGTGGCGGGTGCGTCGTCCCGTACGCACATCACGCAGCCCACCGGGCGTCCGTCGACCGCGGCGATCCACACGCGCTCCAGGTGCGGGTCGTGATCCTCGGCGAAGTCGGCGACGATTCTCGCCACCAGGCCCTCGTAGTCGGTGTTCCAGCCGTACTCGGCCGTGTAGAGCGCGGCGTTGCGCTGCACGATCCAGCCGAGGTCGCCGGGGCCGGGCTCGCGCAGGCCGACGTCCTGGGGGTGCGGGGCCGCGCTTCGGCTGTCGCCGAGGATCGTGCGTACCGTACGCATCGCCTCCGCGAGCCGCGGTCGGTCGGCCGGGGCCACGGTGGCGAGCAGCTCGCCGACGGTCTCCCGCGCTCGCTCCTCCAGCAGCCCGGCGGCCTCCCTGCCCCGCGCGGTGAGCGTGACGCGCCGACGCCGCGGGTCCTTCTCGGACGGCGCCCGTTCGACCAGTCCGTCCTGCTCGAACTTGTTCAGGATGCGGCTCAAGTACCCCGCGTCCAGCGACAGTTCCTCACGGAGGTCGGCGGCGTCCGTACGAGGGGAGTGCGCGAGTTCGTACAGTACGCGGGACTCCGTGAGCGTGTACGGGGCGTAGAGGTGGCGCCCGTAGTCGAGGGCACCGATGACGTTCGTGTAGAAGCGGTTGAAGGAACGGACATCCTGAACACTCATGCTCGGCCCCGGGTGCTCGGCGTTTTATCGTTGACTCAGTCAGAGGTTCCCTCCGAGCGTAGGCCGCGCCCGGCCTGGCGTCCATGGCGCTCCACTCCCAAGGCGCGTCGGCCACCGGCCGGTGGGGGGTCGGGGCCGTGCCGGTACGTCCCGCCCGTCGCCGACGGATCAGACGTCGGGCAGGAGTTGGGGGTCCGGTGACGCGGGCGTACGCGACGGGCATGTGGACGTACCGGCACGGCCCCTTCCGCCGGTGGGCGGGTGCGGGGTGCGGGGCCTTCTGGCTTTGTTGACGGGGGCTACTTCCTGGGGGTTCCCGTCGAACCCCTCACCATCAACTCGCCGCGTACCGTGGCGATCCCGCCGGGCGGGGGGTCCTCGCGGCCCATGGCGATGCGGCCCGCACGGGCGCCGGCCTCGGAGAGGGGCAGGCGGACCGTGGTGAGGGCGGGTACGGCGTCGATGCTGAAGGGGAGGTCGTCGAAGCCGGCGACGGAGACGTCGTCCGGGATCCGCAGGCCCGAGTCCCGCAGGGCGGCGCAGGCGCCGAGGGCGACGGTGTCGTTGGCGGCGACCACCGCTGTCAACGTCGGCTCGCGGCGCAGGAGTTCGAGGGTGGCCTCGTAGCCGGAGCGGCGGTCGTACCGGCCGTGCACGGTGCGCGCCGGGGCGTCCTCGATGTCGTGGGCGGCGAGTGCGGCCCGGTGGCCCTCCAGGCGGTGGCGGGTTGTCGTGCGCTCCTCCGGACCGGCGATGTAGCCGATGCGCCGGTGGCCGAGCCCGATCAGATGCTCGGTCAACTCCTGGCCACCGCCACGGTTGTCGAAGGTGAGGGCGATCGCGTCGGCGGCCTCGGGTGAGGGCGGCCGGCCGCAGAGGACGACCTTGGAGCCGGCGTCCGCCAGCCGGCGCAGCTTCGCGGCGACGGCCGAGGCGTGCGCGGCGTCCTCGATCGCACCGCCGGTGAGGACCACGGCGGCGGCGCGTTGGCGCTGAAGGAGCGTGAGATAGGTCAGTTCGCGCTCCGGGGAGCCGCCGGTGTTGCACACGACGCCGAGCCGCTCACCGCCCGCGCGCCCCCCGGGCCCCCCGATCTCCGACTGGATCGCCGCGGCCATGATGCCGAAGAAGGGGTCGGCGATGTCGTTGACGAGGATGCCGACGAGGTCGGACGTCGCCGCGGCCAGGGAACTCGCGGGGCCGTTCAGTACGTAGTCGAGGTCGTTCACCGCGCGCAGTACGCGCTCACGCGTGGACGCCGCGACGGGGTAGTTCCCGTTCAGCACCCGGGACACGGTCGCGGGTGAGACCTGCGCACGCGCCGCCACGTCCGCCAGGGTCACGGTCATCTCGTCGTCCTCCGGTAGCGCAACTGGTTGATGTCTTGACTGCCGTCGTGGTGGTCGCCATATGCGGGTACATCCGACCCTGACCATGCCCCCCGCGTCCACCCGTCCGACCGATCGAACATCTCGTCCCCCCTGTGGTCTTGTCCAATTGGCTGGACAGAGGCTAACTTCTTCCTGGATAGAAAGCGCTTGCTGGCACGCTCACCAGTTCCTCAGTGGGGCGTACGGGGCGCGGAACCCGCGTACGAAAGGAATGACGTGACACGCAAGACGGTGCGTATCGCCATGAACGGCGTGACGGGGCGCATGGGCCACCGCCAGCACCTCGTCCGCTCGATACTCGCGCTGCGCGAGGAGGGCGGCCTCGACCTGGGCGACGGCACCGTGCTGTGGCCCGAACCCGTCCTCGTCGGGCGCCGCGAGCACGCGCTGAAAGCGCTCGCCGAGGAGCACGGTCTGACGGAGTGGTCCACCGACCTGGACGCCGTGCTGGCCGACCCCACCATCGACATCTACTTCGACGCGCAGGTGACCTCGGCCCGCGAGGAGTCGATCGCGGCGGCGATCGCGGCGGGCAAGCACATCTACACCGAGAAGCCGACCGCGACCGGCCTCGACGGCGCCCTCGAACTGGCCCGCCTCGCCCATGAGAAGGGCGTCAAGCACGGCGTCGTCCAGGACAAGCTCTTCCTCCCCGGACTGCTCAAGCTCAAGCGCCTCATCGACGGCGGCTTCTTCGGCCGGATCCTGTCCATCCGCGGCGAGTTCGGCTACTGGGTCTTCGAGGGCGACTGGCAGACCGCCCAGCGCCCGTCCTGGAACTACCGCTCCGAGGACGGCGGCGGCATCATCGTCGACATGTTCCCGCACTGGGAGTACGTGCTGCACGAGCTCTTCGGGCGGGTCACCTCCGTCCAGGCCATCGCCGCCACCCACATCCCGCAGCGCTGGGACGAGCGGAACAAGCCGTACGACGCCACGGCCGACGACTCCGCATACGGCATCTTCGAGCTGGAGAGCGGCGCGATCGCGCAGATCAACTCCTCGTGGGCCGTGCGGGTCAACCGCGACGAGCTGGTCGAGTTCCAGGTGGACGGCACGGAGGGATCGGCCGTGGCCGGGCTGCGCAACTGCCGTGTCCAGCACCGCAGTTCGACCCCCAAGCCGGTCTGGAACCCGGACATCCCGGCCACCTACTCCTTCCGCGACCAGTGGCAGGAGATCCCCGACAACGCCGAGTTCGACAACGGCTTCAAGGCCCAGTGGGAGCTGTTCCTGCGGCACGTCTACGCCGACGCGCCCTACCACTGGGACCTGCTGGCCGGCGCCCGCGGCGTCCAGCTCGCCGAACTGGGCCTGCGGTCCTCGGCCGAGGGCCGCCGTCTCGACGTACCGGAGATCTCGCTGTGACGGCCACGATCCGACTGCCCGGCGTGGGAGGCGAGTTGCGCGACCACACACCGCGCTCCGAGCCCCTCGCCGCTGTCACCGGAGGTGCCCTGGCCTCCCGTACGGTCTTCTCCGCGGCGCACGTCGTCGCCGACCCGTACGCGGACGTGTCGCCCGACTCGCCCGCCGCCGTCGACTGGGACGCGACCCTCGCCTTCCGCCGCCACCTGTGGTCCCACGGGCTGGGCGTCGCCGAGGCGATGGACACCGCTCAGCGGGGGATGGGCCTCGACTGGGCGGGCGCGGCGGAGCTCATCCGCAGGTCGGCCGCCGAGGCGAAGGCGGTCGGCGGCCGGATCGCGTGCGGCGTCGGCACCGACCAGCTCACCGAGGGTTCGCCGGGGGAGATCCGGAAGGCGTACGAGGAGCAGTTGGCCGTCGTCGAGGAGTCGGGCGCGCAGGCCATCCTGATGGCCTCGCGCGCGCTGGCGAAGGCCGCCACCGGACCCGAGGACTACCTGGAGGTGTACGGGCATCTGCTCCGGCAGTCGTCCGACCCGGTGATCCTGCACTGGCTCGGGCCGATGTTCGACCCGGCTCTCGACGGCTACTGGGGGTCCAGCGACCTGGACGCGGCCACCGAGGTGTTCCTGCAGGTCATCGCGGCCCACCCGGACAAGGTGGACGGCATCAAGGTCTCCCTGCTCGACGCCCGGCGCGAGATCGACATCAGGCGCCGTCTCCCACGGGGCGTGCGCTGCTACACCGGCGACGACTTCAACTACCCCGAGCTGATCGCGGGCGACGAGCAGGGTTTCAGCCACGCCCTGCTCGGCATCTTCGACCCGCTGGGGCCGCTGGCGGCGCGGGCCGTGCGCGTCCTGGACACGGGCGACGTACGGGGGTTCCGCGAACTCCTGGACCCGACGGTCGAGTTGTCCCGGCACCTCTTCCAGACCCCGACGCGCTTCTACAAGACGGGAGTCGTCTTCCTGGCGTGGCTCGCCGGTCACCAGTCGCACTTCACGATGGTCGGCGGCCTCCAGTCCGCCCGCTCGCTCCCGCACTTCGCCCGCGCCTACGAACTGGCCGACGGACTGGGCCTGTTCCCGGATCCGGAGCTCGCCGCGACGAGGATGCGGACGATGCTCACCCTGTACGGAGTGGCCCAGTGAACCTGTCGCGTTTCTCCATCAACCAGATGACGGTCAAGCAGCTGTCGATGCCCGAACTGGTCGACGCCTGCCTTGAACTGGGCGTCCCTGGCGTCGGCCTCTGGCGTGAACCGGTGCGGGCGTACGGGCTCGACGCGACGGCCAAACTGGTCCGTGACGCCGGTCTGGCGGTGACCACCCTGTGCCGGGGCGGCTTCCTCACCGCGATCGACCCGGCCGAGCGGGCCGCCGCCCTGGCGGACAACCGCGCGGCGGTCGACGAGGCGGCCACCCTCGGCACCGACACCCTCGTCCTGGTCTCCGGCGGACTGCCGGCCGGCAGCAAGGACCTGCACGGCGCGCGGGAGCGGATCGCCGACGCGCTCGGGGAGTTGGGCCCCTACGCGGCGGAGCGGGGCGTGCGGCTGGCCATCGAGCCGCTGCACCCCATGTTCGCCTCGGACCGCTGTGTGGTGTCGACGCTGGCCCAGGCCCTGGACCTCGCGGAACGCTTCCCCGCACAGCAGGTGGGCGTGACGGTGGACACGTACCACATCTGGTGGGACGACACGGCCCCCGCCCAGATCGCCCGCGCGGGCGCCGCCGGCCGCATCCACACCTTCCAACTCGCCGACTGGATCACCCCGTTGCCCGAGGGCGTCCTCAACGGCCGCGGCCAGATCGGCGACGGCTCGGTCGACATGCGGGAGTGGCGCTCCCACGTCGAGGCGGCGGGCTACTCAGGTCCCATCGAGGTCGAACTGTTCAACGAGGAACTGTGGGCGCGCGACGGGCGCGCGGTCCTGGCGGAGACGGCGGCCCGGTTCGCCGAGCACGCGGGTCAATACAGCTAGGGGTGTCGTTCGGCGCCCCGGACGCCGGTATTCACCCGGTGCTCCATCCCTCCCCGGCCGGGATGGAGCACCGGGGTCGGGCTCGCCTGCTGGTCAGGGAGTTGTCCGAGAACCGCCCGACCAGAATGCGGTGTGACTCCCGGGACTGTCGTTACCAGCGGGTCCACAGGTTCTTGACGTTGCGTCTACTCCGCCGTGGCCGGTGCCTGGAAGCGGTACTCCTTGGGCGAGATTCCGTACGCGGTGCGGAAGACGCGGGTGAAACCGGACCCGCGGGGGAGGCCCCAGCGGGCGGCGACGGCGTGGATCGGAGTGCCGTGCAGCGCGGGGTCCGACAGGTCGCGGCGGGCACCCTCAAGACGCTGGGCACGGATCCAGGCCGCGACCGTCTCACCCGACTTCTCCTCCTGGAAGAGCCGGTGCAGATAGCTGAGCGAGATGTGGTGGGCCGCCGCGATGACGGGCGGCGTCAGCTCCGGATCGTGCAGGTTCTGCCGGACGAAGGCCCGGATGCGTTCGGTCATGGCCCGGTGCCGGGTCTCCGGCGGCAAGCCGGCCTCCGTGTCGAGCACCTGCGCGGACCAGGCGGCCAGCAGATCGAGCAGGACCCTGCCAAGTCGCGGCGCGTCGGAGGGCTGGAGGGAGTCGGACTCCTGGTGCAGCCCGGTGAGGAACCCCGACAACAGGGCGCCCGTCCCCTCCTGCCCGGACAGCCGCCTGCCCAGCAACTCCCGGGCCCGGTCCGGCGGTACGGGGAGCAGCGCCTTCGGGAACTCCACGCCCACGCCCGCCACCGCGCGGCGGCCCGCACCGTCCGGCGGCCGTACGTCGTACGGGCGCGAGGTGTCGGTCACCCACAGGTCGCGCGGCTGGTACAGATCGGTCCGCCCGGCATGGTCGAGCCCCAGCGAGCCGCCGAGCAGCAGCGTCAGGTGGTGCTCCTCCGGATCGGACTGCCGTATCAGCTTCGCGTTCCGCCGGAACCGCATCGGCAGGAAGGACGCGGGCCACACGGTCACCGGGCCCAGCTTCAGCAACCGCTGCTCCGCCCAGAAGTCGGCGGCGTACTCACTGCTGATGTCGCTGGGCGCGATCGTCCGGTCCATCAGCTCGCGCCAGTACTCGAACCTGTCTTCCGCAGGTACGTCCTCGCTCCGGAACACCGTCCCGATCATTCCGCCCCGTTCCCCGCTTCCCGATCCCCGTTGCCCTCCAAGTCCCCCGGACCTGCGCTTACTTCGGCGCAATGGCACTTTATCCCTCACGAGGAGAGTGAGCCGGGCGCTCAACAGGGGGCCGGGAAAAAAATCTGGCGACACCGTGCAACCCTTCCCCGGCCTTGCGGGTCGTACTTGGCATCAGGACTTCTGGAGGGGGATCCGGGGGGGATCGCGGGGGTTCTGATTCGGAGGGGAACCCGAGGGGGCCCGGTCGACGGACCGGGCCCCCTCGATGGTGCGTTCGTCGTCCTCAAGGCGTGTCGTCGTCCGGCTGACCTGCCCCTCAGCTCCGCGCATGGGACGTCAACCCCGTATTCCAGCCCAAGTGACGGCAGGAGGCGGCCGGATATGGCGTTCCCTCCTGTGGAAACCGTTCGCCACTCTGCTCCGTGCACAGAGCTGCGCACAGATGAGCAGAGCTGTGCGTGACCGCAGGGGGAAAACCATGCTGCGTATTCACTTCGGGCCCGACGACTTCGCACGGGTCAGGCTGGCCAGGGAACCCGACCCGCTCTGGGAAATCGTCTGCAGCCTGCACCGATTACAGACCTCGCAGGGTCGCTGGGCCTACGCCGACTGGTACCGCGCCACCCGGGACACCCTCGTGGGAACCCCGCTCGGCGACGCGGTACGCAGGCTCCTCGTCCCCGTCGTGCCCCTCGCACGCTACTTCCCGGACTTCCTCACCCCGCAGGAGTCCGCCGACGGGCTGGACCCGGGCCTCGCGGCGATCGTCGACACCCCGCCCACCCGCGTCGCCCTCGAAGTGCGCAGACTGAGACAGATCAGCGGCGCTCCGCCCTGGGCCCCGACCCTCGTCGAACGCGCGAACCGCGAGGAGTTCGCCAAGGCACTCCGCGCCTACCACAACGCCGTGATCGCGCCTCACCACGACCACATCGGCGCCCGCATCACCGGTGAGTCCGCGCTGCGGGCCCGCGAGACCCTCGACACCGGCATCGACGGGCTGCTCGCCGGACTCACGCCCGCCATGCGCTGGCGGTCACCGGTCCTCCAGGTCGACTACGTCGAGGACAGGGACCTCCACCTCGGCGGGCGCGGACTGCGCCTGGTCCCCTCGTACTTCTGCTGGCGGACCCCGATCGCCCTCGCCGACGAGACCCTCGAACCGGTGCTGATCTACCCCCTGCACCGCGCCCGGCTCCCCACACCCGTGCCACCGTCCGAGGCCTCCCTCGGCGCGCTCCTCGGCAAGACCCGCGCCGCCGCGCTGCGCACGCTCGCCGAAGGCGCGACCACCTCCGAACTGGCGCGCTTCCTGGGCGTCTCGCCCGCCACCGCCACGCACCACACCACCGTGCTGCGCGACGCGGGCCTGATCACCAGCCAGCGCACCAGCAACAGCGTGCTGCACACCCTCACCCCGCTCGGCGCGGCGATGCTCCGCCCCTCGGGCCCCACCCGCGTCACGGCTCCCTCCGCCACCGCCGGAGTACCGGCGTCCGCCGCCGGGTCTCGGACTTTCGACTCCGGTCGAAGTCGGTAGTACGGGCACGGCCCGGTCTGCGAGCGTCGTCCGCGAGCCGCCCTCGGGGCAGACGCGAGGCGCGCTCGAGGCAGCCACGAGTGGGACGCACGCACGGGACACGACCCCGCCCGTACTGCCGGAACAAGGCCCGCACGCCCAACCAAGGGGGAACACCCATGAACAAAACCGTCATGGCCGGCGCACTCGCCCTGGTCTCCGCCGCGACCTGCGTGGTGGCTCTCGCCCCGGCCGCGTCGGCCGCCCCGCAGGCCTGCGTGACGCAGAGCCTGACCACCGGGGGCAACGAAGGCGTGGGCACCATCCGCTACAAGTCCGCCAGCAGCACCTGCGGCGACCTCAACCTCACCTACACCAACGACACTTCCGGCTACGCCAACGACTGGTTCGCCGGACGACTGCGCCGCTCCAACGGCACCTGGTTCACCTGTTCCGCCGGTTACGTCCACGCCTACAACGGCAGCCACAGCGTCAACGACTCCACGTACTGGCTGTGCACGGACGTCAACGACAACACCCCGTTCACGGTCGCGAGCCTGGCCAACGGCGGCGACTCCGTCAACATCACGCACTAGCACGCCACTCCCATGACCCGGGGGTGCCGTCACGAGCGGCCGCACCCCCGGGTCACCGGGATCCGAGAAGCCCCAGAAGAAGCCCCAGAAGAAGCCATAGGCAATCGCAGAGGTAGTCGCAGGGGGGAATCCGTCCGGTGATTCAGCTTCCGGCCCGTATCGCCGTCGCGGCCACCGCCGTGCTGCTGGCCCTGTGTTCGGCCGCCTGCTCGGCGGACTCCGGCCCGTCGGGCGCACCGGACGCCTCGGGCGACCCGCCCGCTCCCGTGACCCCCGCCCGCCTCAGCGACACGCTGCCGGACGATCCCGTACGCATGGCCCTCCCGGCGACCGGCGCCGAGACCCGCTGGACGCAGGGGCTCGCCACCTTCGGTCAGCAGACGGCACGCGCCGCCGCGACCGCCTGCGCGAGCGAGCGCGGCATCGCCCTTCCCGAGCAGGTCCCGCTCGCCTACATCCGGTTCTCCGAACTGCCCGACCTGGACTTCCTCGCCCGGCACGGCTTCAGCCAGAGCGCCGAGGTGCCCACCCCCGCGGCGCGGCCCGTCGTCGCCCGCACCGCAGGCGCCGCCGCGGTACGCCGGTGCCAGGCCCAAGGCGCGGCCGCCGCCGACGAGTTGAGCGAGACCTACGCCTCGCTCCAGTCGAAGTGGTTCGACGCCCTCGCCGCCCTGCGCACCGACCCCGCCGTCCGCCGGGCCACGCAGGCCCTGCCCGACTGCTTCGCCGGGCAAGGCCTGCGAGTCCGCAACGAGAACGGCTTCTTCGCCCTGGTCGACGCCAACCTGAACTCCGCCGCTCCCACCGAACTCCCGTACGTGGACCGCGAACTCGGCAACGCCTACGCCACCTGCATGCGCCCCGTCGAAGCCGTCCGCGAACCCGCCCGCCTGCGGCTGCGCACCCGCTTCCTCACCGAACACCCCACCGAGGTAACCGCGTTGCGAACAAACCTGGTCCCGTCACTCCACGACACCGAAAAACGCCTCGGCATACGCCTGGCCTTCCCGGCACCTTGAGCGGGCGGCACCCTGAGCGGGTGGCAGGCGGTCCGTCTGCCGGGTGGCAGGCGGCCAGGCGGTCGGTGGTCCGGCGGCCGGGAGGCAGGCAGTCCGGTGGTCAGGCGGCCAAGCGGCCCGGTGGTCCGTCGGCCAAGCGGTCAGGCGGCCAAGCGGTCAGGCGGTCAGGCGGCCCTGTGGTCCGTCGGCCAGACGGCCGGGCGCCAGCCGGTCCGTCGGCTAGGCGTCCGGCGGCTAGGTGGTCGTCGGCTAGGTGGTCCGTCGGCCGGGCGGCTAGGCGGCCATGCGGTCCGTCGGCCGGGCGGCCATGCGGTCCGGCGACCCGTCGCCCAGGCGCCCAGGCCGCCGGGGCGACCCATCGCCCCGGCGGACCGTCGGCTCAGAAGAACACCCCGCACCGCAGCAGCACGTTCGCGTAGGGACGGGCCTCCCCCGTCCGTACGATCAGCCGTGCGCCCGCCGACAGTGACTTCAGTTCCTCGTGGGAGACGGTCCAGAGCTTCGGGAAGCGCTTCTCCAGCAGGGCGGTGGCCTCCGGGTTCGCCTCGCGGACCTCGCACGCGGCGGTGGCGCCCTCCACCACCAGCTCGTCCAGCAGCCCGTCGAGCACCTCGGCGAAGGACGGCACCCCGGCCCTGAAGGCCAGGTCCACGACCCGCGGCCCCGCCGGGATCGGCATCCCCGCGTCGCACACCAGGACCCCGTCCCCGTGGCCCAACTCGGCCAGCGCGCCCGCGAGATGACGGTTCAGAATTCCGGCCTTCTTCACCGCGACCCACCTCGCGAGGGCCGTGAGTCGTCCTCCGGTGACGGGAAGGCGGCAGCCAGCGCGGCGACCTCCCCGGCCGTCGGGAAGGACTCCTGCGCACCGGCCCGGGTGACCGCGGCGGCCCCCACCAGGGCGGCGTACGCGGCGGCGTCGGCCAGCGACTCCCCGCGCCCCAGCCGCCAGGCCAGCGCCGCCGTGAACGAGTCGCCCGCCCCGGTCGTGTCCACCGCCTCGACCGGCACCGACGGCACCCGGACCCGCGCCCCGGCCCGCACGGCGACCAGCGCGCCCTGCCCGCCCAGGGTGATGACCACAGAGCTCGGGCCGAGAGCCAGCAGAGCCCGCGCCCAGTCCTCGGGCTCGGGACCGGCACCGGGGCCGATCAGCACCCGGGCCTCGTGCTCGTTCACGATCAGCGGATCGCAGGCCGCCAGCACCTCGCGCGGCAGTGGCCGGGGCGGCGAGGGATTCAGTACGAAACGGCCGGCGTCGGCGAGGTTGCGTACCACCTCCACGACCGTCTCCAGCGGGATCTCCAGCTGCGCCGAGACCACCCGGGAGGCCTGGAAGAGGCTCCCGGCCGCGCGGACGTCCCCGGGAGTCAGCCGCCCGTTCGCGCCGGGCGAGACCACGATGCTGTTGTCCCCGGACGGATCGACCGTGATCAGCGCGACGCCGGTGGGCGCCCCGCCGACCAGCACGCCCACCGTGTCGACACCGGCGGCCCGCTGCGAGTCCAGCAGCAGCCGCCCGTACGCGTCGTCGCCGACGCGGGCCAGCAGGGCCGTACGGGCACCGAGCCGGGCGGCGGCGACCGCCTGGTTGGCGCCCTTGCCGCCGGGGTGGACGGTCAGGTCCGAGCCGAGGACCGTCTCCCCGGCCGCGGGCCGCCGCTCGACCCCGATCACCAGGTCGGCGTTGGCCGATCCCACGACCAGCAGGTCGTAGTCGTACATGAACTGTCTCCCTAGAAAGGTCGGTCGGGAACGCGTCGGGTGAGCGGCCGGCCGGACCAGTCGTCCGTCCGGCCGCTCACCGGGGTCATCCGCCGAAGCCGGCCGCGCCCACCGGTGTCATCCGCTGAACTCGTCGACGTTGCGCGAGGTGACCACCTTCACCGGCACCATCACCGTCTTGTCGACCTTCTTCCCCTCGGCGGCCTTCAGCGCGTTCTCCACCGCGATTCGGCCGAGTTCCGTCGGCTGCTGGGCGACGGAGGCGTACATCGTGCCCGCCTCGACGGCGGTCAGCCCGTCGGGCGTGCCGTCGAAGCCGATGACCGCGACCGACTTGCCGGCCTTGGAACCCAGCGCCTTGACCGCGCCGAGCGCCATCTCGTCGTTCTCGGCGAACACGCCCTGGATACCGGGGTTGGCCTGGAGCATGTTGGTCATGACGTCGAGGCCCTTGGTGCGGTCGAAGTCCGCGGGCTGCTTGGCGACGACCTTGATGCCGGGGTAGTCCTTCAGCCCCTCGGCGAACCCGGCCCCGCGCTCACGGCTGGCGGACGTGCCCGCCTGGCCCTGGAGGATCGCGATCGTGCCCCGGCCGCCCAGCTTCTCGGCCATGGTCTTCGCGGCGAGCTTGCCGCCCGCGATGTTGTCGGAGGCGACGAGAGCCGCCGTGTCGGCCTTGTTCACGCCCCGGTCGACACCCACGACGGGGATGTCGGCCTTGTTCGCGGAACGCACCGAAGGGCCCGCCGCGTCCGAGTCCACCGGGTTGACGATGATCGCACCGAGGCCCGAACTGGTGAAGTTCTGCAACTGGTTGGCCTGCTGCGACGCGTCGTTCTGGGCGTCCGTCACGGTCAGGTCCACACCGAGCTTCTTCGCCTCCTCCTGAGCCCCCGCCTTGATCTGTACGAAGAAGGGGTTGTTCAGCGTCGACAGGGACAGCCCCACCTTCGTCTTCGCGGTCGAGGACGAGCCGTTGTGCAGGAAGGACATCGCGCCCACCACGGCCGCGGCGACCACGGCGGCGATCACGTACGTCGCCGCCTGCTTTCCCCTGCCGCCGCCGCCCGAGGCACCGGACACCGGGGTCGCCCCCGCCTTGCGCCGCAGCGTGTCGAGCAGGACGGCGAGCGCGATCACCACGCCGATGACGACCTGCTGCCAGAAGGCCGACACCGAGAGGAGGTTGAGCCCGTTGCGCAGCACCGCCAGGATCAGCGCGCCGATCAGTGTGCCGGACGCCTTGCCGGTACCGCCCGCGAGGGAGGCGCCGCCGATGACGACCGCGGCGATCGCGTCGAGCTCGTAGCCCTGCGCGGCCTGCGGCTGGGCGGAGGAGAGCCGGGAGGCGAGCACGATGCCCGCGGCGGCCGCGAACAGACCGGACAGCGCGTAGATCACGAGCTTCTGCCGCTTCACCCGCAGCCCCGACAGCCGCGCGGCCTCCTCGTTGCCGCCGATGGCGTACATGGAGCGGCCGATGTACGTCCGCCCCAGGATCAGGGCGGTGATCAGGCCCATCACGACCATCACCAGGACCGGCACCGGCAGCCAGCCGCCGAGCGTGTCGCCGAGGTGGGACACCGAGTCGGGGAAGGCGATCGGGCTGCCCTGCGAGATGACCAGGCTGAGCCCCCGGCCCACCGACAGCATCGCGAGCGTCGCGATGAACGGCGGCAGTTTCCCGTACGAGATCAGCACGCCGTTGACCAGGCCGCACGCTATGCCGGTGGCGATCGCGAGAAGCACCGCGATCCAGACCGGCACACCCTCTGAAGTCGCCGTCCAGGCAAGGACGGTGGCGGAGAGCGCGGCGACGGAGCCGACCGACAGGTCGATGCCCGCCGAGACGATCACGAAGGTGACGCCGAAGGCGAGGATGGCGGTGACGGCCGCCTGGACGCCGATGTTGAGCAGGTTGTCCGTCGTCAGGAAGTCGCCGGACAGTGCCGTCATGGCGACGACTAGGACGATGAGCGCGGTGAGCGCGCCGTTGTCGAGCAGGAGGCGCCGGACCGCCGATGCGCCGCTCGCGCCTGGGGCGCCCGCTTTGGTGTCAGTGGCCACGGGGGGCCTCCTTTTCGGTGTTCGTGCTGACGGCGAGGGCCATCACGGAGTCCTGGGTCGCCTCGTCGGCGGAGAGTTCGCCCGCGATCCGGCCCTGTGCCATCACCAGCACCCGGTCGCTCATGCCGAGCACCTCGGGCAGATCGCTGGAGATCATCAGGACGGCGGCGCCGGCCGCCGTCAGTTCGTTGACGAGCTGGTAGATCTCGACCTTGGCGCCGACGTCGATGCCGCGGGTCGGCTCGTCGAGGATCAGCACCCTGGCGTCGGCGAGCAGCCACTTGCCGATGACGACCTTCTGCTGGTTGCCGCCGGAGAGGGTGCGCACATGCTGGCCGAGACCGGCCATCCGTACGCCCAGCCGCTCGGCGACCCGCGCGGCGGCGGCCCGCTGGCCCTTGAGGTCGACAAGACCGCCGTGGGTGGCGGCCCGCATGGTCACGAGCCCGAGGTTCTCCTCCACAGAGGCGTCCAGGAGCAGGCCCTGGCCCTTGCGGTCCTCGGGGACGAGCCCGATGCCCGCCGCCATCGCGGCGTTCACGTCGTGGCGCCGCAGCGCGGAACCGGCGACCCGCACGGCCCCGCTGTCATACGGATCGGCGCCGAAGACGGCCCGGACGACCTCCGTACGTCCGGCCCCCACGAGCCCCGCGATGCCGACGACCTCACCGGCCCGCACCTCGAAGGACACGTCGTGGAAGACGCCGTCCCGGGTGAGCCCCTCGACACTGAGCAACGCGGCCCCGGCCTCGGCGCGTTCACGCGGATACTGCTGCTCGATGGACCGGCCCACCATCAGGCGGACGAGTTCGTCCGAGTGGGTGGACGCGGGGACCTGGCCGACGCTCCTGCCGTCCCGGATGACCGTGACCCGGTCTCCGACGGCGGCGATCTCCTCCAGGTGGTGGGTGATGAAGACGATGCCGACACCGTCCTCGCGCAGCCGGCGCACGATCGCGAAGAGCTTCTCGACCTCGTCGGAGGTGAGCACCGCGGTCGGCTCGTCCATGATCAGCACGCGGGCGTCCAGGCTGAGCGCCTTCGCGATCTCGACCATCTGGAGCCGGGCGATGCCCAGTTCACGCACCCGCGCGGCCGGGGAGACCTTCACCCCGACCCGCTCCAGCAGGACGGCGGCCTCGGCCTCCATCCGCTTGCGGTCGATCAGCCCGAAGCGGCGCGGCTGCCGGCCCAGGAAGATGTTCTCGGCGACCGTCAGGTCCGGGACGAGGTTGAACTCCTGGTAGATGGTCGCGATCCCGAGACGCTCGGAGTCCTGCGCCCCCTGGATACGGACCTCCTCGCCGTCGACGAGGACGCGCCCGGCGTCGGGATGGTAGGCGCCGGAGAGCATCTTGATGAGAGTGCTCTTGCCCGCGCCGTTCTCGCCGAGCAGGACGTGCACCTCACCGCGGCGCAGGTCGAAGTCGACGCTGTCGAGCGCGACGACGCCGGGGAAGGTCTTGCGGATTCCTTCGATACGCAGCAGTTCGCGTGAATCGGTACGGGGCGACTCGTCCGAGCCGGTACCGGGCAACTCGTCGGGGCGGCTCACGGGTTGCTCCTCTCTGCGACAGGTTCTGTGACAGGGGACTCGCCGCACGAGCGGCGGACGACGAGACGGGCGGGGAGGGTGACGGACTGCGGGGGCCGGCCCTCGATGCGGTCGACCAGGGCGCGTACCGCGGCCCGGCCGAGCTCGCCCGTCGGCTGGGCGATGGCGGTGATCGGCGGATCGGTGTGCACGAACCACGGGATGTCGTCGAACGCGGCGAGCGCGATGTCCTCGGGGACCCGCATCCCGCGCGCGCGGATCGCGTCCAGCGCGCCGAGCGCCATCAGGTTGTCGGCGGCGAAGACGACCTCGGGCGGTTCGGCCAGCGCGAGGAACCGCTCGGTGGCCCGCCGTCCGCTCTCGGCCTGGAAGTCGCCCTGTCCTATGTAGGCGCCGGGCAGCGGAATCCCGTACTCCGCCATGGCCTCGCGGAAGGCCTCGACCCGCTCGCTGCCGGTCGTCGTGGCCGCCGGGCCCGCGATGATGGCGAGCCTGCGGTGGCCGAGCCCGTGCAGATGGGCGACGAGATCGCGTACCGCGGCCCGCCCGTCGGACCGTACGACGGGCACGTCCAGGCCGGGTATCCAGCGGTCGACGAACACCATCGGGGTCCCGGCGCGCGCGGCGTCCAGCATCCCGGGGGAGCCGCCGTCGGCGGGGGAGACGAGGAGTCCGTCGATACGCCGGTCCAGCAGGGTCCGTACGTGGTGATCCTGGAGGTCGGGCCGCTCGTCGGCGTTGCCGATGATCACGCTGTAGCCGAGCGCGCGGGCCTCCTCCTCGACGGAGCGGGCCAGTTCGGTGAAGTAGGGGTTCAGCACGTCGCTGATGACCAGGCCGAGGGTGCGGGTCTGGTCGGTGCGCAGGGAGCGGGCGACGGCGTTCGGGCGGTAGCCCAGCGCCGCGACGGCGGCGAGGACGCGGGCCCGCGCGTCGGGGCTCACGGACGGGTGGTCGTTCAGCACACGGGACACCGTGGCAACGGAGACACCCGCCTCCGCGGCGACATCCTTGATGCTCGCCATCACCGCTCCACCTCCTTGTGGAATCGATTACACGAAGGATTGGAATCGATTACACGGGGGTTTGACAAGAGTCCGACACCGGATCGTGACCTGAGGTGCGCTCGTCCCGGATTTCCGCGGTCCGGTGAACCGGTGGTCCACCGCTGCCGTTGTGGCCCCGCGGGCCCGCAGGACCACAACGGCGGTCGCGACAGGGCTGGGGCCTCTGCGCCAGCGGCGGCCGACACCAGGAAGAAGTGAACGATGACGAACGCGCCGGACGGTTCTCCCACCGGTTCCGAGGACTACCCGGCCTTCTACCTGGACCAGCCTCAGGCGGTCTGGGACTTCACGCCGAGGGATCCGACCGAGGCGGTGGAACCTCCCGGCTACCACACAGATACCGCCCCCGGGGAGGCTCCGTCGGAGGACTTCGTGAGGGGGTACGAACGGGCGGTGCTTCAGGAGCGTGGAATGAGGGGCGCGGAGGCCCCGGTCTACGACCCGCAGGAGCGGTTCGAGAGGGACATGCGGGAAGCCGAACTGCGCAGTCTCGACATGTCCGTTCAGCCCGACAGGCCGGAAGCTGACTTCCAGCAGGATCTGCGGCTGGCTCTGGACGCCAGCCTCGCGGACGTGACCCGCCCGTCGGCACCGGAGGCACCACTCCCCACCACCCTCGGCGTCTCCCCTCCGTCGGCCTACAACGCGTCGGCCTTCAGCCCCGGCGCCGACTACGAGGAGGACCTTCGGCGGGCCCTGGATCTCAGCGCGGCGGAGGCCGCGAACGAGCAGCGGCCGACGGCGACGGAACCCGCGTGGCTCGGCGCCTCCAACTGGACGTTCGCCGGCCTGACCCCTTCCGCCCAGGCCCCCGAGAGCCCGGTCGTCTCCAGTCCGGTGGACCCCGCCCCGGCGTTCTTCGGCATCACCCGCGGTCCCCTGCCAGAGGCGGACCCCTTCGCGTTGCAGGTGGCCGAGGAGAGGGCCGACGCGGGCTTTCCGGGGCCTCAGGGGGGACCGGATGCGCAGGCCTTCGCGAGCGCCCGGCGGCCCCCGACCGCTCCGAACCCGTCCTTCCAGGTGCCCTCCAACCCCGTCGTCGGTTCCGCGAACAACTACTTCCCGCAGCCGGATCCCCGCGTGCCGCCGGAGGCGGACCACCCGGACGCGGACAGGCGGCAGACGGACAGGCGGCAGGTGGAGCGGCCGTGGGAGCCGGGAGGCCAACAGCAGGGCAGGGGCGGCCGGCCCCAGGGCCGCCGCTGATCCCGTCCACCGTTGTCGGACCCCGGCGGTACCGTTTCGACCATGTCCCATCAGGCGGCGGACCCCACAGGCGAACGGCGGCTCGCGACACTCGAAGGCGTACTCGAACGCATCACGTACGCCAACGAGGAGAACGGATACACGGTCGCGAGGGTCGACACCGGTCGCGGTGGCGGTGACCTGCTGACCGTCGTCGGCTCGCTGCTCGGCGCGCAGGTGGGGGAGTCGCTCCGGATGGAGGGCCGCTGGGGCTCGCACCCCCAGTTCGGCAAGCAGTTCACGGTGGAGAACTACACGACGGTGCTGCCCGCCACCGTCCAGGGCATCCGCCGTTACCTCGGCTCCGGCCTGGTCAAGGGCATCGGCCCGGTCTTCGCCGACCGGATCACCCGGCACTTCGGCACCGACACCCTGCGGATCATCGAGGAGGAGCCGAAGCGGCTCGTCGAGGTCCCCGGGCTCGGCCCCAAGCGCACCAGGAAGATCGCCGACGCCTGGGAGGAGCAGAAGGCGATCAAGGAGGTCATGCTCTTCCTCCAGACCGTCGAGGTGTCCACGTCGATCGCGGTCCGCATCTACAAGAAGTACGGCGACGCGTCGATCTCGGTGGTGAGGAACCAGCCCTACCGCCTCGCGTCCGACGTCTGGGGCATCGGCTTCCTGACCGCCGACAAGATCGCCCAGTCCGTCGGCATCCCGCACGACAGCCCGGAGCGCGTCAAGGCGGGCCTGCAGTACGCCCTTTCACAGTCCACCGACCAGGGCCACTGCTATCTCCCCGAGGAGCGGCTGATCGCGGACGCGGTCAAACTCCTCCAGGTGGACACGGGCCTGGTCATCGAGTGCCTCGCGGAACTGGCGGCCCCGGCGGAGGAAGGCGAGGACCCCGGCGTCGTCCGGGAGAAGGTGCCGGGCCCGGACGGCGAGCCGGTCACCGCCGTCTATCTGGTCCCCTTCCACCGCGCCGAACTCTCCCTGTCCGCCCAGCTGTTGCGCCTGCTGCGCACCGACCAGGACCGGATGCCCGCCTTCCGCGACGTCGCCTGGGACAAGGCACTGACCTGGCTGAAGGGGCGTACGGGCACGGAGTTGGCGCCCGAGCAGGAGCAGGCGGTCCGGCTCGCGCTCACCAGGAAGGTGGCCGTGCTCACCGGCGGACCCGGCTGCGGCAAGTCCTTCACGGTCCGCTCGATCGTGGAACTGGCCCGCGCCAGAAGGGCGAAGGTCGTCCTGGCCGCGCCCACGGGCCGTGCCGCCAAGCGGCTGGCCGAGCTGACGGGCGCCGAGGCCTCCACCGTGCACCGGCTCCTTGAGCTGAAGCCGGGCGGCGACGCGGCCTACGACAGGGACCGCCCGCTCGACGCCGACCTGGTGGTCGTCGACGAGGCCTCGATGCTCGACCTCCTCCTCGCCAACAAGCTGGTCAAGGCGGTGCCTCCGGGCGCGCACCTCCTCTTCGTGGGAGACGTCGACCAACTCCCCAGCGTCGGCGCCGGCGAGGTGCTGCGCGACCTGCTCGCCGACGGCGGCCCGGTCCCGGCGGTCCGGCTCACCCGGATCTTCCGGCAGGCCCAGCAGTCCGGGGTGGTGACCAACGCCCACCGGATCAACTCCGGGCAGCACCCGCGCACGGACGACATGTTGGACTTCTTCCTCTTCGTCGAGGACGACACCGAGGAGGCGGGCCGGCTCACGGTGGACGTGGCGGCACGGCGGATTCCGGCCAAGTTCGGGCTCGACCCGCGCCGCGACATCCAGGTCCTCGCGCCGATGCACCGGGGCCCGGCGGGCGCGGGCGCCCTCAACGGCCTTCTCCAGCAGGCCATCACGCCGGCCCGCCCCGACCTCCCCGAGAAGCGCTTCGGCGGCCGGGTCTTCCGCGTCGGCGACAAGGTCACCCAGATCCGCAACAACTACGAGAAGGGCGAGAACGGCGTCTTCAACGGCACGGTCGGCGTCGTGACCTCCCTCGACGCCGAGGAACAGAAGCTGACGGTGCGGACCGACGAGGACGAGGAGGTGCCGTACGACTTCGACGAACTGGACGAGCTGGCCCACGCGTACGCGGTGACCATCCACCGCTCCCAGGGCAGTGAGTACCCCGCGGTGGTGATCCCGGTGACCACCAGCGCGTGGATGATGCTCCAGCGCAATCTCCTCTACACCGCCGTCACCCGCGCCAAGCGGCTGGTCGTCCTCGTCGGCTCCCGCAAGGCGATAGGCCAGGCGGTCCGCACGGTCTCCGCCGGGCAGCGGTGCACGGCGCTGGCCTTCCGGCTAGCCCAGGCCTGACGCGCGCGGATCCGCCCCCGCCGGGCCTTTCGGACCTCTCGGGAGGCCTCCGCGCGCCACCTCGGCAAAAATGATCGATCAAACGAGTCGTAAAGGTCACACAGCACTTCCGGAACCCGGGCGAAGGGGGGCAGGATGAGTAAGTTGGCGGCACTCAGTGCCGCCAATAGGCCCAATGGTCGACCCCGAGTGCACTCTCCAGGGCCAAATGGGGGATGGTAGAGACAGTCAGGGCACCTCGAAGAAGAGGGACAACGTCGGTGAGGGATGACGTGAGCGACAACTCTGTAGTAGTGCGTTACGGCGATGGCGAGTACACCTACCCGGTGATCGACAGCACCGTCGGCGACAAGGGCTTCGACATCGGGAAGCTGCGCGCACAGACGGGTCTGGTGACGCTGGACAGCGGATACGGGAACACCGCCGCCTATAAATCCGCGATCACCTACCTCGACGGTGAGGAGGGCATCCTCCGCTACCGCGGCTACCCGATCGAGCAGCTGGCCGAGCACTCCACCTTCCTTGAGGTGGCCTCGCTGCTGATCAACGGCGAACTGCCGAACGTGGACGAGCTCTCCACCTTCAAGAACGAGATCACGCAGCACACCCTGCTGCACGAGGACGTCAAGCGTTTCTTCCAGGGCTTCCCGCGCGACGCCCACCCGATGGCGATGCTGTCGTCGGTGGTCAGCGCCCTGTCGACGTTCTACCAGGACAGCCACAACCCTTTCGACGAGAAGCAGCGTCACCTCTCGACGATCCGCCTTCTCGCCAAGCTTCCGACGATCGCGGCGTACGCCTACAAGAAGTCGATCGGGCACCCCTTCGTCTACCCGCGCAACGACCTCGGGTACGTCGAGAACTTCCTCCGCATGACGTTCTCGGTCCCGGCGCAGGAGTACGAGCTCGACCCGGTCGTCGTCTCCGCGCTGGAGAAGCTGCTCATCCTGCACGCGGACCACGAGCAGAACTGTTCGACCTCCACGGTCCGCCTGGTCGGCTCCTCGCAGGCGAACATGTTCGCGTCGATCTCCGCCGGCATCTCCGCCCTCTGGGGCCCGCTGCACGGCGGCGCCAACGCGTCCGTCCTGGAGATGCTGGAAGGCATCCAGGCCAACGGCGGCGACGTCGACTCCTTCATCCGCAAGGTGAAGAACAAGGAGGACGGCGTCCGCCTGATGGGCTTCGGCCACCGGGTGTACAAGTCCTTCGACCCGCGCGCCAAGATCATCAAGGCCGCGGCGCACGACGTCCTCTCGGCCCTGGGCAAGTCCGACGAGCTGCTGGACATCGCGCTCAAGCTGGAGGAGCACGCGCTCTCCGACGAGTACTTCGTCTCGCGCAACCTCTACCCCAACGTGGACTTCTACACGGGCCTGATCTACCGCGCCATGGGCTTCCCGACCGAGATGTTCACGGTCCTGTTCGCCCTGGGCCGCCTCCCCGGCTGGATCGCCCAGTGGCACGAGATGATCAAGGAGCCCGGCTCCCGCATCGGCCGCCCCCGGCAGATCTACACGGGCGAGGTCCTGCGCGACTTCGTTCCGGTCGAGGGCCGCTGAGCGCGGAACCCGCCGGACCGCCGCGCGCGTAGCGGCACGCACGAAATCCGCGCGCAGCGGCACATACGGACAAAACGGAAAGCGCCCTGCTACCGGTCCCCCCACGGGCCGGCAGTCAGGGCGCTTTCCTTGTCCCGGTGCGGATTCCCCCCACGGGATCCGGCCGGGCGTCTGTGGACAGCGCCTGAATCGCTGTGTTCTGGCTGGACGTGCTGGTGAGCGGCCTGCTGTGAGCGGAACGAGCAAAACTTCGGTCACGAGGGTGCGGTTGGCCGGGACGCGTACCGCCGGGAGGGCCGCTCAAAGCTCCCCGGTGTACGTGCCCCGGCAACGCAGTTCCAGGAACGTCCCCCAAGACATCCCCAGATGCCAGTCACGCCCCCCAAGACGCTTCTGACATCGCCAACTTAGACTCACGAACCCCTTCGTTGGTTACGTTCACATCACTGTGACCTGCGTCTCTTGCATATGTCCTGAAGATACGCAAGAGACCCCAAAACGGATTGCAGGGGCCCAAGCGTAAGGAAGATGCGCGAGCCTTGTGAAGAGCTTATGTGAGGCTCTCCCCGGACTCTAGGGGGGTTCTCACCCGAACATCATGAGAATGCCCTGAGCCGAAGGCTGTTCGTGACCACGAACACCGACGAGAAGGCCATCGCCGCCCCCGCGATCATCGGGTTCAGCAGCCCGGCCGCCGCCAACGGCAGCGCCGCCACGTTGTATCCGAAAGCCCAGACGAGGTTCCCCCTGATGATGCCGAGGGTCCTGCGCGACAGCCGGATCGCGTCCGCGGCCACCCGCAGATCCCCGCGCACCAGCGTCAGATCGCTCGCCTCGATCGCCGCGTCCGTGCCGGTTCCCATCGCCAGACCCAGGTCGGCGGTGGCCAGCGCCGCCGCGTCGTTGACCCCGTCGCCCACCATCGCGACGCTGCGCCCCTCGCCCTGGAGCCGCCTGACGACGTCGACCTTGTCCTCCGGCAGCACCTCGGCGATCACGTCCGCGCTGTCGATCCCCACGGCACGGGCCACGGACTCGGCGACCGCCCGGTTGTCCCCGGTGAGCAGCACCGGCCTGAGCCCGAGGGCGCGCAGGGCGCGCACGGCCTCGGCGCTGGTCTCCTTGACCGCGTCGGCGACGGTGAGCACACCGACCGCCGCGCCGTCCCGGGTGACCACGACGGCGGTACGTCCTTCCGCCTCGGCCGCGGACTTGGCGCGCGCCAGCTCCTCCGGGAGTGCCGGCGCGGTGTCCGTCGCGAACCGGCCGACCGTCACCTCGTGGCCCGCCACGCGCCCGCGGACCCCGCGCCCCGGAACGTTCTCGAAGTGCTCCGGGGGCGAGAACGCGCCAGTTCGCTCCTGAGCGCCTGCCGCGACCGCCTGGGCAATCGGGTGCTCGGAGGCGTGTTCCAGGGCTCCTGCGAGCCGCAGGACCTCGTTCTCGGCCATGCCGCCGACGACGTAGACCTCTTGAAGTTTCATGCGTCCCGTCGTCACGGTCCCGGTCTTGTCCAGGACGACGGTGTCGACGCGGCGGGTGGACTCCAGGACCTCGGGTCCCTTGATGAGGATGCCGAGCTGGGCGCCGCGTCCCGTGCCGACCATCAGGGCGGTCGGCGTGGCGAGCCCCAGCGCGCACGGGCAGGCGATGATCAGCACCGCGACGGCGGCCGTGAAGGCGGCGACCGTGTCGCCCGTGACCGCCAGCCAGACCCCGAACGTGCCGAGCGCGATCAGCAGCACCGCCGGGACGAAGACCCCGGAGATCCGGTCGGCGAGTCGCTGCACCTCGGCCTTGCCGTTCTGCGCGTCCTCCACCAGCCGCGCCATCCGCGCGAGTTGGGTGTCCGCGCCGACCCGGCTCGCCTCGACGACCAGCCGGCCCCCGGCGTTCACGGTCGCGCCGGTCACCGCGGAGCCCGCGCCGACGTCGACCGGCAGCGACTCGCCGGTCAGCATCGAGGCGTCCACGGCCGAGGCGCCCTCGATGACGGTGCCGTCGGTGGCGATCTTCTCGCCGGGCCGTACGACGAACCGGTCCCCGACGGCCAACTGGTCGACAGGGACGCGTACTTCGCGGCCGTCCCGCAGAACGGACACGTCCTTGGCGCCCAGTTCCATCAGCGCCCGCAGCGCGGCCCCGGCCTGCCGCTTGGAGCGGGCCTCCAGATACCGGCCGAGCAGGATGAACGCGATGACACCGGCGGCGACCTCCAGGTAGATCGCCGAAGTCCCCTGCTCGCGCGAGACGGTGAACGAGAAGCCCTCGCGCATGCCCTCCATGCCCGCGTCCCCGAGGAACAGCGCCCACAGGGACCAGCCGAACGCGGCCAGCGTGCCGATCGAGATGAGGGTGTCCATGGTGGCCGCGCCGTGCCGCGCGTTCGTGAACGCGGCCCGGTGGAAGGGGAGTCCGCCCCAGACGACCACGGGTGCGGCCAGGGTGAGCGCCAGCCACTGCCAGTCGTCGAACTGGAGGGCCGGGATCATCGACAGCAGGGCGACGGGGAGGGCGAGGAGGACGGAGACGGCCAGGCGTTCGCGCAGGGCGGCCAGTTCGGGATCGCGCTCTTCGGCGGAGTCCGGCGCGGACTCGGCCGTGGGCGGAGGCGGCGGCTGCTTGGCCGTGTACCCGGTCTTCTCGACGGTGGCGATCAGATCGGCGACCACCACCTCCCGCGGATACGAGACCTTCGCCTTCTGGGTCGCGTAGTTGACGGTGGCGGTGACACCGTCCATGCGGTTGAGCTTCTTCTCGACGCGCGCCGCGCAGGAGGCGCAGGTCATACCGCCGATGCTGAGCTCGATCTCCGAGGCGGGCGCGGTCTGCGCCCTGGCTGTCGCGGGTGCTGAGGTGGTCATGGTCCGGCTCCAAGGAACGAACCAGGCCGTACGGAGCCAGTATCAGCTGGTCGGTACGGCCCGGTGTGGAGAGCTAGGTGTCGCGGAGGGTGTCGCGCGGGGGTCGGTTCAGGCCTTGCCGACGAGTTCGAAGCCCGCCTCGTCGACCGCGGCACGCACCGCGTCCTCGTCGAGGGCGGCGGCGGAGACCACGGTGACCTCACCGGTGGCGGCCACGGCCTTCACCGAGCTGACGCCGGCGATCCCGGCGAGCTCGCCGGAGACGGAACCCTCGCAGTGCCCGCAGCTCATTCCGCTCACCTGGTAGACGGTCGTGACGGAACCCTGGGTGTCGGTCTGCGAGGTCATGGCGTTACTCCTCAGTGAGGCATCTCGGGCGTGCGTACGTAGACAGGAGGTGAGTCCTGAGGCTCCAGGGTTGCCTCCTGCTAGCAGGCTATACCCCTAGGGGGTACTTCTCCAAGCGGGGTCACGGGGCGGCGGCCGCTGGCGGGATCCGCCGGGACTCTATGGTAAATACCCCTTATGTCGCAGTCCGGGACGCTCATTCTGATCATGTCCATCGCGGTACTCGCCCCGCTGCTGGCCTACGGGATCGGCCGCCGGCTGCCGGTCTCGCTCGTCATCTTCGAGATCGTCCTCGGCATCCTGGTCGGCCCCGACGTGCTGGGCTGGGCCGGCGAGGGCGAGGTCATCGACACGCTCTCCGACCTGGGCCTGGCGATGCTGATCTTCCTCGCGGGCTACGAGATCGAGTTCGACAAGGTCCGCGGGGACACCCTGAAGCGCTCGGTCGGGGCCTGGCTGATCGCGCTGGCCGCGGGACTCACGCTGGGCATGCTGCTCACCGGGGCCTCCAAGGGCGTCTACATCGGCACCGCCCTCACCAGCACCGCCCTCGGCGCGGTGCTGTCCGTCCTGCGCGACGCCGGGGACCTGCGCTCGCGTTTCGGCTCGGTGATGATGGCGATGAGCGCGGTGGGGGAGTTCGGGCCGATCATCGCGATCACCCTGCTGCTGAGCGGCCGCGCGCCGGGCAGGTCGACGGTGCTGCTCGCCGCGTTCGCGCTCCTCACCGCCGGAGCGGTGTTCTGGGCGCTGCGCCCCCGGCGGCCCTGGTTCTCGCACGTAATCGACAAGACCCTGCACAGCAGCGGGCAGTTCGCGGTCCGGCTGGTCGTCCTGCTGCTGGCCGTGATGCTCGGCGTCTCCGGCGCCCTGGGCCTCGACACCCTGCTCGGCGCCTTCGCCGCCGGCCTGATCACCCGGCTGGTGCTCCACGGGGCGGCGCCGCGGAGCGCGGGCGAGATCCTGGCCAAGGTCGAGGCGATGGGGTTCGGCTTCCTGGTGCCGGTCTTCTACGTCGTCACCGGAATCGAGTTCGACCTGGACGCCCTGCTCTCCGGGGGCCGCGCGCTGCTCCTGCTGCCCGTCTTCCTGCTGCTCTTCCTCCTGGTGCGCGGCCTGCCCGTGTACGCCCTCGCCCCGCGCGATCTCCAGGGACGCGACCGCCGTGCCCTCACCCTCTTCGCCTCGACGGCCCTCCCCCTGGTGGTGGCCATCACCACCATCGGAGTGGACGACAAGGTGCTCGGCACCGAGGAGGCGGCGGCACTGGTGGGGGCCGCGATGCTCTCCGTACTGGTGTTTCCGCTGGTGGGGCTGAGGCTGCGGGGGGAGAAGGTGGAGAAGGGGGAGAGCGAGGGGGCCGAGACGTGGTGAGCGCCGACGGCCCGGACCGCGGCTGTCCCGCGGCCCGGCCCGGCTAGCGTTCGTTCCCGAAGGCTGATCCACGGGTCGACGGCGAGGGGCTGGACGGATGCGCGCGGTGGTGTTCGAGCGGTACGGGGAGCCGGCCGAGGTGCGTGAGGTGGCGGACCCGGCGCCCGCGGAGCACGGGGTGGTGGTGCGGGTCGAGGCCACCGGGCTGTGCCGGAGCGACTGGCACGGCTGGATGGGCCACGACTCCGGCATCACACTGCCGCACGTGCCGGGGCACGAACTCGCCGGGGTCGTCGAGGCGGTGGGCGCCCGCGTCACCGGCCGGCGCCCCGGCGACCGGGTCACCGTGCCGTTCGTCTGCGCCTGCGGAAGCTGTCCCTCGTGCGCCGCGGGCGACCAGCAGGTGTGCGAACGCCAGACCCAGCCGGGGTTCACGCACTGGGGTTCCTTCGCGCGGTACGTGGCGCTCGACCACGCCGACGTGAACCTGGTCGCGGTGCCCGAGGGGATGCCCGCGGCCACGGCCGCCTCGCTGGGCTGCCGGTTCGCCACGGCGTACCGGGCGGTGGTCGCGCGGGGCAGGGCGGCGGCGGGGGAGTGGCTCGCGGTGCACGGCTGCGGGGGCGTCGGTCTGTCCGCGGTGATGATCGCGGCCGCCGCCGGGGCCCGGGTCGTCGCCGTCGACGTGTCGCCCCGGGCGCTGGAGCTGGCGCGGAGGTTCGGGGCGGCGGAGGCCGTGGACGCGTCGAAGGTGGCGGACACGGCGGAGGCGGTACGCGAACTGACCGGCGGCGGCGCCCACGTGTCGCTGGACGCCCTCGGGTCCGCGGCCACCTGCGCGGCCTCGGTGAACGGCCTGCGGCGACGCGGCCGGCACGTCCAGGTCGGACTGCTGCCGGCGGCCCCCGAGATCCCCATGGCCCGCGTGATCGCCCTCGAACTCGACGTGCTGGGCAGCCACGGCATGGCGGCGCACGCCTACCCCGACATGCTGGAACTGGTACGGGCCGGGATCCTGCGCCCCGACCTCCTGGTCACCGCCACCATCCCGCTGGACGCGGCACCGGCCGCGCTGGCGGCGATGGGGACGACGCCCGGGGCGGGGGTCACGGTCATCGAGCCGTGGAGCTGACCGGGGAGGCCCGTGCCCTGCCTGAAGGCGGGGCACGGGGAAGGGGAGGCGGAGGTCAGCCGTCGTTGCGACCCCGGTTGCGAGGGCGTGAGGCGACCCAGGCGCGGACGGTGTCCGCGTACCAGTAGGGCTTGCCGCTCTCCACGTGGTCGGGCGGCGGCAGCAGTCCGTGCTTGCGGTACGACCGCACGGTGTCCGGCTGCACCTTGATGTGCGCCGCGATCTCCTTGTACGACCAGAGCCTGCGGTCGGTCATGAGTGGCACCTCCCCGCGCGTGCCGCGGCGGCGGCCGGGGGTGGCCGTCGGGGGAGCCGGACACTGCGCTGGTGATCAACAAAGCCTGTGCTCCGTGAACGACACAGAGTGAGCACCGGGAAGTGCCTGTCGACCGGGTGTGACCCAAGACCCGCGTACACGCGACATGTGTGACAGGAACCGGGTATTTGTGACACGAGTGACGCAATGGGCGGGTGGCGGTCAAAAGACAGCGGAGACGGCGGCGGAGGCGACGCTGGAGCCCGGGGGGTCCCGCCGAGCCCCGAGCGCTCGGCGGGCTCACGCCACGACGCCGCCCCCTAGGCCCCGCAGGACCTCAGGAACGCCCGCGTGCGCTGCGCGATCGGCAGCGGCTTGTCCGGAAGGCACGGGTACATGTCCTGCTCGACAATGGCGAAGAGGTCGACGTCGAGCCGTTGCGCGGCCGCCAGGACGGGCTCCAGGGCCGGTACGCCCGACGGCGGTTCGCACATCACCCCTCGAGCCACGGCGGGCCCGAACGGCACCTCCTCCGCCCGCACCTCGGCCAGGATCCGCGGATCGACCTGCTTGAGGTGCAGGTACCCGATGCGCTCCCCGTACGTCTCGATCAGCTTGACGCTGTCGCCGCCGCAGTACGCGTAGTGCCCGGTGTCCAGGCAGAGCGAGACCAGCGAGGAGTCCGTCGAGTCGAGGAAACGGGTGACGTTCTCCTCGCTGTCGATGTGTGTGTCCGCGTGCGGGTGGACGACGATCTTCAGGCCGTACCGCTCGCGCACCTCGTGGGCGAGCCGCTCGGTCTGGGTGGTCAGATCGCGCCACTGTGCGGGCGTCAGCGTGCTGTCCTCCAGCACGTCACCCGTCTTGTCGTCCCGCCAGAACGCGGGGATGACCACCAGGTGCTCGGCACCCATCGTCTGGGTGAGCGCCGCGTTGTCCGAGACGTGCGCCCAGGTGGACTCCCAGACGTCGGGACCGCGGTGCAGCCCCGTGAACACCGTGCCGGCCGAGACCGTGAGCCCGCGCCGGGCGGTCTCCTCCCGCAGGACTGCCGGATCGGTGGGGAGATAGCCGTAGGGGCCCAGCTCGATCCACTCGTACCCGGACCCGGAGACCTCGTCGAGGAAGCGCTGCCAGGGGACCTGCCGGGGGTCGTCGGGGAACCAGACGCCCCACGAGTCGGGAGCCGAACCGACCCGGATACGGGACAGTGAGGACGGAGGCGATGCCTGCGGGGAGGAGAGCGGAGAGGACTCCGGTGACAACGACGTCATGAGCGTCAGCTTCCGGCGGCGCCAAGGACGTGTCAAGGCCTGGTCCGAATGTCTGGACAAAACGTTGACAGGGCTCCCCGCACCCGGCTAGACCTGGGTGCAGCCGAAGCGAAGGGAACTCGATGGCGCACGACCTGATCACCATGGGGCGGATCGGTGTGGACCTCTATCCGTTGCAGGCAGGGGTCCCGCTGGCGCGGGTGACGACCTTCGGGAAGTTCCTCGGCGGTTCGGCGACGAACGTCGCGGTGGCCGCGGCCCGGCTCGGACGCCGTACGGCGGTGATCACACGCACGGGCGACGACCCCTTCGGCGCCTACCTCCACGAGGCGCTGCGCGACTTCGGTGTCGACGACCGCTGGGTCACCCCGGTCCCCGGCCTGCCCACCCCGGTGACGTTCTGCGAGGTCTTCCCGCCGGACGACTTCCCGCTGTACTTCTACCGGCAGCCCAAGGCCCCCGACCTGGAGATCGACGCCCACGAACTCGACCTCGACGCCCTGCGCGAGGCCGGCATCTTCTGGGTGACCGGCACCGGCCTGAGCGAGGAACCCAGTCGGACGGCGACGCTCGCGGCGCTCGCCCACCGCGCCAGATCGGGTACGACGGTCTTCGACCTCGACTGGCGCCCCATGTTCTGGACGGACCCCGAGTCGGCCCGTCCCTTCTACGCCGAGGCCCTGCGCCACACCACCGTCGCGGTCGGCAACATCGACGAGGTCGAGATCGCCACCGGAGAGCGTGAACCGCACGCGGCCGCCCGCGCCCTGCTGGATGCCGGCGTCGAACTCGCCGTCGTCAAGCAGGGCCCCAAGGGCGTCCTCGCCGTCCACCGCGACGGCAGCCGCGCCGAGGTCCCGCCCCTCCCCGTGACCGTCCTGAACGGCCTCGGCGCCGGCGACGCCTTCGGCGGCTCGCTCTGCCACGGCCTCCTCGCCGGCTGGGACCTGGAGCGGATCATGCGGTACGCCAACGCCGCGGGCGCCATCGTCGCGTCCCGCCTGGAGTGCTCCTCCGCGATGCCGACCCCCCGCGAGGTCGAGGACGCGCTCACGGCGGGAGCGGTGCTGTGAGGGCCGGCCAGGTCGGGGGCGCGAGGAACGAAGGGGGCGACCCGGGGGCGTACGGCGAAGGCACCCCGGACGGTGCGCTTCCGCCCGAGACGAGCACCTCGGGCGACCCGAACCCGCGTGACGCCGGCAGCCCGGACGCGACCCCGCGCGAGGCGAACACCCCGGGTGCCCCGAACCGGCGTGAGGCGAGCACCCTGGGCGGACCATCTCCGCGTGACGCCGGCAGCCCGGACGCGACCCCGCGTGATGCGAGCACCCCGGGTGCCCCGAACCGGCGTGAGGCGAGCACCCTGGGCGGACCATCTCCGCGTGACGCCGGCAGCCCGGACGCGACCCCGCGTGATGCGAACCCCCCGGGTGGCCCGAACCGGCGTGAGGCGAACACCCTGGGCGGACCATCTCCGCGTGACGCCGACACCCCGCACGCGACCCCGCGTGACGCCGACACCCCGGACGCGACCCCGCGTGCGGCGAACCCCCCGGCCGGCCCGACCCCGCGTGCGGCGAACCCCCCGGCCGACCCGACCCCGCGTGCGGCGAACCCCCCGGGCACCCCCCGCCGCGTCGACGTCGGCGAGCTCGTCCGTACCCGTGTGCACCACCCCGAGGCCATCGCCGAGGCGGCCGAGCGCAGGCCCCGGCGGCCGCTCGTCAACGACGGGGGCCGGCTGATGATCGTCGCCGCGGACCACCCGGCCCGCGGCGCCCTGTCCGTCGGGGACCGCAAGTTCGCGATGGCGAGCCGGGCGGACCTCCTGGAGCGGCTCTGTGTCGCGCTCTCCCGGCCGGGCGTCGACGGCGTCCTCGCCACCGCCGACATCCTCGACGACCTGCTGCTCCTCGGGGCGCTGGACCACAAGGTCGTGCTCGGCTCGATGAACCGCGGCGGACTCGCGGGCGCCTCCTTCGAGCTGGACGACCGGTTCACCGGGCACCGCCCCCAGGACATCGAAAGGCTCGGCTTCGACGCGGGCAAGCTGCTGCTGCGCATCGACTACGACGACCCCGGCTCGCTGCGCACCCTGGAATCCACCGCCCGGGTCATCGACGAGATGGCGGAGCGGCAACTCCCGGTGTTCGTCGAGCCTTTCCTCTGCCGTCGCCGCGCGGACGGCACCCTCCGAAACGATCTCAGCGCCGAGGCGGTCACCAAGTCCATCGCCATCGCGAGCGGCCTCGGCGGCAGTTCGGCGTACACCTGGCTGAAGGTCCCCGTCACCGAGAACCCCGACGACATGGCCCGCGTCATGGAGACGTCCACGCTGCCCGCCGTACTCCTCGGCGGCGACGTCGGCGAGGACCAGGAGGGCGCGTACGAGAAGTGGCGCGGGGCGCTCCAACTCCCCACCGTCCAGGGCCTGGTGGTAGGCCGTTCGCTGCTCTACCCGGCCGACGGCGATGTGACCGCGGCCGTGGACACCGCCGTCGGACTGCTGTGAGGACCGGATGACGAGCAAAGACCTGTACGTCCCCCGAGGCGCCGCCGCCGGCTCGCTGTACGCCGTCGACATCGACCCCGAACTGGCCGGCTGGTCCCACAGCAGCCTGCGCGTCGTGGAGTTGGAGCCGGGTGGCACGCACACCTTCACCACCGGCGACAGCGAGTGGATCGTACTTCCCCTCAACGGCGGCTGTACGGTGGACATAGAGGACGAACAGTTTGAAATCCTGGGCAGGGAGAGCGTGTTCGGCGGAGCCACCGACTTCGTCTACGTACCCCGTGACACCCGGGCACAGATCGCCTCCGGCGTGGGAGGCCGCTTCGCCCTGGCAGGAGCGAAGTGCGAGCGCCGACTCCCCGCCCGCTACGGCCCCGCGCCGGAGGTACCCGTCGAAGACCGCGGCAGCGGCGTCTGCGCCCGCCAGGTGCGCAACTTCGCCTCCGCCGACGCCTTCGAGTGCGACAGACTCATCGCCGTCGAGGTCGTCACACCCGGCGGCAACTGGTCCTCGTACCCGCCGCACAAGCACGACGAGCACCGGCCGGGCGTCGAGTCGGAGCTGGAGGAGATCTACTACTTCGAGATCGAGGGCCCGAACGGATTCGGCTATCAGCGCGTATTCCCTTCGCACGAGGGCGGATCCGACGTCCTCGCCGAGGTCCGCACCGGAGACGTGGTCCTCGTCCCCGACGGATGGCACGGCCCGTCCATCGCTCAGCCCGGCCACGCCATGTACTACCTGAACGTGATGGCGGGACCCGGCGAGGAGCGGGAGTGGCGGATCTGCTTCCACCCAGAGCACACCGAGGGGTACCAATGACAGAGCCGACGTCGAAGGCGACGAAGGTGACAGTGGTGTCGAACGCGTCGAAGAAGCCTGGTGCCACCACCAGGCTGACGGTCGCGCAGGCACTGGTGCGGTTCCTGGCCGCGCAGTACACGGAACGGGACGGCGAGCGGCGCCGGTTGATCGGCGCCACCTGGGGGATCTTCGGCCACGGCAACGTCGCCGGGCTCGGCCAGGCGCTCGTCGAGTACGCGGACGAGATGCCGTACCACCAGGGCCGCAACGAACAGTCCATGGTGCACGCGGCGGTCGGCTACGCGCGCCAGTCCAACCGGCTCTCCGCGCACGCCGTGACCACCTCCATCGGCCCCGGCGCCACCAACCTGGTGACCGGCGCCGCCCTCGCCACCGTCAACCACCTCCCGGTGCTCCTCCTCCCCGGCGACACCTTCGCCACCCGCCCCGCCGACCCGGTGCTCCAGCAGCTCGAAACCCCCTACGCGGGCGACGTGTCGGTCAACGACTGCCTGCGCCCGGTGTCGAGGTACTTCGACCGGATCAGCCGCCCCGAGGCCCTGATCCCGGCCGCCCTCCAGGCGATGCGGGTGCTCACCGACCCGGTCGAGACGGGCGCGGTCACGCTCGCGCTGCCGCAGGACGTGCAGGCGGAGGCGTACGACTGGCCCGAGGAGTTCTTCGCCGAGCGGACCTGGACCGTGCGCCGCCCGCCGGCCGACGTGTCCGAACTGGCCGCCGCCGTAACGGCGATCCGCGAGTCCCGCCGTCCCCTGATCGTCGCGGGCGGCGGCGTCCACCACAGCCGTGCCGAGGACGCGCTCGCCGAACTCGCCGCCGCCACCCGCATTCCCGTCGCCTCCACCCAGGCGGGCAAGGGCTCGCTGCGCTTCGACCACCCGCAGGACGTCGGCGGCATCGGCCACACCGGCACCGCGACCGCCGACGAACTCGCCCGCACCGCCGACCTGGTGATCGGCGTCGGCACCCGCTACACCGACTTCACCACCGCCTCCGGCACCCTCTTCACCGGCACGGGCGTCCGCTTCCTGAACCTCAACATCGCCCCGTACGACGGCCACAAGCTCTCCGGCATCCCGCTGATCGCCGACGCGCGGTCCGGACTGGAGGCCCTCACCGAGGCGCTGCTGCTGCACGAGCACCGCGTCGAACCGGCGTACGCCACCGAGTACGCCGACGACAAGGAACGCTGGGAGTACCGCGTCGACGCGGCGTACGAGGCCGACGACCTGGACATCCGGCCCACCCAGCCGCAGGTCCTCGGCGTCCTGGACGAACTGGTCGACGAGAGCGACATCCTGATCAACGCGGCCGGATCGCTCCCCGGCGACCTGCACAAACTGTGGCGGGCGCGCTCGCGGGACCAGTACCACGTCGAGTACGGCTACTCCTGCATGGGCTACGAGATCCCGGCCGCGATCGGCGTGCGGATGGCCGCCCCGGACCGTCCCGTCTGGGCGCTGGTCGGCGACGGCACGTACCTGATGATGCCGACCGAGATCGTCACCGCCGTGCAGGAGGGCGTCGCGATCAAGGTCCTGATACTCCAGAACCACGGGTACGCCTCCATCGGCGGCCTCTCCGAGTCGGTCGGCGGCGAGCGGTACGGCACCGCGTACCGCTACCGCTCCGAGGACCGTACGTACACGGGGGCGCCGCTCCCGGTGGATCTCGCCGCCAACGCGGCCAGCCTGGGGATGCGCGTCCTACGCGCGAAGACCGTCCGTGACCTGCGCGCGGCCCTCGCCGAGGCGCGGAGCGCCGACACTCCCACATGTGTCTACGTGGAGACCGAAACGGCAGACACAGTGTCGGGCGCGCCCCCGGCCCAGGCCTGGTGGGATGTTCCTGTGGCCGAGACCGCGACCCGCTCGTCGGCGGTCAAGGCGCGCGAGGAGTACGAAAGGCACGTCGCCGCCCGACGCCGCCATCTGTGAAGGAGTTCTTGGTCATGACGAAGATCGTCAACCACTGGATCGGCGGCAAGCCCGTCGACGGTGCGTCGGGTGCGTACGGGCCGGTCACCGACCCCGCGACCGGCGCGGTCACCACGAAGGTCGCCTTCGCGACCGCCGAGGAGGTCGACGCCGCGGTCGCCGCCGCGAAGGACGCCTACGCGACCTGGGGCCGGTCCTCGCTGGCCAGGCGGACCACGGTCCTCTTCAAGTTCCGCGCGCTGCTCGACGCCAACCGCGACGCCATCGCGGAGCTGATCACCGCCGAGCACGGCAAGGTCCACTCGGACGCGCTCGGCGAGGTCGCGCGCGGCCTGGAGATCGTGGACCTGGCCTGCGGGATCACCGTGCAGCTGAAGGGCGAGCTGTCGACCGAGGTGGCCTCCCGGGTCGACGTGTCCTCGATCCGCCAGCCGCTCGGCGTGGTCGCCGGCATCACGCCGTTCAACTTCCCGGCGATGGTGCCGATGTGGATGTTCCCGATCGCCATCGCGTGCGGCAACACCTTCGTCCTCAAGCCGTCGGAGAAGGACCCGTCGGCCTCGATGAAGATCGCCGAACTGCTCGCGGAGGCCGGTCTTCCGGACGGCGTCTTCAACGTCGTGCACGGTGACAAGGTGGCCGTCGACCGCCTCCTGGAGCACCCGGACGTCGCCGCCGTCTCCTTCGTCGGCTCGACCCCGATCGCCCGGTACATCCACACCACCGCCGCCGCCAACCACAAGCGGGTGCAGGCCCTGGGCGGCGCGAAGAACCACATGCTGGTCCTCCCGGACGCCGACCTGGACGCGGCGGCGGACGCGGCCGTGTCCGCGGCCTACGGTTCGGCGGGCGAGCGCTGCATGGCCATCTCGGCCGTCGTGGCGGTCGGTTCGATTGGCGACGAGCTGGTCCAGAAGATCCGCGAGCGCGCCGAGAAGATCAAGATCGGCCCCGGCAACGACCCGTCCTCCGAGATGGGCCCGCTGATCACGGCCGCCCACCGCGACAAGGTCGCCTCGTACGTCACGGGCGCGGCGGCCCAGGGCTCCGAGGTCGTCCTGGACGGCACGGGCTACACGGTGGAGGGCCACGAGGACGGCCACTGGATCGGCCTCTCGCTCCTGGACCGGGTGCCGGTCACCTCGGACGCGTACCAGGACGAGATCTTCGGCCCGGTGCTGTGCGTGCTGCGCGTGGACACCTACGAGGAGGGTCTGGCGCTGATCAACGCGTCGCCGTTCGGCAACGGCACCGCGATCTTCACCCGGGACGGCGGCGCGGCCCGGCGCTTCCAGCTGGAGGTCGAGGCGGGCATGGTCGGCGTGAACGTGCCGATCCCGGTCCCCGTCGGCTACCACTCCTTCGGCGGCTGGAAGGACTCCCTCTTCGGGGACCACCACGTCTACGGCAACGACGGCACGCACTTCTACACCCGCGGCAAGGTCGTCACCACCCGCTGGCCGGACCCCTCGGAGGCCCCGGCCGGCGTCGACTTGGGATTCCCGCGCAACCACTGAGACACCGCGGTGCCCCGCTCCCGGCCTCGCGAGCCGTGGGGCGGGGCACCGTCGTGTCTCAGCCGGTGCCCTGCTGGGCGTAGGCGTCCTTGACGGCCTCGGTGAGGTCGCCGGTCCGCGCGGCCGGCGGGGCCTGGACGTCCGCGGTGGCGCCGAACCTCACGAAGTCCATGGTGACCGTCATGGTGCCGATCCGCTGCTTCAGGCGGACGGGGAGGTCCTTGGCGCCGACCCAGACGTCCATGGTCGTCGGCCCGCCGCCGGTGACCGCGTCGAAGGCGTTGTCCTCGCCGTCGGCCTGCTTGAACTTGTTCATCTGCGCCGCGTCGATCTCGGCCCGGTAGTGGGTCGTGCTCCGCCCGTCGACCGTCTCGCTGCCGAGATCCTCGACGTCGTTGGCGTACTTGAGGCTTTTCATGGAGGCCGCCGGGCTGCCGCCGCCGCTCCCGTCGAGCGCCTGGGCGCCCTGCTCCCCGAACATCGCCGAGGCGTCGACCCTCATCCACTCCTTGCCCTTGAGCGGGCCCGAGGGCTGCGGGTCGGTGTCGTAGTAGTAGGCCCCGTCCACGAACAGACAGCGGATCGTCGGGTCGTCCGTGAGCGTCTGCATCTGGGCGGCGGCGGTGTCCATCTCGACGTCGTACGCGTAACCGTCGCCCCAGGAGTACGTGCCCTCCATGGCGATCGGGCCGCCGGCGCCCACCGTGGTGGTCATCCTGACCTCGGCCGAGCCGAGCTCCTCGGTTCGGTCGGTCGCCCGCCCCAGCGCCGCGAAGATCGTGTCGGCCCCGCTCACCGCCTCGGCCGCCTTCTTCGTGGTGTCCGCCCCGCATCCGGCCGTCCCGGCCAGCGCCGCCGCGGCCACCCCTGCCCAGACGGCCATGCGTATGTGCCTCATGAGTCCCACCCCTTGGTTGCGCTTCCCCTGTGGGCAGCACTCTACTGACCGCCGAGCGCTCCGGGCGGGGGGATTAATCCCGGCGAATTTCGGTCATGGAGCTGCGGTTCTCGTGGGCACGTAAGGAAACGGATGACGCAGGTGATTGATCCTTGACGCCTTGGAAAGGAAGGTCGTCTTCATCCTGGTCTTGATGATTGCCTTACCTGGGTGTTACAGCCTGGGAAAGTTATGTGGTCCACGGCACTCCGCTTCTGCGGATTCCGTAGGTAAACAGCCATTGACGCAACGGTTTCCGTCAAGGTTCCATCAGGGCCGGGAGCGGACGAGAAGAAGAACGACGCGAGCCGCCGGAGGCGATAACGCTCCCGCCCGAGTCACCTGACGCACGACACGAGTCGATCGGAACCGCCCGTATGACCGACACGCTCCGCCCTGTCGAGACCGTCGTCCCGGAGGCCGCCCCCACGGCCTCCGACGGCCCCCGCAAGCTCAAGCGCTCCATCGGCGTCGTCGGCGGCACCCTGCTGACCCTCTCCTGCGTGACACCCGCCTCCACGCTCTTCGTGGTCGTGCCCGACCTCTTCTCCTCGCTCGGCACGGCCACCGCGCTCACCATCGCGATCGGCTCGCTGCTCTGTGTCGCCGTGGCGTTCTGCTACTCGGAGCTGGGCACCCTCATCCCCAGCGCGGGCGGTGAGTATGCCATGGTCTCCACGATGGCCGGACGGCTCGCCGGCTGGCTGGTGTTCGTCCTCTCCCTGCTGGTCGTCATGATCGTGCCGCCGGTGATCGCCATGGGCACGGCCGACTACCTGGCCCCGATCGCGCACCTGAACCCCTCGATGGCGGGCGCGGGCGTGATGCTCCTCGCCACCCTCGCGGGCCTCCTCGACCTGCGGGCCAACGCCTGGATCACCGGCGTCTTCCTGGTCCTGGAGGTCATCGCGGCGGCCGTCGTCGCGGTCCTCGGCTTCTCGCACAGCGAGCGCGGCCTCTCCAGCCTCACCTCGATGCAGGTATCCGGCTCCGGAGGCCACACCGACACCGTGACCGCCATGCTCGTCGTCTCCGGGCTCGCCATCGCGCTCTTCATCACCCAGGGCTTCTCGACCGCGGTCTACCTCTCCGAGGAACTGGAGAACCCGCGTCGCAACGTCGCCCGCACGGTCCTGGCGACCCTCGCCATCTCGACCGTGATCATCCTGGTCCCGGTCGTCGCGATCACCATGGGCGCCCCCGACCTCTCCGCCCTCACCGGCGGCGACATCGGCACCATGGTCACCGCCTGGTCGAACTCCGCGGTCGGCACCTTCGTCAGCCTCTGCGTGGCCCTCGCGATCGTCAACGCCGGCATCGTCATGGTCATCCAGAACTCCCGCGTCCTGTTCGCCTCGGCCCGCGACAAGGCCTGGCCCGAGCCGGTCAACGGCGTCCTGTCCAAGCTCGGCCGTTTCGGCTCCCCGTGGGTCGCCACCCTCCTGGTGGGCGTCCCCGGCGCGGTCCTCTGCTTCGTCGACCTGGACACCCTGTACGGCGTGACGGGCGTCTCGGTGACCGCCATGTACCTGCTCGTCGCGGTCGCCGCGCTGCTCGCCCGCCGCGGCCACCACCGTCACACGCCCGCCTGGCGGATGCCGCTCTGGCCCGCCGTCCCGGTCCTGCTGATCGCGGTCCTCGCCTACGTCCTGACCCAGCAGGAGACGGTCTACCTGCTGTGGACCGGCGGCATCACGGCGGTCGCGACCCTGTACTGGGCCTTCTACCTGCGCCCGCGCCGCGAGACCCGGTGGCTCGTGTCGATCCCCGAGGACGCGCACGCGTAGGCCCGGGGAGCGGGCGTCAGCCGAAGTCCCAGGTCACCACCGAGGCCGTCCCGTCGTCCTTGCCGTCCGCACTGCGGTACACGGCAAGGGCGACGTCGTTCCCGGTGTCGACGGCGACCCACATCCCGTAACAGCCGAGCTCCCGGGCCAGCGCGGCGAGCTCCCGGACAAGCGCCCGCCCGGCACCGCGCCGGCGGTACGGCTCGTCGACGGCCAGCTCGTAGAGGAACATCTCGTGGCCCTTGTCGGGGTGAGCCGTCTCGACACCGCTGACGAAGCCGACGGGGCCCCCGTCCTCGTACGCGAGGAAGAGGTGATGGCCCTGCCGGTCCAGGAAGAGCCGCGCCCACTCGGGACGGACGGGCTGGTCGAAAAGGTGCCCGGCGGCGATCAGTTCGTCGACGGTGGCGGCGCGGCGAATCTCCATGGGTCGTTCGTACCACGGGCGCGGTATGCCAGGAGGGCGCCGTACTCCCATGGGAGGGGCGGGGGTTCAGACCGGCGGCTGCATCGGTTGTCGGTGGCGGGCCGTACCGTTGACGCATGGATCTTCGACTGCCCCGACTGCGCGGCCCGGCACTGCGGCGACCGCGACGGTGGATCGCCGCCGCGGCCGCGGTCGTCGTGCTCGCCGGCGCCGGGACATGGACGGCCGTCGCCTCCGACGACGCCCCGCGTGTGCGGCGCGCCGACCGCGTGATGGACATGGGCGACGGGGTGCGCGTCGACACGTCGTACTTCACCGCGGGACCGAGCTCGGACCGCCGTCCCGCCGTCCTGCTCGCGCACGGCTTCGGCGGCAGCAAGGACGACGTCAGGGCGCAGGCGGAGCGGCTCGCACGCGACGGATACGCGGTGCTGACCTGGTCGGCGCGCGGTTTCGGCGAGTCCACCGGAAAGATCGGCCTGAACGACCCGAAGGGCGAGGTCGCCGACGTCTCCAAGCTCATCGACTGGCTGGCGAAGCGCCCCGAGGTCCAGCTCGACAGCAGCGGCGACCCGCGCGTGGGCATGACCGGCGCCTCCTACGGCGGGGCGATCGCCCTGGAGACCGCCGCCTACGACCAGCGGGTCGACGCGATCGCCCCGGCGATCACCTACTGGAACCTCTCGGACGCCCTCTTCCCGAACGGCGTCTTCAAGAAGCTCTGGGCCGGCATCTTCATCAACTCCGGCGGCGGCTGCGCCAAGTTCGAGCCGCGGCTGTGCGAGATGTACAACAGAGTCGCGGAGTCCGGGAAGCCGGACGCGGCGGCCACGAAACTCCTCCAGGAGCGCAGCCCCTCCGCCGTCGGCGACCGCGTCAAGGTGCCCACACTCATCGTGCAGGGCCAGTCCGACTCCCTCTTCCCGCTCGGCCAGGCCGACGCGATGGCCAAGGCGATCCGTGCCAACGGCGCCCCGGTGGACGTCGACTGGATCTCCGGCGGCCATGACGGCGGCGACATGGAGGCGGACCGCGTCCAGGGCCGCGTCGGCTCCTGGTTCGACCGCTATCTGAAGGACGAGCCGGGCGTCGTCACCGGCCCCGCGTTCCGCGTCACCCGCACCGGAGGCATCGACTCCACCGACGGCGCCGCCCAGCTCCGGGGCGCGAGCGGGGACACCTACCCCGGCCTGGAGAGCGGCGAGCACTCCGTCACCCTGGCCGGGCGCGAGCAGAGCTTCGAGAACCCCGCGGGCGCGAACCCGCCCGCCATCTCGGCCCTCCCCGGCCTCGGCGGCACCGGCGGCCTCTCCCAGCTCTCCTCCCTCGGCGTCGGGGTGTCGCTCGACTTCCCCGGGCAGTACGCGCAGTTCGTGTCCCCGGCGTTCACCGACGACCTGTGGATCACCGGATCACCGACGGTCACCGTCCACGTCGAGTCCAGCACCGACGAGGCCGTCCTCTTCGCGAAGGTGTACGACATCGGCCCCGGCGGCACCCAACAGGTGCTCCCCTCGCAGCTGGTGACCCCGGTGCGCGTCGAGGGAGCCAAGGCGGGCAAGGACGTCACCCTCACCCTGCCGGCCATCGACCACGAGGTGCAGCAGGGCCACCGGCTGCGCCTGGTACTGGCCTCGACGGACCTCGGCTACGCCTCCCCGACGGCCCCGGCGACCTACACGGCCTCCCTGAAGAGCGCGTTGCGCGTTCCCACCGCGCCCGCCGTGACGACGGCCGCCGCCGCGCTCCCCGCCTGGGTGTGGTGGCTGCCGGTCGCCGGAGCGCTCGCCGCGCTGGCCCTGCTGCTGACCGGCCGCCGTCGTACGACCGCGGGACCGCCCGACCCCGAACTGGCCGAAGTCCCCCTCCAGATCACCGGCCTGAGCAAGCGCTACGCGAAGTCGGCCGACCGGTACGCGGTACGGGAGCTGTCCTTCCGCGTGGAGAAGGGCCAGGTCCTGGGCCTCCTGGGGCCGAACGGCGCGGGCAAGACCACCACCCTGCGCATGCTGATGGGCCTGATCACACCGGACGGCGGCGAGATCCGGGTGTTCGGTCACGAGATCCAGCCGGGAGCGCCGGTCCTTTCCCGGGTCGGCGCCTTCGTCGAGGGCGCGGGCTTCCTCCCGCACCTCTCCGGCCGCGAGAACCTGGAGCTGTACTGGCAGGCCACCGGCCGCCCGTCCGCGGACGCCCACCTGGAGGAGGCCCTGGAGATCGCGGGCCTCGGCGACGCGCTGGCCCGCGCGGTCCGCACCTACTCCCAGGGCATGCGCCAGCGCCTGGCCATCGCCCAGGCCATGCTCGGCCTCCCCGACCTGCTGATCCTCGACGAACCCACCAACGGCCTCGACCCGCCGCAGATCCGCGAGATGCGCGAGGTGATGATCCGCTACGCCGCCGCGGGCCGCACGGTCATCGTCTCCAGCCACCTGCTGGCCGAGGTCGAGCAGTCCTGCACCCACCTGGTGGTCATGGACCGCGGACGGCTGATGCAGGCAGGACCGGTCGCCGAGATCATCGGCTCGGGCGACACCCTCCTCGTCGGCACCGGCACCCGCGTGGACGAGCCGATCGCGGAGAAGGTGGGCGCGCTGCCCGGCGTGGCCTCGGCCGTCGTCACCGACGACGGGATCCTGGTCAGGCTCGACCCCGGCGGCAGCGCCCAGCGCCTGGTCGTGGAGCTCGTACGGCTCGAAGTACCCGTGGAATCGGTGGGCCCGCACCGCCGGCTCGAAGACGCCTTCCTCACCCTGATCGGGGGCAACGCATGAGCACCCTCGTCGAGCGGGCCGAGACGGCCGACGGCTACCGGCCGCGCCGGACACTGCCGCTGCGGGTGGAATTGCTCCGGCAGCTGAAGCGGCGCCGCACCCTCGTGATGGCGGCGATCCTGGTGGCGCTGCCCTTCGTGCTCGTCGCGGCCTTCGCGATCGGCGGCACCCCGGACGGCCGGGGCAACCAGATCACGCTGATGGACACGGCCACCGCGTCGGCCGCGAACTTCGCAGCGGTGAACCTCTTCGTCTCCGCCGGCTTCCTGCTGGTGATCCCCGTCGCCCTGTTCTGCGGCGACACCATCGCCTCCGAGGCGAGCTGGTCCTCGCTGAGATATCTGCTGGCGGCGCCCGTGCCCAGGGCCCGCCTGCTCTGGTCCAAGCTGACCGTCGCGCTGGGCCTCAGCCTCGCCGCGATGGTGCTGCTGCCGGTCGTCGCGGTGGCGGTGGGCGCCGTGGCCTACGGCTGGGGCCCGCTGGAGATCCCCACCGGCGGCGTGCTCCCGGCGGGCACCGCGGCCCAGCGCCTGGTGGTCGTGGTGGCGTACATCTTCGTCTCCCAACTGGTCACCGCCGCCCTCGCGTTCTGGCTGTCGACCAAGACGGACGCCCCGCTCGGCGCGGTCGGCGGAGCGGTCGGCCTGACGATCGTGGGGAACGTGCTGGACGCCGTCACCGCCCTCGGCCACTGGCGCGACTTCCTGCCCGCGCACTGGCAGTTCGCCTGGGCGGACGCCGTCCAGCCGCATCTGGAGTGGTCCGGCATGATCCAGGGCACGGCGGTCTCGGTAACGTACGCGCTCGTGCTGTTCGCCCTGGCCTTCCGGGTTTTCCGGCGCAAGGACATCGTGTCGTAGGTCTCCGGAGGATCACCTACCGGTCTCGACGGCCCCCCGTCGTGGCCGCTTCGAGATCCATCCGCAACCCTCCATGGCGCACATCCCGGCCCCCTCGGACGTCACAGTCACAGACGTCGGCCCATTCACAGGCCGCTCGACGAGGGGGCACAGATGGGAAAGGACCACACACGGGCGAGGGCTGTCACCGCGCACGGCCGTCGGCCGCTCGCCACGATGCTCGCCCTGACCACCGCGGGGGCCCTGCTGCTCACCGGCTGCGGCGGGGGAGACAGCTCAGACCACGGCCGCTTCTCCGACCGTGACGGCGGCACCGCCGACCTGCCCGCCCCCGCCTACTCCTCGGGCACCACGGAGGGCGAGCGGAACGGCGTACCGGACGGCGAACAGAGCGGCGAGCAACAGGACGACCAGGGCCGGGAGATCGCCCCGCCCCCGGACTACCTCTCCACCTTCGCGCTGGACGTCGACACCGCCTCCTACGGCTACGCCCGCCGCACCCTCGCGGACGGCCGGCTGCCCGACCCGGCGACCGTCCGCCCCGAGGAGTTCGTCAACAGCTTCCGCCAGGACTACGAACGCCCCGACGGCAACGGCTTCTCGGTCACCGTCGACGGCGCCCGCACGGAGGACGAGGACTGGTCGCTGGTCCGGGTCGGCCTCGCCACCCGCGCGGACGAGGGCGACGGTGAACGCCCGCCCACCGCCCTGACCTTCGTCATCGACGTCTCCGGCTCCATGGACGAACCGGGCCGCCTCGACCTGGCCAGGGACTCCCTCGACGTGATGACGGACCGCCTCCGTGACGACGACTCGGTCGCCCTGGTCACCTTCAGCGACGAGGCCGAGACGGTCCTGCCGATGACCCGGCTCGGCGACCACCGGGGCCGCGTCCACGACGCCATCGACAGCCTGGAACCCGAGGCCTCGACCAACCTCGGCGCCGGCGTCGAGACCGGCTACGCCACCGCCACCGAGGGCCTGCGCGAGGGCGCCACCAACCGCGTCGTGCTGGTCTCCGACGCCCTGGCCAACACCGGCGACACCGACGCCGACACGATCCTGGAACGCATCGCGGACAACCGCCGCGAGCACGGCATCACCCTCTTCGGCCTCGGTGTCGGCAGCGACTACGGCGACGCCCTGATGGAACGCCTCGCGGACAAGGGCGACGGCCACACGACGTACGTCTCCGACACCGAGGACGCCCGCGAGGTCTTCTGCGAGGAACTCCCGCGGAACATCGACCTCACCGCCCGCGACGCCAAGGCGCAGGTCGCCTTCGACCCGGAGACGGTCCAGCAGTTCCGGCTCATCGGCTACGACAACCGCCAGGTCGCCGACGAGGACTTCCGCGACGACCGGGTCGACGGCGGCGAGGTCGGCCCCGGCCACACGGTGACCGCCCTCTACGCCGTCCGCACCAGGCCCGGCGGCTCGGGCCACCTCGCCACGGCGAGCGTCCGCTGGCTCGACCCCGAGACCCGCACCCCGCACGAGGAGTCCGGCCAACTGGAGGCCGGGAGCCTCGACGACGACCTCTGGAACTCCTCCGACCGCTTCCAGGTCACCGCGGTGGCCGCGTACTTCGCCGACGCCCTCCGCCAGGGCGACAACCGCTGGACCCGGCTCCCGGGCAGCCTGCCCCTGCCCGAACTCCGCTCCCGGGCCGACGAGTTGGCGTCCGACACCGGGGACAGGGCGGTGCGCGAACTGGCCGACGCCATCGAAAGGGCCACCGGTATGCGCCGCTGACCCACCCGTCCACCCGTCCGCCCCCGTTCGTGCGTCCCCCCGTCCGCCGGGCCACCACCCGGCGCACGGGAACCCGCGCGACCCATTGAAATTCTGTTACGCGCCGGTAAGTTGACCCACGTTCAGGAACCCTGCGACCGGGAGCCGCCATGGGCGTACGCAAGGATCTGAAGCGGGCCAGGAAGCGCACCGGCCTCGCGTCCCGCGCCGAGGTGGAGCTGACCAAGGACTCCACCGGCGCCGTCCGGGAGGCCCGCACCCCCCGTCTGGCCCCGCCCCCCACCACCGGCAGCACCGCCGACCTGCCCTTCACCAACGCGGCCGAGTCCCCGGACGCCGTCGTCCTGCGCCGCCGCGAGAACGACACCTGGCAACCGGTCACCGCGGAGTCCTTCGCCGCCGAAGTCACCGCCACCGCGAAGGGGTTGATCGCGGCCGGGCTCGAACCGGGCGGCCGGGTCGCGGTCATGTCCCGTACGCGCTACGAGTGGACGGTCCTCGACTTCGCGATCTGGGCGGCCGGCGGCCAGAGCGTCCCCGTGTACGCGACCTCGTCCGCCGAGCAGGTGGACTGGATCGTCCGGGACTCCGGAGCCCGCTGGGCGATCGTCGAGACCGCCGAGAACGCTGACACGGTCGCCGCCGGCACGGCCCGGCACCCCGAACCCCCGCGCGTCTGGCAGCTGGACGCCCACGCCCTGGCCGAACTCGCCACCCTGGGCCGGGACATCACCGACGAGGAGGTGACCAAGCGCCGCGCCGCCCTCACCCCCGACACCACCGCCACCCTCTGCTACACCTCCGGAACCACCGGCCGGCCCAAGGGCTGCGTCCTCACCCACGCCAACCTGCATGCCGAGGCCGCCAACACCGTCGAACTGCTGCACCCCGTCTTCGAGGAGGTCACCGGCCAGACCGCCTCGACCCTCCTCTTCCTCCCGCTCGCCCACATCATGGGCCGCACCCTCCAGATCGCCTGCCTGATGGCCCGCATCGAGGTGGGCCACTGCCCGAGCATCAAGCCCGACGAACTCCGCCCCGCCCTCAGAGAGTTCAGGCCGACCTTCCTGGTCGGCGTCCCCTACCTCTTCGAGAAGATCCACCACACCGGCCGCGCGACCGCCGAGAAACTCGGCCGCGCCGCCTCCTTCGACCGCGCCGACCGCGTCGGAGTCCGCTTCGGAGAGGCGTACCTGAACAAGTTCCTCGGCACGGGCAAGGGGCCGGGACCGGGCCTGTACGCCGCCTGGGCGCTCTACGACCTGCTGGTCTACCGCCGCATCCGCAGGGAGCTCGGCGGCCGGGCCCGCTACGCCATCAGCGGCGGCTCCCCGCTCGACCGCGACCTCAACCTCTTCTTCTACGCCGCCGGAATCATCGTCTACGAGGGCTACGGCCTCACCGAGACCACGGCCGCGGCGACGATCGTGCCACCCCTGCGCCCCCGCCCGGGGACGGTCGGCCTCCCGGTCCCCGGCACCGCCGTCCGCGTCGCCGACGACGGGGAGGTCCTCATCAAGGGCGGCGTCGTCTTCGGCGCCTACTGGAACAACCCGGCGGCGACGGACGCGGTGCTGCGGGACGACTGGTTCGCCACCGGCGACCTCGGCGCCCTCGACGACGACGGCTACCTCACCATCACCGGCCGCAAGAAGGACCTGCTCGTCACCTCCGGCGGCAAGAACGTCGCGCCCGCGGTCCTGGAGGACCGGCTGCGCAGCCGCCCGCTCGTCGGCCAGTGCGTGGTCGTCGGCGACAACCGCCCCTACGTCGCCGCCCTGATCACCCTGGACCCCGAGTCTGTCGCCCACTGGCTCGCCGTACGCCGGCTGCCCGCCGACACCCCGCTGTCCGAACTCGCGGCCGACCCCCGCATACGCGCCGACGTCCAGAAGGCCGTCGACCACGCCAACGAGGCGGTCTCACGCGCCGAGTCCATCCGCCGGTTCACCCTGGTGGCAGGCGAGTTCACCGAGGACAACGGACTGCTCACCCCGTCCCTGAAGGTCAGACGCCACGCGGTGACGGCGGCGTACGCGGGCGAGATCGACGCGCTCTACGAGAGCTGACGGTCCCTCCCGCGGACACGCGAACAGCGGGCCGCTCCGAAGAGAGGCCCGCTGTTCGCGATGCGGAGGAGAGTGATCAGCTGCCGCTGGCGCCGTTGCCCGACAGGACCGGGATGTTGGACAGGATGTGCGAGAGGGGCTCGTCGCCCTTGGCCTGGGTGGAGTTCTCGGTGCACTGCTGGTTCTGCGGGGCGGAGAGGATCGGCACGTCCTGGAGGACGGTGACCGGAACCAGGCCGACGAGGGAGGCCAGGTTGGCCTTCGCCGGCAGACCGATGCAGGGCTTGTTCAGGGAGCCCTGGACCAGCGCGAGCTGGGGGCTCATGTCACCGTGCGTGGCCTGGTTGCCGTACGACTGGAGGGCGCCGTTGCCGTTGGTGGTGGTGACACCGTCGTCGTTGCCGATGGCGAGGGCCTGGGGCGCGGCGGCGGCGGAGATACCGGCGACGGAGGCGGCGATGGCAGCGGTTGCGAGCAGCTTCTTCATGTTCGTTCCCTTCGGAGAGTGGACTCCCGTTTGCGGAGCCGCGTAATGATCAACAGTGCGGTGGACGGCGTGGTTGCGCGGTGTGCCCCGTTTGGCCCACAGGGATTCCGCGGGACCGGAGCTGACGCGTCGCCGTTGATGTGAGAGGAGCAGCGGGCCGCTCCGGGGGAGCGGCCCGCTCGCGCGCGATGCTGAGGAATCAGCTGCCGCTGGCGCCGTTGCCCGACAGGACCGGGATGTTGGACAGGATGTGCGAGAGCGGCTCGTCACCCTTGGCCTGGGTGGAGTTCTCGGTGCACTGCTGGTTCTGCGGGGCGGAGAGGATCGGCACGTCCTGGAGAACGGTGACCGGAACCAGGCCGACGAGGGAGGCCAGGTTGGCCTTGACCGGCAGGCCGACGCAGGGCTTGTTCAGGGAGCCCTGGACGAGCGCCATCTGCGGGCTCATCTTTCCGTGGGTCTCCTGGTTGCCGTACACCTGCGCGGCGCCGTTGCCGTTCACGGTGGTGACGCCCTCGTCGTTGCCGATCGCCATCGCCTGGGGCGCGGCGGCAGCCGAGATACCGGCGACGGAAGCGGCGACCGCCGCGGCAGCCATAACCTTCTTGATCACTTGCATGGTCCCTTCTGGAGTAACCCCGTCCACCGGAGCGACCTGGACAACTGCCCCCGGCCCGCATAGTTGCTGCGATTCACCCCAATGGCCCATATGTGAAACGCACTGGTACGGAGCACGCGCGCGAGCTTTTCCGCGAATTACCGGGGGCCGAACGGGCCATTCGGGTGACCTTGAGGAACCAATCGCTCCACCCCCAGTTGAGGCGGGGCAGGTACGCGTGTATCTCGGTCACGAAAGGAACACGGAGAAATGTTCAAGAAGGCAATGGCCACGGCCGCGGTCGCCGCTTCCGTCGTCGGTGTGTCGGCGGCCTCCGCCTCTCAGGCGCTTGCCATCGGGAACGACGAGGGCGTCACCACCACCAACGGCAACGGCGCCGAGCAGTCGTACGGCAACGCCAAGACGAAGGGCGAGAAGAGCCCCCACCTCTCGCTGGTCCAGGGCTCGCTGAACAAGCTCTGTGTCGGTCTGCCGGTCAAGGCCAACCTTGCCTCGCTCGTCGGCGTCCTGGTTCCGGTCACCGTCCTCCAGGACGTGCCGATCCTCTCCGCCCCGCAGAACCAGCAGTGCGCCGAGGACTCCAGCCAGGCCAAGGGCGACGAGCCCCTCTCGCACATCCTGGACAACATCCCGGTCCTGTCGGGCAACGGCGCCGACGGCAGCTGAACCGTCGCTCCGGAACAGCTCGGACGGTCCGTCGTATTCACACGTCGGTCGGCCCGGGCTTTTCCGGGTTTCCGCCCGCGCAGGGCGATTCGAGTGAATTCACAATTCGCTCACGTTGTGTCGTTTCTTCGTCCGTCTTTCCCTCGTTCTCAGCCCGTAGGTCATGGCGCGAGCCGTTCCTGATGTGCTCGCTCGGTTTCTGCCGACACAGGGACATGACCGCAGAGAAGGGAAAGCACGTGAAGCTCAAGAAGAGCGCTGCCTTCGTCGCCGGCGCGATCATGGCTCTGGGGCTCGCCTCCCCCGCCTTCGCGGACGCGGGCGCCGAGGGCGCGGCCGTCGGTTCGCCCGGTGTCCTCTCGGGCAACGTGGTCCAGGTTCCCATCCACGTTCCCGTCAACGTGTGCGGCAACTCGATCAACGTCATCGCCCTGCTGAACCCCGCGTTGGGCAACACCTGCGTCAACGACTGACGCGGACCGCACATCAGCCAATTCGGCTGGGTGACAGCCGGCCCCGGAACGCCTTTCTGGTTCCGGGGCCGGCTTTCCTCACTTCGAGCAGGAAGACCACGAGATTGCGACAGACCCTGAGTAGGGGAGTGGTCGTGGCCGCAGCCGCGACGAGCGTCATGTCCCTTTACGGCACCCCCGCGTTCGCCGGCTCGAACGCGGGCGGAGCCGCCGAGGACTCGCCCGGCGTGGGGTCGGGCAACAACGTCCAGCTTCCGCTGACCGCCCCGGTGAACGCCTGCGGCAACACCGTCGACGCGATCGCCCTGCTGAACCCCGCGTTCGGCAACTCCTGTGCCGGCGGCCGGGGTTCGGACTCCCGCGGTTCGCACGGCGCACCGCACGGGTCTCCGGACCGCCAGGACCCCTCCGGCTACGGAGACTCGTCCGGCTATGGCGACCACGAGGGCTACGGCGACCAGGAGGGCTACGGCCACTCGGGCGGCGGCCGGACGGACGGCCACGGCAGCGGTCATGACGGTGGCGACGGCCCCGGCGGCTACGGCGACACACCGTCGACCCCGCCGCCGACCACACCCCCGTCGACGACGCCCCCGCCGAAGGTGCCCCCGGCCGTCCAGCCGGAGACGTCGCCCCCGGGCGTCCCGCTGTACGAGGCACCGCCCGGCGTCCCGCGGTACGAAGTGCCGTCCGCCACCCCGCGGTGGGCGCCGCCGCCCGGGTCCCCGTCGACCGCCGAGTCGGAGGACGTCCTGGCGCGGACCGGCGGCGAGGCCCTGCTCGCGACCGCGGCCACCAGCGCCGCGCTGCTCGTGGGCGGAACCGTCCTGTACCGCCGGGGCCGAGCCGCGTCCCGTCGATAACACCCCGGGTGCCGGACGCGCCACGCGCCCGGCACCCGGGCACGTTTCACCGCCGGGCCGGATCCAGCGTCTCGCGCCGCCTCCGCGGTACCGGTACCGGCGCCGTGCGCAGCCGCCGCCGTACCCCTCGCACGAGCGTTTCCGCCGTGAAGGTGGCGCCGTGCACGAAGCGCATCGCGGGGCCGAAGCCGGACGCCGTCACCAGGCCCGCCATGAAGAGGCCCGGCACCGAGGACTCGAAGTCCCGGCCGACCTCGGGGGAACCGTCGGCGACCGCCGCCAGTTCCCCGCGCAGCTCCTCGGCGAGCAGTCCGAGCCGTTCGCGGGTCGCGCCGAACCCCGTGGCCGCGATGACGTGTTCGGTCTCCAGCAAGGCCCGCGCGCCGCCCAGGCCCACCGTCTCCAGGCGTACGCCGCCCCCGGTCCCGTACGCCGCCGCGACCTCGTGGCCCAGCAGCAGTTCGACGGATGTCTCCACGCGGTGGCGCAGCCACCAGGCGCCGGCCGGGCCCAGGGCCGTGGCCGCGATCCGGGCCCGGGTGGTCTCCGGGAGCCGGCGGAAGAGGCCGGGGCGCTCGGCGTAGAACCAGTTGCGCCAGCCGCAGCCCAGGCCGCTGTGCGGGGTGCGGGCCGACTTCCACCACGGGCGTTCCAGGGCGGGCGGCACGTCGTTCCAGTTCAGCCGGCCGGCGCGGGCCAGGACCCGGGTGCGGGCGCCCTGCTCGGCGAGGAGGGCCGCCGTCTCCAGCGCGGCCTGGCCGCCGCCGATCACGGTGACGTCCCGGCCGCGGAAACGGCCGAGGTCGCCGTGGTCGCTGCTGTGCGAGACGTACGAGGGTCCCAGTCCGCGCAGTGCGGCCGGTACCTCGACGAAGGGGAGCACGCCGACGGCGAGGGCGACCGTGCGGGCGTGCAGGACCTCGCCGTCGTCCACGACCGCCTCGAAGCCGCCGGGGACCGCGCTCAGCCGGACCACCGTCCGCTCGTCGACGTCGGGCACCGCGTTGCGGGCGAACCACAGGCCGTACGAGGCGAACATGGCGACCGGGATCGGCTCGCCGTGCCGGGCCCGTACGCCCTGACCGGCGCAGTAGGTGTCCAGGCGCCACCGGCCCGCGGGGTCCGAGAGGTTCGACGCCGCCGGCTCCGACTTCAGGAACATGCCGGGGGGCATGTGGTCGCGCCAGGACGCCATGGGCCGGCCGAGGACGCGCAGGCTCAGCCCGGCCGCCGCGGCATGGGAGGCGACGGACAGGCCGTACGGACCGGCTCCCACCACCAGGAGGTCGTACATCAGCAGCTGCTCGCTTTCTCGTCGTCGGTCAGGGGATTGTGGGGAAGCGGCTGCCGTACGATCCGCGGCGGCGCGGCGACGGGCGCCGAACGCCGTACGCGGTCCCGCAGCCGACGGGCCACATGAGCGCCCCACAGCGCCCACATCGCCAGTCCCGGCGCGAGGTCGTCCCGCGCGTGCCAGGCCAGCTCGGTTCCGCCGGGCCGCGGGCGCAGCGCGTTGAGCGGGGCGTAGTTCTCCACCACGAACGCGCGGCCGGGCAGCGGCGCCGGAACGGGCAGCGGACGGTGGGTCAGATCCAGGTGCAGGGCGCGTACGACGTCGTGACCGGCTCCGTCGGCGAAGAGCCGGAACTGGGCGCCGGGGCGGGGGTTGAAGTCGAGCAGGTGGTAGTGGCCGCTCGTGCCGTCCCGGCGGAAGTCGAGGTCGAAGACGCCGCGGTATCCCAGGGTCCCGACGAGCTGTTCGACGAGCGACTGGAGCCGCGTGTTCGGGGTCCAGTGGCCGACCGCGGTCAGTCCGGCGCCGCGCGGCCAGGCGTGCTGCTTGCGGCCGGGGCCGCCCCCGCTCACCGACCCGGAGCGGTCGGCGTACCCGTGGAAGAACCAGTCGCGGTCGGGCCCCGGCGGCAGGAACTCCTGCAACAGCAGTTGGCTGCCCGCCTCCTCGGCGCGCAGGTAGAGCGCCTGCGCCTCCTGCGCCGAGCGCACCACTACCGTGCTGCGCAGGCCCGAACCGGCGGGCAGCAGCCAGGGGCGGCTCCACTTCGCCACCACCGGCAGCCCCAACCGCCAGGCGGCGGACGCCGCCTGCGAGGGGCTGTCCGGGATGAGCGTCACCGGGTGCGGAACGCCCGCGCTCCGGCAGACGGCGGCCAGTTCGGCCTTGTCGGCCACCCGCTCGGCGAGGGCGGCGGGCTGCTGCGGCAGCAGATAGGAGGGCGCGAGGTGTTCTCGGCACCGCGCCACGGCGACCGCGCTCGCGTCATCCATGGGGATGAGGACGGCCGGACGGGATACCCGCGCGGCCACTCGGCGCAATGCGCCGACGATTTCTCCGGCGGACGCTCCGGGCGGCGGCGGGGGATGCATCTCGCAGACAAAACGCGACCTGCGGACGGGACTTCCCGTTGAATCGGCGACCACATGCACCTCGACGCCCGCTCTTCCGAGTGAGCGTACGGCGCCCAGCGTTCCGTGGTGAAAAGGGTTCCGGTCGATCCGCAGAAGCACGGCGGGGACACGGGTGTCGAGAAATGGCACGGAATTTCCTTCGGGCCGGTCACCCGTGCGGGTGACCGGCACGCTCAAAGGCCGAAGCCTCGGTTGGCGGAATGGGTATTCATATGACTGAGTGTCAGTAGACGGAAGCTGACAGAAGGTAAATCGGAGTATCCGGGGACGGAACATGTCGTCGGAGCAGCAGAGTGGAGAGAGGAGCAGGCATGGCCCCACAGCAGCAACGGCCCCGGAGCAGGCGGGTGGCGTGCGTCGCGGCCGGAATCGTCGCGTCGGTCGCCCTGGCGTCGGGTCCGGGATACGCCGTGGGCGCCGGGGTGGCGGGAGTCGCCGATCCTCCGGCGCCGACACCGGCGTCGGTGACCGCGCCGATGTCACCCGTGACGCCCGCACCGCTCACCCCGCCCGAACCGCTCACGCCACCCGCGACTCCCGCGGCTCCCGTGACTCCCGCGAAGACGCCCGCACCGGCCGTCCCCGCGCGGGAGCCGAAGCCCGCCGAGAAGCCCCCCGCCGTGGGTGCCTACCTCGACTACGGCGCCCGCGGTGTCGCCCGGATCGCCGAGCTCAGCAAGTGGCTGGACGGCACCGAACTCCGCGTCGGGCACACGTATCTGCCCGGCGACCGCTGGAGCAACATCGAGGGCGCCCCCGGCTTCCTCGACGTCTGGGCGGACTGGCGGCTCGAACAGGACGACCGGATGCTCGTCCTCAACGTGCCGATGATGGAGCGCAACGAGGGGCGCGTCCCCGACGACGAGGTGCGCGGGCTGCTGCGGCAGGCCGCCGACGGAGCGTTCGACAAGCACTTCCGCGCACTGGGCGAGCGCCTGGTCGAACTGAAGGTGCCGGACACCGTCATCGTGCTCGGCTGGGAAATGAACGGCATCACGTACACCCATCGCTGCGGTCCCGACCCGGAGGCCTGGAAGAAGTACTGGAACAGAATCGTCACCACCATGCGGGCGGTGCCGGGACAGAAATTCCGGTTCGACTTCACCCCGAACCGCGGCCGGGACGCCATCCCCTGGACGCAGTGCTATCCGGGGGACGACACGGTCGACATCATCGGCATGGATTCGTACGACCAGCCGACGGGGCTCTCATTCGACGAGCAGGTGAAAGAGCCGTACGGCCTTCAGGAGCACGTGGACTTCGCCAAATCCCATGGCAAGCCCATTTCCTATCCTGAATGGGGACTCTTCCGCAACGGAGACAACGCGGAGTACATGAAGCGCATGCTCGCGTGGATGGACGAGCACAAACCGCTGTACAACACGGTCACCGACTACTGCCCGCACGGGGTGTGGCAGTGCTCGGAGAACCCGAAGGCGTCCGAGATCTACCGCAAGGCGCTGGCCGGCCGGACCGATCCCGCTCCCGACCCGAATCCCGACCCCACACCCGAGCCGACCCCGCCGCCCAATCCGGTGCGCCCGCCCAACTGTTCGCCGGTGAACCTGGGCGACTGGGTCGAGTACTGGATCGGCGGGAAGCTCTGCCTCCGCTTCGACTGGTGGTCGCGCGGCAGGTGACCCGGGCGTGAGACCGGTGGCGGCGGGCCGTTCAGGACCCGCCGCCACCGCGTTCCCTCCAGCGTCGCAGCAGTTCCTTGCCCCGGCTGCGCGCGGCGACATCGCAGACGACCGCCGACATCAGCGGCGCCGTCCGCCGCCGGGCCAGCAGCAGACGCTGGTTGACGACGGGGTCCGGGCGCCAGTGGCGCTTGTAGGGCTCGTCGCCGCGCAGCAGGCTCAGCGCAGCCCGTCCGCCCGCCTCGGTGTGCTGGGCACAGGCGTTGAGCAGTATCACCGCCACATCCGCCTTGCGTTCGCGCAACTGCGGGTGGGCGCCGTACAGATAGCCGCCCGCCAGGCGCCGCGACAGCAGCGTGAGGTCCACGGCCATCACCGTGTCGTCGAGCCGGAACTCGGTGACCACCGCGTCCCCCGAGCGCACCATCGGGGCGACCGACCGGACCAGATGCTCGGAGAACCGCTCCTGGAGGTGCTCCGACGTCACCTTCCGTCCCTGCCACTGGAGTTGGTGCAGCTCCAGCAGCCGTCGCAGCGCCGCGTCCACCTCGTCGTGCCGTACGACGCGCTGCTCGACCCCCAGCGCGCTGAGCTTGCGCAGCTTGGCCCGCACCCGCTGGGCCTTGGAGGAGGGGAGCCGGCCGACCAGTTCGTCCATCGAGGTGGCCGGCAGCTCCAGGCACAGCGAGTCGCTGACCCGGCTGCGCGGCCCGCCCCAGCCCTCGAAGATCCGCTCCACCGCGCCGCCCGGCCGCACCTCGCGGAAGTCGATGAGCGCGGAGCGGGCGGCGGCGGAGAGGCCCTCGGTGAGGACGGCGGCCGCCCGGTCGGCGTGCTCGTCGTCGATGAGGACATCCCCGTAGTCGGAGATCGCCCCGCCGAGCGGGACCAGTGCGGGCAGCGGACGGTGTACGCGCATCAGCGGTGCCACCGCCCGCAGTTCGCCGCCGTCGCGGACGAGGACCAGACGCAGCCGGCCGGGCGTGCCGTAGGAGAGCCACCACGAGTGCAGCCAGGCGTGGCTCTGGAACGGGGTGGCCGCGGCGCAGTTCCGGTACAGGCGCCCCCAGGCCGGGCCGAGCTCGGCGAACTCCCGCTCGTCGGTGACGAGTTCGCTCACCAGCGTCCCGGCCGGGGCCGTGCGCAGGGCGCCGCTCACATCTGCCCGCGCACGTCGGAGGCCGTGGCGGGGCTCGGCACGGAGGCCGGGCGTGCGGTGTCCGTCGTGCGCCGGGGACGGACGAGGAGCGCCAGCCCGCCGAGCAGGCCGCCCGCGCTGGCGCCCACCAGAGCGGTCACCGAGGGCGAGGCCGAGGACGCCTCGGTGGGGTTCGTGGCACGGGCGAACTGCTGGAGCTCGACGTGTGTGTCGGCCTGGGCGTCGTTCGCGTGCCTGGTCAGCGCGCGGGAGACGGCGTTGGCCATGTCGGCGGCGAGGTCCGGCCGCGAGGACGTGGCCGAGACGGAGACCATCGGGGCGTCCGGGGAGGTCGCGGTCCGCACGCTCGTCCGCAGCGTACCGACCGGCACACCGGCCCACACCTGCGCGTCTCCGAGCACGGCGAGCTGGGTGGCGACCCGGCCGTAGGCCTGGGCGAAGCCGAGGGCCGCCGCCGGGTCCGACTTCTCGGTCGGTACGGCGACGACGTAACTCGTCGCCGTGTACGTCGGGGTCTTCACCGCGCCGTACGCGCCGCCGAGCAGGCCGCCCAGTACGGCGCCGGCCGCGAGCAGGGACCAGGGCGGCATGCTCTTCGCGCGGGCGATGGCCGTTCCGTTCGGGCGGAGGCCTCTGGTGGGGTTTTCGGTCATCAGGAACTCACTCCCAGTCAGGTGCGGGACACAGCGGCCGCGTACACGTCCATGAGCTGTGCGGCGCTGCGGGTGATGCAGTAGTGGTGGGCGGCGTCCGGTGCCGAGCGGGGCGCGGGGCCCTCCTCGCGGAGCTTGCGCAGGGCGCGGGCGAAGGAGTCCGAACCGCCCTGCACCCGGCGGGCGCCGAGAGCGGCGCCGGGCGGCAGGTCCTCGACGGCCGGGCAGGAGACGTAGAGCACGGGCAGTCCGGCCGCCAGTGCCTCGACGACGGCCAGGCCGAACGCCTCCTCGGCGCAGGGCGAGGCGAGGATGTCCATGGCCGCCGTCAGCGACGGGAGGTCCGCCCCGGGCAGGCCGCCGGTGGGCCGCTCGCCGGTGAACAGCACCCGGTCCGCGACCCCGGCCCGCTGCGCCGTGCGCCGCAGCACGCTCTCCTCCGCGCCGCCGCCGACGAGCAACAGCCAGTAGTCGTCAGGCAGTTCGGCCAGCGCGCGGATGAGTACGCCGAACCGCTTGCCCGCGGTGAGCCTGCCGACCCCGCCGACGACGTACGCGTCCTCCGGCAGCCCGAGCCGGCGCCGGGTGCGTTCGCGAAGCGCCGGGTCGAAGCGGAAACGGGCCAGGTCGATGCCGTTGGGCACCACCTCGATGCGCGGTGCGGGCACGCCCCAGCGGCGCAGCCGGTCGGCGACGGTCGGCGAGACGGCGACGGTGGACCGGCCGAGCCGCTCGCTTGCCAGGTACAGCGCCCGCACGCCCGCGTTGAGCCTGCGCCCCTCCATCTGCGAGTCGCCGAGGGAGTGTTCGGTGGCCACGACGGCCCTGACTCCCGCGAGCCGCGCGGCGATCCGCCCGTACACGCAGGCCCGGTAGAGGTGCGTGTGCACGAGGTCGTACTGTCCCGCGCGGATCAGCTTCACCAGGCGGGGGAGGGCGCCGAGATCGCGGTTGCCGCCCATGCCGAGGTGCGTGACGCGTACCCCGTCGTCGGCGAGCCCGTCGGCGACGGCACCCGGGTTGGTGAGGGTGACGACATCACAGTCCACCGGCAAGTGGCGGAGCAACAACCGGAGTTGCTGCTCGGCACCGCCGACCCCGAGGCCCGTGATGATGTGCAGGGCCTTCATCAGACCCCCTCCACCGGACGCCTGCGCAGGCGGTGCAGCTTGAGCTTGAGCAACAGGCGTACGGCGGTGTCGTTCTCGCCGATGTGGACGCGGGGGAGCGCGTGCGGGCCGGTCAGCGGGCCGGGGTCGATCGCGCAGCCGTACGTGTATCCGGCGTTGCGTACGGCGTCCACGACCCGCTGGTCGATCGTCCCGTACGGATAGCAGAAGCCATCGATCCGCGTGCCCGTCAACTCCGCCAGCACGGCGCGGCTTTCGGCGACCTCGGCGTACACGACGGCCTCGTCGGCCTGGGTGAGGTCGACGTGGGTGAGCCCGTGCGAGCCGATCTCGATGCCCACGGAGGCGGCGGCGAGCCGGATGCCCTGCTTGCTCAGCAGCGGCTTGCGGGGGCCGAGCGGATCCCAGGCGTTGTCGCCGCTCAGCCTGCCGGGCAGCACGAAGAGGGTCGCGCCGCAGTCGTGGCGCTGGAGGAGCGGCAGGGCGTTGTCGACGAAGTCGGCGTACCCGTCGTCGAAGGTGAGACCCACGAGGTCGCGGCCCTTGCCCCGGGCGCGCGCCGCGAGCAGGTCGCTCATGCTCACGCCTCGCAGGCCGCGCCGCCGCAGCCAGGTCAGCTGCTGGTGCAGGCGGTCCGGTGAGACCGTGATGCGGTACGGGTCGTCGGAGGGGTCGCCCACGGAGTGGTACATGGCGACCCACGGGGCCGTCGTGTCGAGGCGTCTGGTGGCGGGGGCCGGGTCAGCGGAAACGGGCATGCGGGAGCCTTTGTGTGAGCGAACGGAGGGCGGGTGCGAAGCCCTGGACCCCCAGGGCCCAGGCGAGCAGGGCGAAGACGGCCGTCGTGGCGGTGCCGCCGGCCAGGAGAGCGAGCAGGGGCGAGTCCACGCGGCTCGCGCAGAACCCGCCCACCGCGGTGGCGGCCACGGCCGCGCGGACCGGTCTGCTGAGCTCGACGAGCACCTCGCGGACGCGGATCGGCACGCTGCGCGGGCCCATGCCGTACAGCAGGAGCACGGCGCTGAGGGTGATGCCGAGGGCGTTGGCCGCGGCGATCCCGAGCACGCCCCAGGAGCCGACGGTCAGCGCGCCGATCCAGGAGGTGGCGATGATGCCCACGGTCATCGCGAACAGCGGGTACCAGGTGGGCCGTCCGCCGCAGAAGTACGAGCGGACGAGCGCGCCGACCAGGGTGTGGCCGAGCAGCCCGAGGGCGTACACGCGCATCACGGAGGCGGTGGCCGCCGTGTCACGTGCCGCGAACGCGCCGCGCTGGAAGAGGAGTTCGATCATCTGCGGGGCACACGCGACGACCACCGCCGCGCCCAGGAGCACCGTGCAGGAGACCAGTGCGAGATCGCGCTCCACGCGGTCGCGGGCTCGCTGGGTGTCGCCCTCGGCGATCGCCTGCGCGACCACCGGGAAGGTGACGGTGCACAGCATCAGGGAGAGCACCATCGGCATCTGGGCCACTTTCTGGGCGTAGTTCAGATGCGAGATGGCGCCGGCGGGCAGCGAGGAGGCCAGGAAGCGTTCGATGAGGACCTGGGACTGGCGGCACAGGGCGAAGAGCAGCACCGTGCTGACGAGGCTCAGGTCCATCGGGGGGCGCGGTTCCTCCACACGCACGTCGTCCGCCGTCAACTCCTTGCGCCTGAGCTGCCGCCACAGCGAGGGCGCCTGCGCGGCCACCATCAGCCCGCTGCCCACCGCGACCCCGAGGGCCGCCGAGCGCACGCCCCAGTGGCCGCCCAGGACGAACATCGCCGTGATGATCCCGGTGTTGTACGCCACGTAGATCACCGCGGGCGCCACGAAACGCCGGTGGGCCCGCAGTACCGCGCTGCAGTACCCGGCGAACCCGAAGCCCAGCACGCAGGTCGCGGTCAACCGCGTGCAGTCCACGGCCAGTTGGGGATCGGGCAGGCCCGGCGCGAGACCCTCGACCAGATAGGGCGCTCCGGCGATGAGCAGCGCGCAGGCGGCCACGAAGGCGAACGACAGCCGCGGCAGCGTACTGGCGACCAGCGCGCGGACCGGATCGCCCGCGCCTCCCTGCGCCCGCCGGGCGATGGCCATGCTGAACGCCGGGATGAGGATGAAGGCCAGCCCGTCCTCGATCAGCAGCGTCGAGGCGAACTCCGGCACCGTCCAGGCCACCAGGAACGCGTCCGTCTCCGACCCGGCCCCGAACAGATGCGCCAGCGCCTGGTCCCGGCCGAGACCGAGCAGGGCTCCGGCGATGGAGAGGGCGACGGTGACCAGGGCCGCCTTCGCGAGGAACCGGTTGGAGGAGAGCGGTTCCTCGGCCTCGGTGACGGCGGCGGGGGAGGCGGCACGGGCGGCGGGAAGCGGCACGGAAACCCCGGCCCCCCGGGAACCCCGCGGCCCCCCGACCACGTCCCCGCTGCCGCTGCCGCTGCCGCTGCCGCTGCCGCTGCCGCTGCCGCTGCCGCTGGTCGGCCGTGTCACCGCGCTGCCGCCGGTCGCGCTCTCGGCCACGCCGTTGCCGGTGGGGGTCGCGACATTGCCGACGTCGGCCGGCCGCGTCGCGGTGCCGCAGGCGGTCGCTCTCGCGACCTGGCCTCTGTCGGTCGCGACTGCGGTTTCGTCATCGCCGGGTGGACGGGCTGCCGTGCTGCCGCCGACAGCGCTTGTTGAAGCGTTGCCGCCGGTCGGGCTCGTCATCACGCCTCTGTCGGTCGCGACTGCGGTTTCGTCATCGCCGGGTGGACGGGCTGCCGTGCTGCCGCCGACAGCGCTTGTTGAAGCGTTGCCGCCGGTCGGG
>NZ_JBIVKZ010000006.1:394464-519948 GCF_044751025.1 Streptomyces sp. NPDC088747
CCGGGTGGACGGGCTGCCGTGCTGCCGCCGACAGCGCTTGTTGAAGCGTTGCCGCCGGTCGGGCTCGTCATCACGCCTCTGTCGGTCGCGACTGCGGCTTCGTCATCGCCGGGTGGACGGGCTGCCGTGCTGCCGCCGACAGCGCTTGTTGAAGCGTTGCCGCCGGTCGGGCTCGTCATCACGCCGCTGCCGGTCGTGCCGGCGATCTCGTCGGCGCGGGTCGCGACCGCGTCGGCGCGGGTCGGGTGCGTGCCCGCGCCGCCCGGCCGGGCCACCGCGCCCACGCCCGTGCCGCTCACCGTGGCCCCGGTCGTGCTGTCGGCCTCGCCACCCGCCCCACCCTCGGCCCCGGCCCGAGGCGGCGTCACCGTCATCGTGCGGAGGCCTCCTCAAGTGGTCCCGCCACGGGTACGTGCCCTGCCGGCGAACGGGGTGCCGAGGAGGCCGGGTCCACCAGCGCCCACCACCCCACGAGTCCGAGACAGACCGCGGTCAGGACCGTCGAGGGGCCGCCGATGTCGGCGTACATGAAGTCGGTCAGCTGCCAGCCGAGCAGCCCGCACGCGACCAGCGCGCAGTCGAGGCCTGGTGGCACCCCGTTCCCGGACGGCGCCCGCCGCGCCCGTACGAGCCCGCGCAGCGCGCACGCCAGGAGCGCCAGCCAGCTGCCCGCCAGGGCCAGCAGCCCGATCAGCCCCTGTTCGCTCAGGACGAGGAGGTACATGTTGTGCGGGGAGAGCAGCGGCTGCTTGCGGAACGCTGCGCCCGCGCCCGCGGTGTCGCTGCCCGAGGAGAGGGCGAGGGAGGCGTGGCCGTCGCGGTGCTCGGGGAAGCCCTTCAACCCGACGCCGGTCAGCGGGTGTTCGCGCCACATGTCGACGGCCGCCGCCCACATCGTGTACCGGTCGGTCACCGACTGGTCCGGCGCGTCGGCGACCTGCGTGATGCTGCTGATCCGCTCCTGGAGCATCGCACTGCCGAAGCCGAACCCGCCCACCAGGATCACCGCCGTGGCGGCGACCACCGCGCCCACCTTCACCGCGCGCCGCAGCCCGGCGAGCACCAGCTGCGCCCCCAGCGCGGCCACCGTGGCGATCCACGCGCCCCGGCTGAACGACACCGCGAGCGGCAGCAGCAGTACCAGCGAGCACACCACGGCGGCCGTACGCTGCCGTGCGCCGCCCGACCCGAGCGCCAGCCCCACCGCGCACACCAGCCCGAACGCCACCACGGTCGCCATCCCCATGATGTCCGAGGCCCCGAAGGTCCCCACCGCCCGGATGTCCTCGCCCTGGTAGGAGGCGCCGGTCCCGGTGACGAACTGGTGCACCCCGATCGCCCCCTGCCACAGCGCGAGCCCGACGAACGACCAGGCCAGCAGCCGGAAGTCGCGCCGGTCCCGCACCAGCAGCAGCACGGCCGCCGGGACCAGCACGAAGACCTGGAGATAGCGGGCGAGACCGGTGATCCCGGCGCCGGCGCTCGCCGCCCCGGCCGCCGCGACCGCGATGCCGACCACCGGCAGCCCGATGACCACCGCCGCCGTACGGGACAGGGGGCGCCGCCGCCCGCGCAGCAGCCGTACCGCGCAGCACAGCACGACGAGCCCGGAGACCGCGTCGGCCGCCGTCGCGCCGCCCTCGCCGCCGGGCGTCACCGGCAGCCCGAGCAGGGCGATCACCGCGACGACCGGCAGGACGGGAAGCGCCCGGCCGAGAGTGGCCGTCAGGGCGTTCAGCGGGGACAGGGGCAGGGCTTGACTCACCGGGTCAGCTCCCTGTCGGGCGTACGAGGGAGGCGGCCGTGCGCAGCAGGATGCAGATGTCCTGCCACAGCGACCAGTTGTCGATGTAGGCGTTGTCGAACCGGCAGCGGTCCTCGATCGAGGTGTCGCCGCGCAGCCCGTGGATCTGGGCCAGGCCGGTGATGCCGGTCCGCATCCGGTGGCGGGCCGCGTAGCCGGGATACGTCTGGCTGAACTGCCCGACGAAGTAAGGGCGTTCGGGCCGCGGGCCGACCAGGCTCATGTCGCCCCAGAAGACGTTCCAGAGCTGGAGCAGTTCGTCCAGCGAGGTGCGGCGCAGGAACTGGCAGAACCGGCTCATCTCGCGCTCGTTCGCCACGCTCCAGCGGGTCGCGGCCTCGTGCGCGTCGACCGGCCGGTGCGTGCGGAACTTCAGCAGCGTGAAGGGGCGCCCGTCCTTGCCGATGCGCTCCTGCCGGAAGACCACGCCGGGCCCGTCGATCAGCCGCAGCGCGACCGCGCACACCAGCAGTAAGGGGCTGACCAGCAGCAACAGCGTCCCGGAGACGGCGACGTCAAGGAACCGCTTGGCGACACTGCCACGGCGCCCCGGTGCGGAGAGCTGCCGGCAGGAGAACTGGGCGAGCTGCCCCCGCTGCCCGCTGCCGTACGACGGGGAGTCCGCGTCGACCTCCCACACCACACAGCCCGCCTCGGCCAACGCCCGCAGCAGCGGCGCGTGTTCGCCGCCGGACTTCACCACGAGCACGGCGCGCACACTGTTCTGGATCAGGGCTCGCTGCACTTCCTCGCCGGTGGTGAGGACCGGCAGGCCACCCTCACCGCCGGCGGGCTGGTCGGCGACGACGCCCACCGGCCGTACGCCGCACGCCGGATGGCGCAGGAAGGCCGCGGCCACCCGCTGCGCCGTCGCCACCGGGCCGATCACCAGGGCCGCGCTGGGACGCAGCACGAGAGCCCGCCGCCGGCGCCAGTGCAGCGCGCCGCGCCCCGCGCAGCTCACCGCCGACTGGAGGACGCAGCCGATAGCGAGGGTCCGCGCGGACAGCGCCTGGGCCGGGAAGAGGGCCGCGAGCAGGGCCGCGGGCACGCACCAGGCCACCGCGATCCGCGCGCACACCGTCGGCAGTTCGTCCAGTACGGCGGGCACGGACTCGGCGCGGTAGAGCGCCGCGTGCGAGTTCAGCCAGAGGACCCCGAGCACCAGCGCGAGGACGAGGAGGGGCTGCCGCTGGGTCTGGGTGAGCGCCAGCCCGGCCAGCAGCGCCGCGCCGCCGTCCACCGCGAGCAGCGGAAGCCGCGAGGGCCGTCGCACGGTGGGCCGCTGTCCGGCCGGGAATCTGAAGCCGTCGGCCGCACCGCGAGGTGGGATGACCGAGACGGGTGAGTATCCGTACTCCCGGGGCTGTCCGCCGGGGGAGGGAACGGTGCTTTCCGCAGTCACGAGTGGATGGACTCCCTGCACTCGGTGGGTTCCCCGCTCGCGGCGCGCACACCGCTCGGGGGCTCGGCGGGTACGCCGGGCCCGGGAGCGAGCAGCTCGCGGTAGACGTCCGCGACCGCGTCGGCCGTGCGGCGCACATCGTGCGTGGTCAGTACGTGGCGGCGTCCCTGATGGCCGAGGGATTCGCGCAACAACGGGTCGGACAGGAGTTCGGAGATCGTGTGGGCGAGCGGGCCCGGTGCCTGCGACGGCACCAGACAGCGCGCGGCCAGATCCGGCGGCAGGCTCTCGCGGGCCCCGTCCACATCCGTCAGTACGACCGGCCGCCCGCAGGCCATGGCCTCCAGTGGAGCCAGCGCCATGCCCTCCCAACGGGACGGCAGCACCACCAGATCAGCTGCCTGGTACCAGGGCACGGCGTCCTCGGCGGCCCCGGCGAACAGCACCCCGGCGGGGGCCCCGGCGCGCAGCCGCTCGGCGTCAGGACCGTCGCCCACCAGCACGAGCCGGGCCGCGGGCACCCGCCGCGCCACCTCGGGCCAGGCCTCCAGCAGGACGTCCTGCCCCTTCTGCCGGCACAGCCGCCCCACACAGAGCACCAGGGGGGTCACCGGCCCGACGCCCGCCCGGGCGAGCGGCGCGACCCCGGCGCGTACGGTGTCCACGGCCGCGGGGTGGAAGCGGGCCGGATCGATCCCGTTGGGGATCACCCGCCAGGGGGCGTGCACCTCGGCTCGTACGCCGGTGGCGCGCTCCGCTTCACTCACGCACACCACCTGGGACGCCCAACGCGCCCCCCACCGCTCCCACTTCAGCGCGAGCCCCGCGGTCACCCCGCCGACGGCCTCGAACGACCAGGCGTGCGGCTGGAAGACGGTCGGCACCCGCCCGCGCACGGCGAGCCGCCCGGCGAGCCCGGCCTTGGCACTGTGCGCGTGCACCACGTCGGGCCGCACCTCGGCGACGACGCGTGCGAGCCGCCGTACCTCCCGAAGCAGAGCGGGACCCGGCGCGCGTGTCGCCTGCCAGTCGTGTACGTCGCCGCCGAGCGTCCGGAGCGTCTGGGCGAGGCCGCTGCCGCCCGGGCACGCGACGGCGACGTGTGCTCCTGCGGCGAGTTGCGCCTTCACCAGGTCCGTCACCACCCGGGCGACACCGCCGTCGACCGGCTGGGTGATGTGCAGGACCCGCAACGGAGGGTCGGTTGACAGTTGCATGCGCGGTTCCTCGCTCACGGGCGGCGCGCTGGCGCGCGCGTCACTGCTTCGCGTCAACGGCGGTGAACAGTGCCCCGACCCACGCCGTGTCCCGTTGCGAAACGAGCCGGAAGGTCAACTGGTCACCCCCGCGCCCGATCCCCTTGCCAAGTTCGAAGACGTCCGAGTCGTAGCCGAGCGTGTTCGAGTACGCCGGCACCCGCTCCATGGCGTCGGGTCCCGGCTCGCTGATCGTCGAATTGAGGACGTCGTCAAGGGGGTTGGCCGCGTCGCCCAGCGCGGTCGGCTCACCGTGTCCGTCCGAGACGGTCAGCGAGTCGCCCCGGCTCCCGCGGTCGCCGTTGTACGCGACCAGCCCCACACGGCCGCCGGCCCCCTCGGGGGAGGGCAGGCCGCGCAGCCGGACCACCTGGTCCCCACCCGGGCCGATCGCGTCGAAGCCGTCCCACATCGCCAGGTGGCGCAGCGGCTCCGACTTCTTCTCGTACGCCACCATCAGTGTCCAGCCGCCCCAGGCCCCGGCGGCGGAACGGCCCATCGCCACATTGACCTGAGCCACCGTGTAGAGCCCCGAACCGCTCGCCCGCACCAGCTTCGTGACGTCCGCCGACGCCTGGAAGGCGTCCGCCCCGTGCGCCACCCGGTGCCCGACCACGGTGTCCGCGAGCACCGCCTTGTACTCGCCGTCGGGCTCGGCGAACAGCACCCGCCCGTTGTCCTTCGGCGGCTTCTGCTCCCCGACCCGGAGGTTGCCGCCCCAGTAGAGCCGCGCGTACGTGACCCGCGCGCCCTGCGGCAGACGGACCTCGCCGAGACTGGAGTTGTAGGTGTTCGGGTCCTTGTCGACGTCGATGTAGAACATGTCGAAGTCGCCGTTCACGGCCGGTCCGCCCGCCCGCGCGGACGAGCAGGGCGACGCCGCGGCGTCGGAGAGCGCCGTACGGCAGTTGATGGAGGAGTTGGCCGCCCGGACGATTCCGCCGTGCTGAAGCGCGTGATACCGCTGGGTGAAGTCGACGCTCTCCGCCTCGGCGGCGGAGGGTGCGGCCGTCGCGGGGCAGCCCGGTGCCAGGAGGGTGGCGAGGGCGAAGCAGCCGACCATCGCACGGCGCAGCAGAGGACCCGGGGAATTACGCATGACCGGCGGTGCCCTTTCGGGGAAAAGGTTCTGGACCCAGCGGACGTCCGGAGGGTTCGGTGAACTCCGGATCGACGGAAATCTGCAGATCACATATGTGCGGGACGACTCCCCGGCTGTTTCCGACGTCGTGTGAGGCCTGCCGACGAGGGACCTCGGGAGGAGCGCAACACTAGCGGCTGTCCGTATTTATCGGTGAAAGCTGACAAGTGTGTCGGAATGGTGAAGTCGGCCCGTTCGGGAGATCACCCTTTCGGAGGCACAACCCACGCGAGCGCCGCGCGTTGTTTTCAGAGCCGGGCATCCCCGCCCGGATGTTGTGTCGACTCCAAGGAGCACTTCTCCATGTCGCGTATCGCGAAGGGCCTGGCCCTGACCTCCGTTGCCGCCGCCGCTGTGGCGGGCACCGCCGGCATCGCCGCCGCCGACAGCGACGCACACGGCGCGGCCGCCCACTCCCCGGGCGTCCTGTCGGGCAACGTCCTGCAGGCCCCGATCCACATCCCGGTCAACGTCTGTGGCAACACCGTCAACGTCATCGGTCTGCTGAACCCCGCGTTCGGCAACACCTGCGTCAACGACTGACGTCGTCGCGGCCCCTTCTGCCGGCCGTCCTCCCCAACGGGAGGGCGGCCGGTTCGCGTTGCCCCGGATGGGGGGCGCGGGCCCCGCCTCCCCGCAGGGCGTCCCACCTGGGAGGACGCCGGTGTCGCGGACGCCCGGCGGCCACATGGAGTACTCGATCGGTTGCAGAGGGCGATCACCGCTTCCACGGTGAGCAGCAAGGCCCGAAAGAACCATCGAAGGGAACCCCCTCCATGCGTGCTCTGCCCGCACGGCGCATCGCGTGCTCCGCGCTCTGCGCCACGCTTCTGCTCGGGATCGCCGCGCCGGCCGCCATGGCGGCGGACGGTGACCGGGCGCGTGGCCACAGCTCCGCGGTGGCGGCGCCCGTCCCCGGCGCGGACACGCTTCTGGCGCAGGTCCAGTCCCTGGCCGACATCGGCACCGTGCTGACGCCGGTCACCGACCTGCTCAACGCCGCGCTCAAGGCCGACAACGGCCGGCTCTCCGCCGACGAGGCGGCCAAGCACGGGCAGTCCGTGAAGGACGCGATCGCCAAGCTCGCCGCGGCGGCTCCGCTGGCGCCACCGGCGGCGGTACCGGCGGCGGTACCGGCCGTTCCCGCGGCGCCCGCGCTCTCCGCCGCTCCGGCGCTGCCGGGCCTGCCCTCGCTCTCCAGGAGCGGGGACTCCCAGGACGACAAGGCGCCCGGGGCGGCCGGTTCCCGTGTGGTGGCTCCCACGGACCCTAAGGGCGACGCGCTCGCCGCCCTCCAGAAGGCGGTCGCCACGCTGCTCGCGGCGGTCACCTCCGGTGACCCGGCCGGAGTGGTCCCGGCGGCGACGGCCGTCGTGACGGGACTCATCAACCTCGTCGTCGCCATCGTGCTGGGCGGCGGCCTGCCCGCGCCGAACCTGCCGGGCCCGCCGAGCCTCTCGTCACTGCCGAGCGTGCCGGCGGTCCCCGCGGCTCCGGGCCCTCCGACGGGCGGTCTTCCGTCCTCCTGAATACGGGGAGCGGCGCCTGAGGCGAAGCAGCGCCACCCCGCCGCCGTGCCGACAGTTCGGGTCGGCACGGCGGCTTTTCGCATTCGCTCTTATATGAGAATGCGACGCGCCGTTCATTCGGGTGGGGTGCAGGAAATTTCTGCACACAGGGTTTCCGTCGAGTCCGGTTCTCGTTAGCCAGGTCGTACGCACATTCCGTCTGGTGACATGAGTTGCCGAAGAAAGGAACACGATGAAGTCTCTGAAGGCCGCCGCTGTCGTTGCCGGGTCCATCGCCATCGCTGGTGCCGCCGCGCCCGCCTTTGCCTACGAGACCTCCAACCTCACGCCCACCAGCCTCAACGGCGCCGTGGAGACCATCACCAGCCAGGGCACGCTCAGCCTGAAGGACCTGCAGCCCCTCCAGCACCAGTCGGACGCGCTCAACACCGAGAACGCCGACTCGCCGCTCAACGCCGTGAACAGGGCGACGGACGCGCTCAACTCGGCCGGCGGCCCCACGGCGCTCCTCGGCGGACTTCCCCTCCAGGGCTGAGTCGAGGTAATCGGTTCATTTCATCGCGTGTCTTTTCCGCGAGCCCCATGGGCACCTCCATACGCTGGAGAAAATCTCCGAGGAAAGGGCTGACGATGAACACTGCCAAGAAGGCCGCTCTGGTTATCGCCACCGCCGGAATGGCCGCGGGTGCCGCTTCCGGCAGTGCCTTCGCCGACGCCGGTGCGGAAGGGGCGGCCGTCAAGTCCCCGGGCGTTCTGTCGGGCAACGTCGTCCAGGTCCCGGTGAACGTTCCGGTGAACCTCTGCGGCAACACGGTCGACGTCATCGGTCTGCTGAACCCGGCGTTCGGGAACACCTGCGTCAACAAGTGACGTCGTACGCCCGTTGACTCGTACGCGATCCACAAAGGCCGATTCCGCATCCCGTGGAATCGGCCTTTCGTGTTGTCATTCTTATTGTTCGAATAACGTCCCTCGTTCGTGTGGTCGGGCGGGTGCTTGTCGCCCGGTCGGGTGAGAAAGGGGCGAGCCCGTTCGGGTGCGTCGATAAGGTTCCGCGGTGACCTCAACCTCAAGCGAAACGCGCCCTTTCCGGGCCGCCGATCTCGGCACGCTCGCCGTGATGGCCTTCAGCGGTGACGCCCCCGACGGCGACATGCCGTACCTGCTCGCCTATTCGCTGGGCGACAGCGAGGGTGGCCCGGAGGTGGCCACGGCCGCCATCGAGCGGCTGCTGAGCGACAACGGTCTGCCCGTCGGCGACACGCTCCTCGACGGTTCTCAGCACCCGAGCCTGCCGCTCAAGCTCCTCGTCGAGTCGGGCCAGGCCGTCGTCACCATGCCGTCCCTCAACGCCCAGTGCGTCGTTCCCCCGGAGTGGCTCGCGGCGATCGGCGAACGCGGCTACGCCTACTTCCTGTTCGCCACCCGCCCCTGGCCCGACGCCGAGCCGGGCAAGCCCGTCGACCCGGAGAACCTGGCCGCCTTCGCGGGTGACGAGGAGACCCTGAACAGCGCGGCGCACGTGCTGCTGCCCGCCCGCCGCCTGCGCGGCTGATGGCACGTACCGCGGGTGGCAGCCGTGCGCTCGCCCTGCTGCTGGTGATCACCGGGGCGGCCGGCCTGCTGGCCTCCTGGATCATCACGATCGACAAGTTCAAGCTGCTGGAGAACCCGGACTTCGTACCCGGGTGCAGCCTGAACCCGGTCGTCTCCTGCGGCAACATCATGAAGAGCGACCAGGCCTCGGCCTTCGGGTTCCCCAACCCGATGCTGGGCCTGGTGGCGTACGGCATCGTCATCTGCGTCGGCGTCGGGCTGCTCACCGGAGCCGCCTTCCCGCGCTGGTACTGGCTGCTCCTCGACGCGGGCATGCTGTTCGGCGTCGGATTCTGCACCTGGCTGCAGTTCCAGTCGCTCTACCGGATCAACTCGCTCTGCCTGTGGTGCTGTCTGGCGTGGGTCGCGACGATCATCATGTTCTGGTACGTGACGTCGTTCAACGTGCGGAACGAGTTCCTGACCGCGCCACGCTGGTTGAGATCGTTCCTCGCCGAATTCACCTGGGTCCTGCCGCTGTTGCACATCGGCATCATCGGAATGCTGATCCTGACCCGATGGTGGGACTTCTGGACGAGCTGACTATTGGGCTCGTTGGGGGAATCTTGCGCTGTCGGGGTTCTCAGGATCGTTACGCGCTACGGACGCTGACCCCCCGAACCCTGAAAGGGACCGTACCTGAGATGAAGCCGACCACCCGAGGAACTCTTGCCGCTGTCCTGACCGGCGTCGCGGCCGCGGTGGGTGCCGCCGCGACCCCCGCCGCCGCGGGCGAGACGGTGCCCGTCCCCGTACCGCTGGACGGTGTGGAGAGGGCCCTCAACGTGCAACTGCCCAAGATCTCCGGTCAGTTGCCGGTACCCATGCCGGGCAGCCCCGACGGCCCCCGGTACGTCGAGGGCCGGCTGATCCCCGAGCACGCGCTGCCGCAGCTTCCGGTCAGTTCCGGACTGCCCGGAGTGGACGTACGCGCGCCCCTTCCGCATCTTCTCGGGGACGGTTTCGACCACCTGGGAATCGCGGCGCCCGCCGCCGACGTCCAGACCCTGACCCCAGGGCTGTCGGTGGACACCCCGCTCACTCCGCCGAACCCCGACAACTTCGGCCTGCCGAAGCCGAAGGTCCCTCAGGCCGCCGTCCTCACACCGCTGCTTCAGACGGTGCTCGGGGCGAACGTGGCCACGGGGTCGGGGGCGTAACCGCCGGACGGTGAAGGCCCGGGCGTCCGGCCCGGGCCTGCCGCCCGCACCACGGTCGGCCGGTCGGCCGGTCGGCCGGTCGGCCTGTCCGCCTGTCTGCCGGTCCGGCGACCTGCCGGTCCGCGGATCCGGCGAGGAGGGAACCATGTTCGTCAACAGAGTGCCGAGCAGAGTGTCGAGCGCGTTGTCGGTGAGGGCGACGGAACCGGTCGTCCCGGGGGACGCGGGCGAGCTGGGCCGCCCGGTGGGTTCGCCGCGGGTGAGCCGGCGGGACGTCGTGCGAGGCCTGCTCGTGTCGGCCGTCGTCGCGGCGCTGGCACCGGTCGTCGCGGCCTCGCGGCCGTCGCACCCTCCGCTGCCCGCCCGCCCGGAGGACTCCCCGTTCGACGAGGTGTACCGGGGCCGGCATCTTCTCGGCTCGAAGACCGGGACGGACGGTCGCGACGCGCTCGGTGGCGAGTTCGGCGGCGGTCGGTGGCGGATCACCGTGGACGGACGGCCGCTGCCCCTGATGCGCCGCGCGGACGGCACCTACCTGAGCATGGTGGACCACTACCAGTCGTATCCGACGGCGCTGACGGCGGCCCGCGCGGCCGTCGACGAACTGGGCCCCGCCGAACGGCTGCGCGGCACGGACGCGGAGGGGGGCGGTCACCGGCATGGTGTACACGCGTAAGGACGTCAGCACGCTGACGCGCGCGGAGCGGCGTCGCTTCGTCGGCGCGATGCTGGAGATCAAACGCCGGGGCGAGTACGACGAGTTCGTCCGCACGCACATCGAGTACTACGTCTCGGACGGCGACGGGGGACTGCGTTCGGCCCACATGGCGCCCTCCTTCCTGCCCTGGCACCGGCGGTTCCTGCTGGAACTCGAAGGGGCGCTGCGCCGGGTCGACCCGGGGGTGAGCGTCCCGTACTGGGACTGGACGCGGGACCGTTCGGCGTCGGCCGTGCCCTGGACCGCGGACCTGCTCGGGGGCAACGGGCGGCGCTCCGACCGGCAGGTCATGACCGGGCCGTTCGCCTACGCGCAGGGCAACTGGCGGATCACGGAGGCGATGACCGACGGCGAGTTCCTCACCCGCGAGTTCGGGCGCCCGCGGGAGCCGCTCGAACTGCCGACCAAGAGGGAACTGGACTCCGCGCTCGCCGACCCCGTCTACGACACCGCGCCCTGGAACTCCACGTCCACCAAGGGGTTCCGCAACCGTCTCGAAGGCTGGGGCAAGGGGTCAGGGAACGCGGCCTGGCGCAACCACAACCGCGTGCACCGCTGGGTCGGCGGCCACATGCTCGGCGGCGCCTCGGTCAACGACCCCGTCTTCTGGCTGCACCACGCCTTCGTGGATCTTCAGTGGTCCCGCTGGCAGAAACGGCACCGTGGCGCGCGCTACCTGCCTGAACGGCCGCCGGGCCCGACCGACGATCAGCACCGGCGGATCGTCGCCCGGCACGAGGAACTGCCGCCGTGGGGCGTGACTCCCGACGAGCTGGAGGACCACGACGGGATCTACCGGTACGCGTGAGCGGGGCGGTGGAAGCACGTGAGTGCGGCGGCCTGAGTGGCGTTGCCGGAGTGGGGCGGCCTGAGTGCGGCGGCCCGAGTGGCGTTGCCTGAGTGGGCCTGCCCGAGTGGGACTTCCTGGGTGCCGTCGCGTGAGTGGGACTTCCTGAGTGGCCCGGTCTCAGTGGCGTGGCCCGAGTGGAATTGCGAGGCCCCCGGCAGTGACGTACTGCCGGGGGCCTTCTCGGTCGTGCGTCGGCTCAGCTGCCGTAGCCGCCGGGGCCGTTGTGGCCCTTGTCGTGGTCGCCGTTGTTCACGCAGGTGTTGCCGAAGGCCGGGTTGAGCAGGCCGATGACGCTGATGGTGTTCCCGCACACGTTGACCGGCACGTTGACGGGGAGCTGGACGACGTTGCCCGAGAGGACGCCGGGCGAGCCGACGGCCTGGCCCTGAGCACCGGCGTCCGCCATGGCCATACCGGCTCCGCTGAGCACCACGGCACCCGTGCCGAGCGCGACACCGGCCGCCTTCGCGATGCGAGACATCACGTTCTCCTTTGACTCGATGAGTGCGACCGCACGACAGCGACCGCACTCACCCTTCAACGCGTTCACCCACCACTGGTCACGGCCGCCCATGCCGTTACCTGGCGTTGCCCGGCGGACCGCTCCCGGGCGGGCGGTGGCCGCGAGGGGAAAAACCGCTTCGGCTCGCGGTGTGCTCTCCCGTAGCCTGCCGCGCATGCCAACCGACCAGCTGATCGGCCTGTTCGCCGAGGAGACCCGGGCCCGCGCCTTCGCCGCGGTGGCCCTCGGCGCGGACACCCCCGCGAGGGTCATGGAGAAGGCGGGACTCTCCCCGAAGGACGCGACCGTCGCGCTGCGACGGCTCCAGGACCAGGGCGCGATCGCGACCGGCGGTGACGGCGGACTGAGCGTCGCCTACGACCGCTTCAGGGAACTCGCCCGCTCGGCGCAGGCGCGGACACCGTCCACCGAGGACCACGGCTCCGGGGACGAGCGCACCGAGGAGGTCCTGCGGACCTTCGTACGCGAAGGGCGCCTGGTGCGGCTGCCCGCCCAGTGGCAGCGCAAGCTGGTGGTTCTCCGGCACATCGCCGAGCGGACCTTCGAGCCGGGCGTCGAGTACCCGGAACGGACCGTCAACGAGAAGCTGCGCTCCTGGTGCGAGGACTCACCGGTCGACCATGTGACGCTGCGGCGGTATCTGGTGGACCTTCGTCATCTGCGGCGCCAGTACGGGACGTACTGGCGGCCCGCGGAGGTGTGAGGCGGCCGGCTCGGGTGCCCGTGCCCGAAGGAAGTCCTCAGCCCAGGAGGCGTACGGGCGAGCCCGCGAGGAACGCCTGGATGGCCTCGACCGCCCCGGTGTAGTACGCCTCGTAGTTGGCCCGGGAGACGTAGCCGAGGTGCGGGGTGGCGAGGAGGCGCGGGGCCGAGCGCATCGGATGGCCGGCGGGGAGCGGCTCGACGTCGAACACGTCGACGCCCGCTCCGGCGATCCGGCCCTCGTGCAGGGCGGCGAGCAGCGCGTCCTGGTCGACGATCGCCGCGCGTGAGGTGTTGACGAGGTAGGCGGTCGGCTTGAGGAGGGCAAGTTCGGCGGCGCCGATCAGACCACGGGTGCGGTCGCCCAGTCCGAGGTGCACGGAGACGAAGTCGCTGCTCGCCAGCAACTCCTCCTTCGTGAGGGCCAGTTCGACCCCCACCTCGTCGGCGCGCTCTTCGGTGAGGTGCCGGCTCCACGCGCTGACCCGCATGCCGAACGCGAGGCCCACCTGAGCCACCCTGCCGCCGATCTTCCCGAGCCCGAGCAGCCCGAGCCGGCGGCCGTGCAGATCGGCGCCGACGGTGCTCTGCCACGGGCCGCCCGTCCGCAACGCCTCGTTCTCCGTGACGAGCCCTCGCGCGAGGCCGAGCAGCAGCGCCCAGGTCAGCTCGACCGGGGGAGTCGAGGAACTCGGGGTCCCGCACACGGTCACCCCGTGTGCCTCCGCCGCCGCGTAGTCGATCACCGTGTTGCGCATCCCGGAGGCGATCAGCAGCCTCAGATGGGGCAGCCGGGCCAGCAGCGACGCCGGGAAAGGCACCCGCTCGCGCAGGGTGACGACGATGTCGAAGTCCGCCAGCGCGGCGGCCAGCGCGTCCTCGTCGGCGAAGTGCCGGGGGAAACCGACGACCTCCACGTCGTCCGCGACCGGCGACCAGTCGGCGATCTCGGTCGCGGCGTCCTGATAGTCGTCCAGCACGGCACAGCGAAGTCGCATGTCAGGTCCCTTCCAGGCTCGCTCGGACCCTATCCGAGCGACTGGAGCGCGCCCCGGCCGGCCTCGGGAGGCGGCTCCTCCGGAAGCAGCGACGGCCGCTCGTTCTCCATGGCAGTCTGGGCACCAATGAGTGCGTCCCTGGCGGTACGGAGCCTGCGCGCGGCGGTCTTCGCCGTGCTGTGCGTCCTGCTGGCCGCCGGGGGACACGGACTGGCGACGGGGGAGGCGCCCCCGCTGTGGGCGGCCGGCGCCGGAGTGCTCGCCCTCTTCGCGGCCGGCTGTCTGCTGGGCGGCAGGGAGCGGTCGCTCGCCGGGATCGGCGGCGGGATGCTGGCAGCGCAGGCGGGACTGCACGTCGGTTTCGGGGCGGCCCGGCCACGCATGGCGATGGACATGCACGGCGCGCACATGACGCACCACCACGCGATGACGCCCCACGCCACCGCCGCCCACCTGGCGGCCGCTCTCCTGGCGACCTGGTGGCTGCGGCGTGGCGAGGCCGCGCTGTGGTCCCTGCTGCGCCGGGCGGTGACGCTCGTACCGGGTCTCGCGGCGTGGTGGCGGGGGCCGGCCGGGCCGTCCGACACCAGGGCCCGGTGGAACGCCGTATGCGGGAACGCCGCCGAGCCGCGGCCACTTCGGCAGGCGCTGCTGCGGCACGCCGTCTCCCGGCGGGGGCCGCCCGCGGGCGCCGTGTGCACGCCCTGACCTCATCCCCACCAGTACGGAGCTTCCCTGATGTCCCCGATACGCACGAACCTGCGCCGGGCCGGTCTCGTCGCCGGTCTCACCTCGGCCGCGGTCCTGGCCGCCGCGGGCGCGGCCTTCGCCCATGTGACCGTCCACCCCGAGAGCTACGCCAAGGGCGCCACGGACGGTGTTCTGACCTTCCGGGTCCCCAACGAGGAGGACACCGCCAGCACCACGAAGGTGCAGGTCTTCCTCCCCACCGACCATCCGGTCCTGGGAGTGCTGGTCACTCCGCAGGACGGCTGGACCGCGGAGGTGACCACGACCAAACTGAAGACACCGGTCAAGACGGACGACGGCTCGATCACCGAAGCCGTCTCGGAGATCACCTGGACCGGCGGCAGGATCCGCCACGGCGAGTACCAGGACTTCAACGTCGCCTTCGGTCAACTGCCCGACGACGCGGACCAGTTGGCCTTCAAGACGCTCCAGACCTACTCGGACGGCAATGTCGTCCGATGGATCGAGGAGGCCGAGCAGGGCGGGGAGGAACCGGAGAACCCAGCGCCGGTGCTGGCCCTCACGGCCGGGACCGCGGCCGACTCCGGAGCGGCGGCGTCATCGAGCACGGGCTCGGACTCGGCCTCGGACTCCACGGCCGAGAGCTCTGTCGCGAGCAGCGACTCGACCGCTCGTGGTCTGGGCATCGCCGGTCTGGTCGTCGGAGTCCTCGGACTGCTCGCGGCCGGCTTCGCCCTGGCCCGCGCCCGCTCCGCCCGCTCGTAGCCGCGAGCGGCTGTCGCCCCGCCGGCCTCTACTCCCGTCGGCGGGGCGGACCGCGCACCACTGCCGCCCACCCTCTTCAGCGGCAACCACCGCTCACCGGTAGGCCACATACCGGGCCGCCGTGAGTGGGCCGACGACGCGGCCCCGGACGCCTGAGAGGGCGGGCCGGGGCCGTCGACTCACCTTGCCGCACTCGATCGCTGTTGAGTTGCCAAGGTGCCGTGTGGCTCAGTCGCTCAGTGCTGCCCCGGCGTCTTCTTCCTTTCGACCAGGACGATCGCCGCGCCGCCGACCACGACGAGGACGATGGCTATGCCCGCGATGACCGGGGTGGCGTCGGAACTGCCGGTCGCCGCTAGGTCGGTGGTGTCGGAGAAGGTGCTGACCGAAGCGGCGGGACTCGGCTCCCCCACCGTCTGGGTCGTGACCTCGCTGGTGCTGCCCTGTGTCCGGCAGTCGAGCATGCCGGTGAACCGCTTCTCGGAACCGTCCGTGCCCTTTACCGCGAAGTCGTACGACCGGTCCTCTTGGAGGGGAACCGTCACCGTCCGCGACTCGCCCGCCGGGACCGTGTGCTCGATCCCCACCAGCTCGAAGGTGAACGGCTCGTCACCCTCGTTGGCGGCCGTCACGTCCACGCCGCCCTCGGCGCAGTTCTTCTCGGCGGACAGCGCGGGTATCGGGCCCTCGGCGGCCCAGTCGGCGGTCGCCGTCGCGGCGACCGTCGACTCGCTGGAGCCGGCGAGTATCTGGGTCTGGCTGCGCGTCTCCGAGGCGAACGCGCGCCCGACGGGCACGGTCGTCGACGCCTGCACGGTCAGTGAGGCGGAGCCGTCCGCGGTGTCGGTCGGCACGTCGAAGTAGAGCCGGCTGCCGTCGGTCGCGGAGGTGACCTCCTTGCCGTCCGTGTCCACGATCCTCACCCCGCTGGTGGCGGCGTCCGCCGGCGGTGTCACCGTCACGCTGTCCGCGTCGGTGTGCACGGTGACGGGGCCGAGCTTCTCGCCGGCGTGACCGGAGACCGCGGGCGAGTCGAGGGTCAGGGAGGCCGCGGGTTCCGGCAGGTTCCGCGCGTTCTTCTCCAGGTAGTCGGCGAGCTTCTCGGCACGCGGGTCCACCGCGTCCACGTCGGCGTCGTCCGAGTACCGCCAGATGGCCACCTGGGTACCGGCCGCCGCGTCCTGTTCGGTGAGGCCGGCGGCCCCGGCCTTCGCGGCCAGCGCCGCCAGGTTGTTCACCTGGGGATAGGAGTTCTGAAGGATCCAGCGGATCTTGCCCGCGTTCGCGTTGCCGTTGAGCGAGGTGCCGCTCCAGGCGGTCTCCTGGTACTTGGCGTCCTTCTGCGTCGGGTTGTGCAGGTCGACGCAGTAGGTCTGGAGAGTGCCGCCGTTGTCCACGGACATCTCGAACAGGCCCGCGGAGACCGGCTGGTCCTCGCCGTTGTCATGTATGACGGCGGAGCCGTAGGTCTTGAGGCCGCCTATGGTGGCCGTCGCACCAGCCTGGTTCTGCGGCGTCTCCTCGGCGACGGCCGCACCGGCGGTGGCCAGCGCCCCCGCGGCGACGAGCCCTGACACCAACGTCACGGCGGCGAGGCGGGCGGCGCCCCGCCCGCGCGCGGAGAACGCTGAGAACGAAGAAAACACAGAATCCCTTTCGGGCAGGACCCGTTTACGTGGGGGGACGGTCCCGCCGGCAGAATCAGAAGCCTCGTGATCCACTAGCTATGTCGGGCATCCTAGGGACGCGGCGCACCACACTCCCCAGTCATGTCATCCGATAACCGATCCGACTCGGAATCGTTATCGCCCAACACGCCTTTGAGCTGCGCTTATCGACAAATCCATGAGAACTGCTCGGAATGTACTTGTCGATAAGCCGCAGTTCGGTCAGGCCGTTTCCGGTCCCCGCCTCACGTCACTCCGGCGGGTTCGGACTGAGGCTGTGGCTCCGTTTCCCAACTGGGCTCCGGCTGCCCGGCCGGAGCCGCTCCGGTGTCTCCCCTGGAGGCACGCCGGAAGGCCGACGTACCGCGTGAGAGGTCGTGGCCGATCGCCACCGCGTCGATGTCCGCCGACGTCCAGCTCTGGCCGTCGCGTTGTTCGGTGCGCACCTTCAACCTGCCCTGCACGATGACGGGATCGCCCACCGACACCGACGCCCCCACGTTCGTGGCGAGCGCCCGATTGGCCCACACCGTGAAGAAGTTGGTGTGTCCGTCCGTCCACGCGCTCTTCTCGCGGTCCCAGTACCGCGCCGTCACCGCCAGCCGGAACCTCGCCGACGCCCCGCCTGCCAGCTCCCGGTACACAGGTGGCGTCGCCACGTTGCCCACCGCGCACACCGTCGTCTCGTTCATCCCCGAACCCCTCTCCGTACGAATGCGTCTGTCGCGTTTCCGCGTCCGTCGCGGCGACCGCATGCGCTGCGATCGCCGCGAGATCAGACTGCCTTCGCCGGGCCGGGCCCGCTGGGCGCTGTGTGCCGTCGGCCGGTTGTGGACAACCGCGTCACCCGGCGGGGTGCTGCCGAGCCCCGCGGGGTCCCCTGTGAGGTGATACCGCGCCGGGTGGGTGATGCGGTGATGCTGCGCCCGGTGAGGTGATGCGGTGATGCTGCGCCCGGTGAGGTGATGCCGCACCGGGCGCACGCGGTCGTGCCGTGTCAGCCGACGGGGGCTGCCACGCCCAGGACCCGCGTGTACTGCTCGCGGACCTCCCGGTAGCGCAGCAGTTCCGCCGCCACCGGATCGAGCACGCGCGCCCTTCCGCACCCGGCGGCGGCCTCCCGCAACCGCCGTTCCGCTTCGAGCCCGTAGCGCCGGGCGGGTCCGCGCGCCGCCAGCCTGCTGCTCCACTCGACGGCCGGACCGCCGATGATGCCCGTCACCATCAGCAGCACCGGCACCCCGAGATTGGGCGACGCGATGCCGACGATCTGCCCCAGCAGCCACAGGCCGCCGATGATCTGGAGGACCGTCATCGAGGCCTGCGCGAACACGGCGACCGGCCACCAGCCGGGCCGCGGCGGCCGGCCCACCGGCGCGGTGGCGCGCACCGCCATCTCGTCCAGCGCCTCGGGCAGGCCCTGCGCCCCCCGCGCGGCGGCCTCGCGTACCGCCTGCGCCCAGGGAGCGGGCAGTCCGTACGCCGCCCGGTCCGCGACCGTTCGTACGGCCTGCTCGACACGCTGGCGGGCGGTGGCCTCCTCGTCCTCGGGTGCCTGGACGGTCAGACGTCCGGTGGGAGGCTCGCGCCGGTCCTCGTACCAGCGCCACAGCCGCAGCCAGGGCGTGCCGCAGGCGCGGTTGGCGTTACGGCGCCACGCGCGCTCGGCCGCGTCACCGGCCGCGACAGCGCCCACCGCGTCCGCGAGCCTGGCCGCGAACTCGTCGCGCGCCTCCTCGCTGAGGCCGGCCCGCCGCCCGGTCGAGTAGACCGGCCGCAGCCGAGCCGCGGCGGCGTCCACGTCGGCCGAGATCCGGCGGGCGGCGGCGCCCCGCTCGCCCACGAACTGGCCCAGCGACTCGCGCAGTTCGCCGACGCCGTCCCCGGTGAGCGCCGACACGGCGAGCACGGTCGCGCCGGGTTCGCCGTACTCGCCGAGCGCGATCCCGTCCTCGTCGAGGAGACGGCGCAGATCGTCGAGGACCTGGTCGGCCGCCTCACCGGGCAGCCGGTCCACCTGGTTGAGGACGACGAAGGTGACCTCCGCGTGCCCCGCCATGGGCCGCAGATAGCGCTCATGGATCATGGCGTCCGCGTACTTCTCCGGGTCCACCACCCAGATGACCGCGTCGACCAGCGCCAGGATGCGGTCCACCTGTTCGCGGTGCTGCACCGCAGCGGAGTCGTGGTCGGGCAGGTCGACCAGGACGAGGCCGCGCAGCTGCGCCTCGGCCTCCGGGCTCTGCAACGGGCGTCTGCGCAGCCGTCCGGGGATGCCGAGCCGGTCGATGAGGGTGGCCGCGCCGTCGCTCCAGCTGCACGCGATGGGAGCCGCGGTCGTCGGACGGCGGACACCGGTCTCCGAGATCGCCACGCCGGCGAGCGCGTTGAAGAGCTGGGACTTGCCGCTCCCGGTGGCCCCGGCGATCGCGACGACGGTGTGCTGACCGGAGAGTCTGCGCCGGGCCGCCGCCTCGTCGAGGACCCGGCCCGCCTCGGCGAGGGTCCTGCTGTCGAGCCGGGTGCGGGACAGTCCGACCAGTTCGCGCAGCGCGTCGAGGCGTGAACGCAGCGCTCCGTCGTACGCGAGGGGAGCCGGCGGGGCCTGTACCGGGGGCTTGGCCTCGACCACCGGCGCCGCCTGCGCGTTGGCCGTCTCGGACACGCGCCGCGCGATCAGACCGTCGTCCCAGGCGGGGCCGTCTTCTTCGGGAGCGGAGGGGGCTTCGGCCTTCACGCGCGCGTGGCCCGTCTCTCGGCGGTCGTGGCGGTCGTGGCGGTCGTGGCGGTCCGTACGATCCGTACGGTCCGGGCGTTCTTGACGGTCCGTACGGACCCTGCGTTCTTGTCGGTCCGAGCGGTCCGGGCGCTCGGGGCGATCCTGTCGGTCCTGTCGGTCCGTGCGTCTGTGCCCGGGTTCCTCGCGCTTCACGCGCGCGTGGGTGTCCCCTGAGGGCCTGGCGTTCTTGGAGGGTTGCTCCTCGGAGCGTTCGTCGTCGCCGGTGTTCTTCCCGGCTCCGCGCTTGCTCTCGTTCTTCTCCTCGTCCTCGGAAACAGCGTCCCCGGGGAGGTCCTTTCCGGAGGTGCCCTCTTCGGGGGAGGCGTTTTCGGCGTGGCCCTCCCCGGACCGGTCGGGGCGGTCGGCGTGATCCGTGCGGTCAGTGACGGCAGTCACCGCGGTCACCTCTCCTTCTGCAGTACGGACAGCGCGGCGATGAGTTCGGCCTGGGGTTCTGGATGTACGTCGAGTGCGTCGAGCGGGGCGAGACGGCGCTCGCGTTCGGTGTGCAGGGCCCTGTCGAGGTAGTCGGTGAGCAGCCGTCCGCCGCGGTCGCGCAGCCGGAGGGCGCTGTGGGCCCCGATCCGCTCGGCGAGCCCCTCACCCGCGGACCGTGCCCTGCGGCCGCCCAGCAGCGCGGTGGCGACCAACGCGGCGACCACCTCGGCGTCCTGCGCGACACTCCTGTCGAGGTCGCGCACCTCCTCCTCGGCGTACTCCTCGAGGATCCGCCGCCACCGTCGTACGGCCATCCCGATCCGGTGCTCGGCGCTCTCCAGCGTCGGATCACGGTCGGTCAGCCCCGGTGCGCCCGCGGCCGGTTCACGCCGCCAGGCCTCGTCCACGCGCTCGTCGGCGGCCGTCACGGAGCACAGCAGCAGCGCGCCGAGGCTCTCGACGAGCGCGTCGAGCAGTTCCCCCGCCGTGCAGTCGAGCGGGTAGGCGCGCCACCGCTTGAGCGCGTCCCCGGAGAGCACCGCCCCGGCCTGCAGACGCCCCCTCACGCGCGCGTGCTCGCTGTCGTAGGCCCCGTCGACGGCCGCGGTGAGCCGCAGGGCCGCGGCGTACTGCGCGGCGGCCGCACTGGCCAGCTCGGGCATCCGCGACTTCAGTGAGTCGAGAACTCCGTACGCGGTGCGGGCCATCGCCTCGTGCCGGGCTCCCGGGTCCTCCGCCTGGTGCGCGAGCCACGTACGCAGGGGGGCGACGGCGGTGGCTGGCAGCAGGCCGCCTCCCCAGGCGGACTCGGGGAGTTCGGGCACCGTGAAGCGCGGCACCTCGCCGAGGCCGGCCTTGGTGAGCAGGGCGCCGTACTGCCGTGAGACCTCCGACACCACCTGGTGGGGCACCCGGTCGAGCACGGTGACCAGGGTCGCCTTGTGCTCCTTGGCCGTACGCAGCAGATGCCACGGGACGGCGTCGGCGTACCGGGCGGCGGTGGTGACCATGACCCAGATGTCGGCCGAGCAGATCAGCTCGGCGGCGAGCACCCGGTTGTCGGCGACCAACGAGTCGATGTCGGGCGCGTCGAGGAGGGCGAGGCCGCGGGGGAGGGTGTCCGCGGTCTCGATCCGCAGCACCCGTTCGCCGCGCTCGCCGAGCGCCGGAAGGTCGTCGCCGGGCTCCTGATGGGGCACCCACACGCGCGTGAGGTCGGGCAGTACCCGCATCCCGCTGAACCAGTGGTGGTCCTCCGGGTGGCACACCAGCACCGGCGTACGGGTCGTCGGCCGGAGCACGCCCGCCTCGCTGACCCGGCGCCCCACAAGGGAGTTGACCAGCGTGGACTTCCCGGCGCCGGTCGAACCCCCGATGACGGCGAGGAGGGGTGCTTCGGGTTCTCTCAACCGGGGCACCAGATAATCGTCGAGCTGTGCGAGTAGTTCGTCGCGGTTGGCACGCGCGCGTGGAGCCCCCGCCAGGGGCAGCGGGAAGCGTGCGGCGGCGACACGGTCGCGCAGGGCGGAGAGTGCGTCGAGCAGCTGAGGCCGTACGTCCAAGGTCACCACATGCGAAGAATGCCCAATTTTGTTGCCTTTCTAAAGCATATGGGTATGTCTGCGCGCCGACAGGACACACGGGGGCGGAAGGGATGACTGGGGCGCAGGCATAACGAGTGCACAACACCCGATGCGGGAGACGCCAAAAGCGGTGCACGATTCGTACCCACCTGCGATTATCAGGACCGCTTCACTGAACCTCCACATCGAGCCACGGAGGGGAAGCGCGAGGGACAGGGATTCAGGAGCTCTATCCTTGTCCCGGCACCGTCAGGGATCAGCCCACACCCGGGCACCAGGACACAGGCCACCACACCCGGCCCCCGTAGCTCAGTGGATAGAGCAGGCGCCTTCTAAGCGCTTGGCCGCAGGTTCGAGTCCTGCCGGGGGCGCTTCGCGTACGTCCCGTATCCGCCCTCCCTCTGGGAGGGCGTTTTTGCTGTTCAGGGGCATGTTGGTGGGCTCGGTATCGCGGTGGCGTGAGGCCGGACTGACTCCCTGGTGACGAGGGTGGCAGTCCGGTTGGGAGCGGTTCCGCACGGCCTTTGGTGGGTGTTCTTCCCGAAAACTTCCCGAAGTTTTGATGCGGTCTCTCTGCCGTCGGCAGGGCAGTACATCCTTCCAAAGCAGGGCAAAACGGCATACAGGTTGAATGAGAGCCACATATCGAATCATCCTTAGCACCATGAGTCTCGCCTCCACCTCCTTCGACCTGCCCGCCACGGGCGACTACGCCCGCGACTGGGCCCTGGTCGACGTGGAGACCTCCGGGCTCATAGCCCGGCGGGACCGGGTGCTGTCCGTCGCGGTGGTGACGATCGGACCGGACGGTGAGCAGACCGGGGAGTTCTCGACGCTGCTCAACCCGGGATGCGACCCGGGGCCGGTGGAGGTGCACGGGCTGACCGTCGAGCGGCTGCAGGGTGCGCCGGCCTTCGACCAGGTCGCCGGGCGGATCGGAGCGATGCTCCAGGACCGGGTCCTGGTCGCCCACAACGCCCAGTTCGACTACGACTTCCTGGCGCACGAGTTCGCCCGCGCGCGGATGTGGCTGCCGGTGTCCCAGCGGCTCTGCACCCTGGCTTTAAATCGTCAGGTGGATCCGCCGACGGACGACATGAAGTTGGGCACGCTGGCCGCCCACTACCGCGTACCGCAGCAGCGCGCGCACGATGCGCTGGACGACACCCGAGTGCTTGCCGGGATCCTGCGGGCTTCACTGCGCGAAGCGGCGCGGCTCGATCTGCCCTTGCCGCTGGTGAGCTGCCCACCGCGGGCGGAATCGCAGTTCACGCCGAAGCCGCCCAAGACACCGTGCGCCTACCGCAATCCGGGGCGTATGACTCCCGGCGGGCCGCTGCTGCAGGGGATGAAGATCGCGATAACCGGTGAGACCGCGCACGCACGGGCGGAGCTGGTCGGGCGGGCTGTTGCCGCCGGGCTGAACATGGTGACCTCCGTGAGTCGGCACACCAGCGTGCTCGTTACCAACGAGCCGGCGTCCCAGTCCGCGAAGACCCGACGCGCAGCCGTCGAGGGCGTGCCGGTCATCGACGAGCACACCTTCCTGCGGCTGCTGGCCGACGTGCAGGCCGGGACAGCGCATGAGGCGACGGCCACTTCCGCCGTGACCGCGCCGGTGAAGGCGCCGGCGACGGCAGAAGCTCAGGCCACCGAGCCCGAATCCACCACAGCACCTGTCCCGGAAGCGCCTGTCCTGCCGCCGCCCTCCCTCGGCGCGACCGTCCCCGCTCCGCGCCAACCCGGCGACTCGGCCCGCACCTTGGCCAAGCCGCTGGTGAGCCGCCGGGTGCTGGTGCTGGGCGGTGTCCATGCCGATGCCGTCGCGGCTCGTACCCGCGTCGTCGAGCTGGGCGGATCCGCAGCGGTCAACCTGTCCGCCAGTGTCACCGACGTCGTCCTTCTCGCCAACGGCGAGAAGGACCGCCGCATGAGCCGCATCAACGCCCTTGAGCTCCCCGTGCACGACGCGGACTGGCTGAATTCCCCGACCGCCATCGACCCGGACGCGGCGGTTGTCCGGCCGCATGAGCCGCACGTGATGCCGAGGGGCGGCGTCATCGACCTGCCCATGCCACACGGCACACCTGCGCCCGAGTGGTACGTCACCGTCGGCTGGGCTCCGCAGGCCGACTGCGAGATCGACGTCGTCGCTTTCCTCCTCGACGAGGACGAACAGGTCACCTTCGACGAGGACTTCATCTTCTACGGCGTCCCGGAAAGCCCCGCCGGCACAGTGCGGCTGCTCACTGGCGGTCCCGCCGAACAGACCATCGCCCTCGATCTCGCGTCCCTGCCGCCCGCTACCCGCAAGGTCGTCGTCGCCGCGGCCATCGACGGCGCCACCACCTTCGGGACGGTCGGCGCGATCCAGATCAGTGCGGCTCCCGGCAACAGCGGATCACCCCTCACCCGGGCCACCCTGGACGGCGCGACAACCGAGCGCACCATGCTCCTCGCGGAGATCTACCGCAGGGGTCCGGTCTGGCGTCTGCGCGCCGTCGGCCAGGGCTACGACCACGGCCTCGATCCCCTCGCGCGGGGATACGGCGTCGGCATCGCCGACTGAACGACGGTGCCGGAGGTGGAGGTGGAGGTCTGTGCGTCCCCTGGATCAGGCACGGCGACGCGGTGTGGGTGAGGAACCAGGCGTAGGAACCCGCGGGCTTGGGGACAGCCCGGCGGGCAGTCGCTGAGGACCTTCGATGCGCTGCTGGAGCGCGGCGAGCTGGCCGGTGATGCAGCGGGCATACGTGGCGAGCAGGACAGGGACGCTGTTGCCAGCCCACTCGGCGACCTGGGCCGGCGGGACGCCGTTGTTCAGCCAGGTGGTCAGGCAAGTGTGCCGCAGGTCGTACACGCGCTTGCCGGTCGGCGAGTTGTACTCGTGCTCGGGCAGGACGGCCTCGCGGGCCTTGTTCCACGCGCGCCGGAAGACCGATCCCGCGAGCAGGCCGCCCTTCTCCCCGGGGAAGAGGAGATCGCCGGGTTTCAGGCCGTCTGTCTTGATCAGGTCTCGCAGGATGGCGGCCAGAGCGGGGTGGACGGGGACGGGGCGGGTGTCGCCTTCGGCGCGGCCCTTGAGGTGGCGGGTCTCGTGGACCTGGCCGTCGTCGGTCCACTGGCTGCCGACCTCGGGCTCGGCGGTGTGGACGAGCAGTTGGCCCCAGCCCTCGGCGGGCAGCGTGGCATCGCCGACCCGCAGGGCGACGGCTTCCTCGGGGCGCAGGCCCGCGTAGTAGAGGGTGGCGAAGAACGCGTGGAGTCGGTGGCCGGTGCGGGGGCGGGCGCCGATCCAGACGAGGAGCGCGGCGACTTGGCCGGGGTTGAGCAGGGACCGCTTGTCGACGGCCTCGGCGACCCTGGGTGCCGTGTCCTCGTCCTTGCCTGTGGGCAGCGGGTTGCCGGCGAGAATCTTCTGGCGGACGGCGTACTTGATCGCCACGTTTAGGATCCGCCGCTCACGCCTGACCGAGCTGGCGGCGGCCGGGGCGCCGTCCAGGAGGGTGTCGAGCGCTCGTAGGACCGCGTCGAGGTGCTTGGTGTCCTCCCAGGCCGTCATGGGAAGGGAGTTGCGGTCGATCCAAGACAGGATCGTGCGGACCTCGGGTGGGGCCTGGTCGCGTTTCAGCTTGTTGAAGGCGTACTCGCGCAGGGCCCTGCGCACCTCGACCGGGTCGAAGCGGTCGGGGAGTTCGGCGCGCAGGAGGGCGAGTGTGGCCTTGGTGAGTGCCTTGGCGGTGTTCTTGCGGTTGTTCGCCGAGATGCGGGGCCACTTCGCATCGATGTACTGGAGGGCGAACTCGTACCAGGTGAGTTCGGCCGCCGGCGCGACCTGGGAGACCGGCAGTCCGGTGTCCACATCGAACGGCTCGCCGTTGTTGGCGGCGACGCGCAGTGTGGCGCGAAACGATTCCGCGAGTGCGCTCGTCTCGAAGCTCCGGCCTCTACGGTTTCCGTTGACGGACCAGCGGACGGTGTAGGTGGTCTTGCGCTTCCCCTTGTAGACCTCCGTGTCGTAGAAGCGGACCTTGAAGGACCGGTTGCTCACGCGTGGTCCTCGCAGTCGGTGAGCCAGTTCTCGTAGTCACTGCGGCGGATGCGTAGAGCACCGTTGGGGATGCGTATGCAGCGCGGGGCTCGGCCTTTCTTGCGCCAGTCGTAGAAGGTGGAGCGGGAGATGCGGAGGTCGGTGCAGAACTCGTCGACCGTGAGCTTGTCGGTGGGGCGGCGGGACGGGGACGTCAAGCGGTGTTCCTTGGGCAGGGGGCGGGGAGTCCTGCGCTTGCGCCGGGACGGTGCGAAAGGCAGGCGGAATTGCGGATTTGCAAGCCGATAGCGGCGTAGAGCCGTAGGCGGGCTCGGCCTCAATTGGCACCACAACTCTCCGGAGAATCGCCGGTTTCGCAAACCGGCGATGTGATGCTATATTCCCTGCCCTTTTTGTTCGGTTTGCCGGGCCTGTCGCCATAAAGGCAGCGGAACGCAGCACCGAATCCCGGATTGACGGCAGCGGTACTTCAGGTCAGCCACCCTGGTGGACGCGCCAGCACTACTGGGCGTCCTGACCTGCCCGGAGACGGCGTACCGCAATACGGGCGGGGCGCTGCGGACGCGAGTATCGAAGGTTACGAGTTGCCCCGGTTCGACCTACCGGTTTCCGGCACTATTTCGTCAACCGCCAATCCGGGCTTACTGTCTTTGAACCCCGCTCATGATGTGTTCGCCGTGGGCTGTTTGATTTCTCGGCGGAATGCTGGACTTGTCCGGGGTGGGTGTGGCTGTCTTGCTCAGGCGCCCGGAATGCCGATTCCGGACGCCTGGGAAACCTCGGTATGCCAAGGCCAGGACCGGATGCCCTCGTGCACGCGCCTGCGGCCCTCGGCGGCGCCACCAGACCGGGAACGCCACGCCGCGCACTTCCCTGCGCCACCCCGAAGCGGGCTGGTGCTGCCTCCTCCCCCGCCTCGAACCCAGGAGCCGCAACCCGATGAGCCACGACGCCCGTGCATGGGTGTGGGACCACAGCCGAAGCAAGGGCACCGCCCGCATGGTCCTCACCCTGATCGCCGACCGGTGCCTCGACCTCCGCTGCGTCGCGTACGCATCCGTCCCCGCCCTCATGAAGCGGGGGAACGCGTCCCGTACCGCTGTCCGTGACGCCATCGACAAGCTGATCGCCAGCGGCGAGCTGGTGCAGCTCGACGGCCGCAAGGGACCTCGCGGAGAGACGTACTACCAACTCCCGGCCGCCGCCCGGTTCCTCGCCGAACGAGCCGCCGAGGGGGATCAGAATCCGACCCCTGAGGGGGACCGGATACCGGTCCCCACCGGACCGGAATCCGACCCTGCCGACCCACTTGAAAGGGGGTCGGATACCGGTCCCCGGGGCCGGATCTCGGCCCCCTGGGGGAACGGATTCCGACCCGGAGGAGGCACGGATTCCGGCCCCCAGAACAGTAGAGAACCAAAAGTGAACGGTAAGAGCAGCAGCTCAACCCTCACTTCACCCACCCAGTGGCAGATCGACGACGAAACCCGTGCCTGGGCTCGGCAGCAGGGGCACCTCGCCCGGCTCGGCGAACACGGACTGCAGGCCGCCGACGAGAAGTGGCGCGCCAACCGGGCCACATGGCCACCCCGTCCTGCCGCCGCCTGGGCTGCCGACTGGCGCACCTGGATCACGAACGAACGCACGGCCGACCATGGCCGCCGGCATCTACGCGGCCTACCCGGCGGAGGCACGCCCACGCCCCCCAGGGCCCCTGGCATGACGCGCTCCGAGGAGCACATGGCAGCCTTGCTCGCCGCCCTCGACGAACCGATTGGAATGGAGTAACCCACCCTGGACCCCCGCGAAACCGCCGCCGTCCTCGCCTACATCGGCCGCCTCGACCCCCGCACGATCCGGACCGCCACCGGCGCGGCCCGCGACCAGATCGCCCAGTGGCACGAGCTGCTCAGCGACGTGCCCCTCACCACCGACCACGGCTGGGACATCCGCGAGGCGATACGGGACCACATCCTCGACTCCCCGTACCCGATCCTGCCCGTGGACGTCGCCCGCACATGGCGTGCCTACCGCCGCGACCGCCTGGAGCGGCACACCGACCCCACCCCGTCCGCCAGTCCGGACGACGAGGCTGCCTGGCGTGCCGAACTGGTTGCCGCCCGGTACGCGGTCGCCGCCGGCGCCGCCGCGCCCTCGACACACCGGCAGATCACCAGTGGTGGTCCGGGCCCCAACGTCGGAGCCCGCCTGCGCGCCATCGGCTCGTCCATCCCACCCGCCGCCCGCGCCCAACTCGCCCGCTACCGGCCGACCCGAACCGCCCGCGAGACCGCCGTCGCCGAGGGACACCCCGACGCCCTCAGCGTGCCGTGCCAGTGGTGCCACGCCGCCGAGGGCAAGCCCTGCCGCATCCGGCGCGTGAGTCCCGACGGCCACACCCAAGGCAACGCACCCCGCACCCCGCACCACGCCCCACCCGAGCCGCGTGGACCTCGCCGCTGCGGAACTCGCCCGGCAGAAGGCTGCGTGACCTTCTTTCGGCTCTCCGTCTCCCGCTGTCGCTCCGCTTCGGGGCAGCCCATGGGGACCACGTCGCTGACGCCTTCGGTCTCCGGGACCGGCCGGGGACCGCACGACGACGGGGACCGGTCCCGCAACGAACCTCGGAGGCTGAGGGACGGTCCCCGCGCAACTCGGCGGGACGGTCCCCGTGACATCCCGTCAGGGGGGCGGTCCCGCTGGCGATGTGTCACGGGGACCGTCCCCAACCACAGCGCAGCCTGGTCGCGCGCAGTCCTGGGACCGGTCCCCAAAGGCCCGGTCCCCGGATCAGTTTGTACGCAGGTCAGCGGCCTGAACGTCTCGGCGACCCGGCAGTCCCCACCCTGACCTCTCCGGGACCGGTCCCCAGTCGGTCCGGCACCACGAGACCGGGAACCGCGCAGAGCCCGGCAACTGATCTGCGGGTTGGGGACCACGAACCGCTCTGGTCCCCAACCAGGCGCGGTCCCCGAACCGTCCCCGTCTCTCCAGGCCAGAGCGACACCTCGCCCTGACGCCACAGCACGGCCACTCCCACCACCAACAACCCGACGGAGAACCGCTACATGCACGACCAGTCCCACGAACCCCTCAACCACCAGCAGGAGATGCCCACCACCACAGGCAACCGCGCAGCAAGGTATCCCGTTGGACCGTCCAAGGGCCGGTCCAACGGGGAAGTCTCCGCCCCGGGGGTGGCGGAGGCACTCGGGCACCAGGGGGCGCCCGAGCAGGAGAAGACCGGCACCGCCGCCGAGCTGCCGTTGCCGCGCGCCGCCGACGAAGCTGCCTTCCGCCGCGTCGCCCGCCGCCGCACGCGCGAAGACGAGCAGCGCAAAGGGCGCGTCGACGCCCGCTACAGCGTCAGCGAGAAGACCAAGATCCTGGACAAGGCGCGCTCGCTGAACATCGCCGGAGCCCATCTCGTCGGCGCCGCGGTCATGGCCTACGTCGACGGCGACCTCACCGTCGCCGGCCAGCGAACCGCGCTCGACGACTACATCGACGAACTCAACGCGCTGCGCGAGCAGGTCGCGACGATCGGCCGCAATGTCAACCAGATCGCCAAGAAGCTCAACTCCGGCGGCCATCCACACCCTGGGGACACCGACCTCCTCGCCCAGACCGACCGCACCCTGGACGCAGTCCGCGAGGCCGTCAAGGTCATCGCGACAGCCGCGAACCAAGCCGTCACCAAGAAGGCGGCCTGATGATCGCGAAGATCAGCAGCGGCAAGGACACCGCGGGCCTGATCCGGTACCTGTTCGACACCAAGAAGGCCAAGGACCACACCGACCCGCACCTGGTCGCCTCCTGGGACGGTTTCGCCCCCGACCCCGGCCGCACCGACGACTTCACCACCACCAAGAAGCTCCTCGTGGCCGACCTCGACCTGCACGTGAAACAGGCCCGACGACTCGACCGCGCCCCCGAGCAGCACGTGTGGCACTGCTCGATCCGCGCCGCCGAGACAGACCGCCACCTCAGCGACGAGGAGTGGTCCGACGTAGCCCGCCGGGTTGTGGCGGCCACCGGCATCGCACCCGACGGCGACCCGGACGGCTGCCGCTGGGTCGCCGTCCGCCACGCCCCCGACCACATCCACATCGCCGCCACCAAGGTCTGCGGAGACCTGCGCACCGCATGCCACTGGAACGACTACCTCACCGCCGACCGCGAACTCGCCGCCATCGAGAAGGAATACGGCCTGGTCCAAGTCGTACGCGGTGACCGCACCGCAGCCAAGTGCCCCACCCGCGCCGAGCAGGAGAAGGCCCGCCGCGCCGGCCACGACAAGACCGCCCGGGAACGTTTGCGCGCCACCGTCCGCACCGCCGTGGCCGCCGCCACCAGCACCGAGGAGTTCGTCCACCTGCTCAACCACACCGACGGCGTGCTCGTCGAGGTCGTCCACTTCCCCTCCGGCGACGTACGCGGCTACAAGTTCGCCAGCGAGGACACCACCACCGCTGCCCACGAGCCCGTCTGGTTCTCCGGCTCCGAACTCGCCCCGGACCTGTCCTTCCCCAAGATCCGAGAGCGCCTGGAGAACATCGAGTCGCAGCCCACCAACCAGCCGGGCCGACGTAGGCCCAACCCCTGGCACCAGGCCACGGCCGCCGCCGAGCGCATTCCCCACCGCCTCGACCAGCCGGACGACGAAGCCTCCCAAGCCCACCTCGCCGCCTTCGGCGAAGCCCTCGACGCACTCCCTCTCATCGCACCCCAGGCCCTCCGCCCCCAACTCCGAGAGGCAGCCGGCGCGTTCGAGCGCGCCACCCGCTCCCGCATCCGCGCTGAACACCACCACGCCCGCGCCCTGCGCGGCGCCGTGCGGGCCGTGGTCCGCGAGCCCGCCCCCAGGGACGGAGCTGTGCTGGCGATGTTCCTCGACGCGACGATCCTTGTCGTCATCGCCGCGGCCCGCTGGCACCAGCTCCGCCACCACGACCAGCAAGTCGCTGCCGCCCACCAGACGCTGCTCCACCTCCAGGCCGCCTACGACCAAGCCGCAGCCGTACCCCTGGCCGTCCTCACTCAGCGGCGACCACCCCAGCAGACGGTGGATCGACACATCGGCCACCTACGCCGGGCCGTGCCCGACCACGCCGAGCAGATCATCGAAGACCCTGCCTTCGACGCTTTCACCGTCACCCTCGCCGAAGCCGAAGCAGCTGGCCACGACCCCGAGCAGCTCCTCCAGCAGGCCGCCGACCAGCGCGCCCTGGACGACGCGCGCCGCCCCGCAAGGGTCCTGACCTGGCGCATCCAACGCCTCAGCGCACGGTCGGCACCCAGCGCACGAGCCCGCGCAGCACAGGCCCGCAGTACCGCTGCACAGCACATCGACGCTCCGGTGCACACGGCAGTAGCTGTCCCGGTCCCACAGCCGCCACAAGCACGGCGGCGTTGATCACGATGCATCGACAGCCCTCTTCGTGTGGTTGCGGGACATCGGGCTCTCGGCATTCAGCCAGTCCCGCAGCCGCTCGACGAGCCATCAGGCCCTCTCTGCAGGGGGGTGTCCGTTTGTGACTGAGCACGCCAGTTGGTTGTGGCCGCGCTTCCGTGATGACTGCGGCTGGAGGAGGACGCACGTTCTGAGCAGGGTGAAGGAGGCTCGACCATACATCTGGCGCTTGATCGTTTTAATTCTGTTGACGTGGCCTTCGACGAGGCCGGAGCTGTAGGGCAGGGTGAGGCTGGCGGTCACGGCCTTGAGGTCCTGGCGGATGGAGTCGGCGAAGACGCCGATGGCATCCGGGCCGCTCAGCTCAGCCTTTTGGATCCAGTTCCGGAGCTGGTGCCCGCGGCGGTGGCGGAGCATATCTGTGAACTCTCGCGCGAGGTCGCAGGCCAAGGCAATCTCCGGGCAAGCGTTGCGCGCGACTTCCAGTTGCGCTGCGTCAGAGGGGCTGAGGGTCCCCTGGGGGCGCATGATCCATGAGGTGATGGCGCGGGGGTTGGGAGTCGCAGTCCGGGCCGGGATTTCGATGCCCTTCCGGATGGCCATCACATAGCGGTTCACCACGTGGTACCCGCCGATGTAGCCGAGGGCGAGCAACTCGCGATAGAGCTGCATCGAACTGGTGCAGCCAGCCTTGAAGCGGTGCTGCACATGGTCGATGTACGGGTCGAGGACACCGTGGCCGCAGTCTCGCACTGAGGCGAAGAGGTCCTCAAGGGTTTTGTTCCGGTAGCGCCGTACTGTTTTGCGGTCCAGACGCAGACGGCGGCTGATGGCGTTGAGAGACATGCCAGTGGCGGCCAGTTCGTTGACTTCCCGGTGACGTTGACGGATCCGCTCCAGGAGCGGCGATTGCGGGGCAGCCGGCTGCTGCCCGGAGTTGGCGGCGGGCTGTCGCAGGCAGTCACGATGTCCGCGGCAGATCTTCTCCACGGCTGTCGAGAGGTTCTGGAGGAGGTGCCAGCGATCTGCCACCTCCAGCGCGTCGGGGGCTGCCTGCCTGATGGCCTTGGTGAAGGCCATCAGCCGATCACGGCACACGATCTCGGCGCCGGGGTGCTCAAGGAGCCAGGCGGCGACCGTGCTGGTCTCGCGATCAGGCAGCACGTCCACCGGCTGGACGTCTCAATGTCGACGAGGACCGTTCCATAGGTCCTTCCCTGGCGGAATGCGAACTCGTCGATGCCGAGTATGCGCGGCGCCCGGTTCGGCACGGCCGGTGCCGCCAGCTGTTCCAGAAGGGCAGTCCGTCAGCCGTGAAGCCGTAACTTCGCACAGAGGCGCTGGCCCGGACGACCGCCGAGCTCTACCGCGACCGCCTTCATGGCAGACCGTAGCGCGGCCGAACAGCGGCGTCGTAGCTCGGTCAGGCCCTCTACCTGTTCCGCGAATGTACGACGCCTGCACTGGTGTTGATCACGGAAGAACCGACGCAGACTGAGGCGGACGATCATCGTCTGTCTGCCGACGGGCAACCCGGCAATGCGACGCCAATACCGGCTGTGAACCCGAGTGGCAGGACGCTCGCACTGAGGGCACCTTCCAGGCGGTCCGCACCCTGCTTCGTCGATGATCAAGCTGTCATCGACCGCCACGACCTGTCGCACCGTGAGGTGCAGGCCGGGGAAGAGGACATCCTCAAGCGTCTCTGTCTCCATGACAGGGGGATTCCCCGACGGAAAGATCCTGCAATCCAGTGGGCACTGCCAGCCACTCTCCCTGATCACAGATGCGGCGGCGCCCGTACTTCGTGGAATCACCGCTTGACTCGACCACGGATCGCTAGGGCTGCGAGGCCAAGGAGAATAGGCTCTGAAAAGCGCGATGCCATCTCGATGTACCCACCTGCCGTGGTCAGGTCTTGACCGCTGGAACGGAACACAGCAGAGTTCAAAGTAACGCTTAGCGCCTTCTCGAAGCGCATGCTAGTGAATCTATCCCCGCTTGGATTCTTCGGATCTTCCTTGTCGATCTCGAACGATACTCTGCCTCCATCGGGCGGAACGGTACCCGTGACCGCCTGTCTCGGCGATTCCTGCGGCAGTCCGAAGCCCATCATCAAGATAATAGTAAAGACCATCGAGAGGGCGAACCACCCCACAGCCCGTGCCGCGCGCAGGCCATAGCCAGACAGTATCCAGTACGCTTGCAGGAGCCAGCGCTCAGTCTCGTTCCACTTCAGGCATTGGCGCCGCATTTCCATCTCGCCATAGTAGAAGTCTGCCGCACCCGGTTCATCCTTCGCGTCTTCACGCGACTTTCGGAGCTGCCGATAGGTGATAGTCAGGGTTGACGCCCTTGGTGTATGTGAGGAGAAATGAACCGGAGGACCCCACCCTTGGCGCAGTTGCGCTGTCCGCCCATCTGTCGCTCTCCATTCGCACTCTTCTTTGATGACCTGCCTGGATGTCCATCGAAATGGGAGGGGTGACCAGATGCGATGGCGAGGCGTGCGGTGCAGAACCCAGGAGTCGTCGAGGCGCAATTGGTCTAGGTGAACTGCCTCAATGAAGGAGCACTCGCTCAGGTCCATGTCGGCCAGCGTTAACATGGCGCAATCCACTCTCTGGAGGGACGAGAGTGCGGACTTTTCGCTCCTTCCGATTGCCATGATCGGGGCTTCATCAAGCGGTAGCGAAGCACCGGCTTCCGTCATCGAAAAGAATGGGTATTTTCGGCTAATGACCACCGCTGAATTCATGAATATGGCATCTGTGAGGTCGAGCCTGGCGTAGCGGAGGCGAATGGTTGCCGGGTACTCCCATCTCGCTTCTCTGCATAGAACTTCCCTGGCTACAGCCTGAATGGTCATGGGCGCGTGAAATTCAGCTAGGGAAAGATCGAATGTGCCGTTACATGTCAGTGGCCCGACATTCTCGGCTTTCTTGAAGATAGTAATATCGAGCCTGGCACTGTCATGAAAGACCGCATGCCATAGATTTACTTGGCCGTCAAATGTACATCTGCTGAAGGATGCATCCTTTTTGAAGGTGGCTCCACTGAAGTCCGCTGCAACGTGAAAATGACATCGATCGAACGCCACTTCCCCTTCGAATAGTGCCTCGGCGAACTGCGCGACGCCTAAAAACACGGTCTCGCGGAAGTCGACGTTGCGAAAGTGGGGCTCGCCGGTCGTCGGATCTTTTACGGAATTGACGATATTCTGCATCAATTCATCGCCAATCGTTGTGCCTCGCAAATCTAGATCGGACCCTGCAGCAAGGCCGCTGAGGTAGTCTCCACGGTCATGGTCTGAGCAGTGAACGAGACATTCCGTGACTCCAACCGGGATGTGTCCCCGGCATCCGATGGGATCGGTGTCCGGGTCGGCTCCGTGTCCGCAGTGGTCCCAAGGGGGCCTGATCTGTGAAGGCTGAGACATACCGACATCGACGCAGCAAGGGCTCCTGGAGTTCCCGCGCCACACGTCGGGATGCTGATGCTTGCTCGTCCACGCGCGCTCGACTGCAGTTCCTGCGCCGATGACCCCGAGGGCGCCGCGACGAGCCTCCTTCACCCTGCTCAGAACTCGCGTCCTCCTCCAGCCGTAGTCATCACGGAAACGCGGCCACAACCCGCCAGTTGGCTCGTGAGCGCAGGAGTTGGCCTGCCGGGTCTCGGCGTCCTACGCTTTCGATCGGCAGGTTGCCTCTCATGACACGCCATGGGCGCCCGTCGGCCGAGCGGGCAGACTGCGTCCATGCAGCTCCCCGCACAAGCCGTTGCAGCCACCGTGCTGATCGAAGTCGTAAGGATCTCCGCGGTTCCGACCAAGCTGGACGCCCCATACCCCGGCGAGGTAGTTACCCACTGGGCCGGGAGTGAGGCCGCCGACGCCCTGACCTTGATCGAGACCCTGCCCGGCAGCGAACAGCACCGCTGCGGCTTCTCGCCAGGCTGGAGCATCCGGGCGTACGAGAACACCCTCGACATGGCGTTGTTCGAGGCGGCGTTCTGCTTCAGGTGCCATGAGGTCCGCATGCATGGAACGGCTGTGCCACCCGCGCTGGCCACGCAGTTCTTCGACGCGGACGCCCCGCCGGCCCAGACCCTCCTGGCCCTCTTCTGCGAGGCGGCCCTGTAGCCAGCAGGCTTCCGGATCTAGCGCCCCAGTTGGCCAGACGGGCCAATTGGAGGGTTGTGACCGCGCTTCCGTGAATGGCCGACCCGATCAGGTACAGCCTGACAGGGCATTGGGCGTAGCCATCATGGAAGTGCGGTTAGAACCAAATGCGGGTTCTGACCGCGTATTCGTGGGCTCAGCGAGGTAGTGGGAGATCCGCTTCTGTCCGTAGCCGTCGCAGAGGCGCGGCCAAAGCCGCAGCCCAGGAGGGTTCAGTTTCTCTCCCCCCGGCGGATGACTCTTCCTCCTGCGCACGCTCACTTTGTGGGCGGAGCTACCGCGAAGATCGATCCCGTGGTCGACCCCGCATACACCACGTTGTGAAGCACCGCGGGTTCCGGGCGCCGGTTTTGGAACCTCGCGGCACTCGTGTTGGGGTCGCGTCGCGCTGCGCTCCGCCACACGGTGTGCCCCGTTGCTGCGTCGAGGCAGGTGATCCGCCCGTCACTGGCAAGGCTGTACAGCCTGCCGCCAGAAAGCACCGGACGGGCGGGAGACTCGCTTTCCGTTTCAACGGTCCAGATTCGTCGGCCCGTTCGTAGGTTGTACGAGGCGAGGGTGCCGTCCGCGCGGCTGAGGTAGAGGGTGTTGCCCTGCGCGCGGGCATTGCCCTCCAAGGCTCCCCGGAGGAGAAGGCGTTCCGTGTTTCCGTCTGCCCTGGTGACGCGGGTAACGCTATGGCCGTCGAGCAGGAGGGACACCGAGCTGTTGTCGGCCGTGAGCGGCATGCCAGGGTCCTCGTCGAATGAGGCCAGAACCTTCGTGGTGCGCAATGTGGCGGCATCAAGGTCAGCGACGGACGTGATGAAGCCTCCTGTCCCGTACTTCAGCAGATACAGCGCACCGCTCTCGCTGCCGAAGATCTGGTAGTGCTCGCCTGCGGGAAACGTTCTGGACGCGACCAGCCTTCCCGTCCGTGCGTCCCTGCGGTCGATCCGGGTTGAGAGCCCGTCCAGATGAGCCGTCGTGACGGTGGACTTTTGCACGCTGAACATCGGAACCGACACTCGGGCTGACCACAGCAGGTCACCGGTCTTCACGTCGAAGGCTTTGAGCTGTTCCTTGCCCGCTCCGTCGGTCCGCGTGTCGTCGACCAGCACTGTCTCTCCAGCGAACCCCACGACCGAGCCCGCCATTAAGGCCGGGCCTGTGTACTGCTTGCTCCACATGACCCGTCCAGAGGAGACGTCGACCCGTTCGGCCACCACATCGACCTCAGTGCACACAAGGACATCCCCAGTACCGGCGCAAGAGGGGAGGTCTTCGAAGCCGTCGCCGCGGTGCCCCGCGACGGTAGTCGGCTTCTTCTCCCACAAGGCCCACCCCTTGGGCCGCAGAGCTGCCACTGGTTCGACGGCGCGAGCTGCTCGTGTCGACGAAGGCTTGGCCGATGGCGATGCATCACCACGGGATCCTCCCGCATCGCTCCCCTGCATCACCGGCACCACCACTGTGGCCGCGATCGCGGCCACAGCGGCGAGCAGGTAGGTGCGCGTCCGGGGCCGTCGCCTGGGACCGTTTGCGAAGCCTTCCGGCTCCGCGATCTTCTCGGGTTTCTCCGGCCTTGCTGTCTCTACCCCCTTTTCCTGAAGCAGAGCAAGCAGTTCGGCGGCGGAGGGCCGGCCGGTGGCGTCTTTGCGCAGGCACTTCTCGATGATGGAACACAGGTCCGCCGGGACCCCTACGAGGTCCGGATCGGCCTGCGCAATTTTCATGGCGACCGCTATAGGAGGGGCGGCCGTGTCGCCATCGAACGGTCCCCGGCCCGTAGCCGCATACGTGAGGACTCCGCCTAGTGCGAACACGTCTGCGGCCGCGCCTACTTCGCGCGGCGTGCTCAGCTGTTCCGGTGCCATGAAGGACACGGTGCCGAGAATCTTGCCGGTCCGCGTCAGCCGTTCCGCGCTCAGCACCCGGGCGATACCGAAGTCGATGACACGGGGGCCGTCCTCTGTCAGCAGCACATTGCTCGGCTTCAGATCGCGGTGCACTAGACCGGCCCGGTGGATGTCACGCAGGGCCTCGGCGAGCCCTCCGCCCAGCCGCCACACGACGTCTTCGCCGAATGCACCGTTCTTGCGCACCCGTTCCGCCAGCGTCGGTGCGTCGAAGTACTGCGTCGCCATCCACGGGGGATTGGCATCAGCATCGGCGCCCAGCACCGGTGCCGTGAACGCACCGCTGACCTGTCCCGCAGCCTCGATCTCTCGCCGGAACCGGGCGCGATAATCGGCGTCGTCTGCAAACTCCCCGCGGATGACCTTTAGGGCGACCCGTCGGCCCGACGGCGACGTAGCCAGGTAGACGACCCCCATGCCGCCCGCGCCGATGCGACGCTCGATGCGGTACTCCCCGATCACCGACGGCGTCTTCTCATCCAGCCAGCTCAAGAACCCCCCTACGACTCCGCGGCGACCGAGCCCTCCTCCACGCATCAAGGTGAGTGGGCAAGGTTCACAGTCCCGTTCCTGCGGCAGCACGGACGCTAGCGCATTCTGGTGCCAGCACCGTTGCGAATGCCTGCCCCGGTTGACCCGGTGCTGTCCTCGGGCGCAATGGATGGGGATCACCACCGCTTGCGGCAACAGCCAAGCGCAGCTGCGTCTCGGACGACCGCAAGCGCACCGCCGCCACGGACTACATCTGGACCTCAGGCGTCCAATGTGGGGCTCACGTTCCTCCGCTGTCCCCCGAAACTCGCGTGATCCAGAAGACCGAGCAGCATAGGAGCAGGACCGCTACTCCATCAGGCACTGGTTCAACGGCCGCTGCCCAAATGAGGGTTCAGAACGCGTACTCGTGAGCCTAGGCTCCGCGACGTAGCGGGAGATCCGCACAGGTCCGTAGCCCTCACGGAAGCGCGGCCAGAGCCAATTGGAGCGCTCAGTCACACCGTTCAGGCGAAGGGACGCACGAGGCTCCCCCGGATCACGCTGTCACTGGCGCGCAGTGCTGCCGTCAGTTGTCCTTGCAGCTCATCGGGGACGGTCCGGACCCCGAGGGCGCAAACACGCACCAGCGCTCGGCAGTCCAGCTGTTGCCGGTCTGTGGCGAGCGCGGTGAACAGTGGGTGCGCCAGGTTCTCGCGGGCCGCGTAGCCGTCTTCGGCGTCCGTCGTCCTTCGGTGCAGTTCCTCGACGATGCGGCGCGCGCCGGGTGCCTTGGCGGAACCGATCGCGTCAAGGACGGTAAGTCCGAGCCGGGTGTCGAAGACGGTCAGCCCGGGTTCGGTCTTCCGCTCGAAGTAGGTCGTCACCAGGTCCGCCAGGTGGCCGTCGATCGGCTGTCCGGCGTCGCGGCGACACAGGGCGGTCAGGCAGGCCGTGACGGCTTGCTCCCAGGGATCGCCAGACATCGTGTCGGCGAGGAGGGCAGCGGCCCGTGCCGTGTTACCTGCAACGAGGGCGGCGAGTATGGCGACTTGGCGCCCGTCGAGCATCCGTTTGCCTACGCCGCGGTGAGCTTCGATGTGTGTCAGGGCCTCGGCCCAACGTCCCTCGGTGGTGAGGGTGCGTGTGCCGTCGGCGAGGAGCACGCGCCACAGCCACGCGCGGACCTCGTGGCGGTCCTCGTCGGTCGTTGTGAGGTCCGCCGGCACCGCGATGCCCTCGAACCGAGCAGTTGTGCCAGCCTCGACGGCCTCGTACAGGTTGAGGAGTCGCTGGCGGCCCTCATCGGCGCGGCCGGCGCGGATCCGGAGGCGGGCGAGGTTGACGACCGGTTCCAGTCCCCGGATTGCGCTCATGCCGGGCAGGGGACAGGCGTGGAGGTAGGCGGCGGCGTGCTGGTGGCACATCTCGCCTGCGAGGTCGGGAAGGTCGAGATCGGAGGCGGTGAGCGCGGCCTGGTTGTAGACGGCCGATGCGAGCCCCTGGTCGGTCTTCTTGACCGCGGTGTCGGCCAGATCGACGAGCGCGCGAACGCGCTCAGGCAGGGGCAGACAGGCGGGCCGGAATCGGGCGACGAGCGGGAAGCGCTGGGCTATGGGTCCGTGCGGGTCCATGTGTCTTCCGTGCGTGGGTGAGAACTGCTGAGGCGACGGTGCCCGCCGGCCGTACGTCGGCGGGCACCGTCCGCTACGCGTGGGGCGTCACTGCCAGTCGACGACGATGCGATTCAGCGGGGTGTCGAGAGCGAAAAGGCCGGGGCGCTGCTCGATGGCGGGGGCGTCGAGGGACTGGATTTCGAAAGTGGCCTCACGGCCGCGGTACTCCCGGTCCCAGGTGCGGACGGTGTCGGCGACCTTCGCGGCCAGCTCGTCGCTGCCGGGGCCGTGGCCGATGACGCCGAACTCCCAGAGCTTGCCGCCCTCAGGGGTCTTCTCCTCCGACAGGCGCCGCGCCATGTAGGTGACGGCGCCCTTGCCGACGGCCGCGGTCGACGAGGGGTAGGGGTCCTCGGTGAGCAGACCGCCCTTGGCGCTCTGGGGGAACAGCATCCTGACCAGGCCGGTGGGAAGGGAGCAGGTGACGAACAGTTCCATCCACTCCGGCGACTCCATGGCGCGGACCGTCATGCCGGTCCACTCCTCGGTGCGCGACTGATCCAGGACACCGGCAAGGGCATCGGCGTCGATGTTCTGCCCAGCGGGGGCCTGAAGCCGCACGGTGCCGTCCGCGCTGAGCGGGATGACGCGACGGTCGTCGTCGGCGATGCCCCGCCGGAGCGGCATGAAGGTGTTCATCTCGCTGCCGAGGGACGCCCATCGGCCGTCGCGCTGCTCGTAGGCGATGGAGCGGGAGACGCTGCCCTTGAGACGCTGGGGGACGAGTAGCCGGCCGCCGGGGGCAAGCTGCTGCAACCAGGCGTGCGGCACGCCGTGCGCGCCCACGGTGGCGATGATCCGGTCGTACGGCGATCCTTCGGCGTAGCCGAGGGCTCCGTCGCGGGTCACGGCCTCGACGTTGGTGATTCCGGCGGCGGCGAGGTGCGCGCGGGCCCCCTCCACGAGGTCGTCGTCGACGTCGAGGGTGGTCACCTGTCCGCTCTCGCCGACCAGGTGGGCGAGCAGAGCGGAGTTGTAGCCGGTGCCGGCGCCGAGTTCGAGAATGCGCTCGCCGGGCTGGACGTCGAGCTGGTCCAGCATGAGGGCGACGACGCCCGGCTGGGAGGCACAGGAGATCGACGTGCCGTCGGTGTCGTACTTGATGTGCACCGGCGCATTGGCGTAGGCGTCTTCGAGCGATGCATCGGGCACGAACACGTGGCGGGGCACGGTCCGCAACGCGGTCTCGACGGCGGCCGTGCGGGCGTGCCCGTCCGCACGAAGCTGGTCGACCAGGGCGTTGCGGAGCCGCTCGGCGTCCGCTGCGGGGGTGGTGATCGTGTCGGTGTTCACCGCGTCGACGCTATCGGCGTCGGCCATTGCCTCGTCGGGCGACGCGGTGTTGTCACTTGTTCCCATGATTACCTCTCGTGCGATGTTCGACAGGGCGCTTTGGTCGTCCCGGAGGAGACCGGCGCGGTTGGCATGGAAGATCACGTGATGGGCGATGACGGCTCGCAGGCCGCGAGTGAGGGCGCCGCGGCCCGCGAGGTAAGCGAGCGTGGCTCCCGCCCGTTCGAAGGCGGTCACCCATTCGTCGTGCGCGTGGAGCGGGCCGTCCGGACGACAGAGGCCGTGGGCATCGGTGGTCATCAACTTCCGCATGGCCGGGGCCAATTCGTCGACTCGCTCGGGCGGCAGAGGGTTGGTGGTCGGCCGGAGGACGGCGACCTTCGCCCACACGTCGCCCTGCTCGAACCAGTCGAGTTCGGCACCGCGCATCATGGCGCTCGCCAACAGGACGGCGGTTTCCCGGCGTCCCAGGTGCTCCGGGCTCGGCTGGTAGGTGAGCAGGTGGCGGGAGTCGCTGTGGAACAGTTCGTGGGCGGCGTCCATAGCCTCCGGGCCGCCGAACGTGTCGGTCTCGGGCTCGTAGATGCAGGGCAGCCACGACACAGCCACGCCGTCGCCGACGAGATTGCTCAGCAGCGACTCGATGACCGGTGAGGGCTCCTCAGCGAAGTAACGCAGCGGCCAGGGCTGCTTGTTCATGAACCACCAGCCGGTGAGCTGCCCGTCCCCTTCAGCCGCGAGCAGGGCAGGGCCAAGACGTTCGGCGACGACGCGGCGGGCGCTCTCGCGGTCGACGAAGGTGATGTTGTGCTGCTGCCAGCGGTCCGGGGGCATAACGAGTCCTTCGGTCGGCGGATCAGGCAATGAGCAGGCAGGTGTCCCAGGCGGTCCGGGGCGGTGCGGCGGTGCTGGGCGCGAGGATGGCAAGGGCCGTACCGGCAGCGCCGTCGAGGAGACCGGGACCCTGTTCCTCGTCCTGAATGAGCGCCGTAGCGGTGAGCTCGGGGTCGGTGCCCGGCGGGTGGACCGCAGCCAGGAGTGCCGGGATCGCGGCGCGGAGTTGGCCCACGGTCGAGGGGTGAGCGTCGTCGGCCGTACGGGCGGCGACGTGGGCGAGGCCGGCGAAGCCGTGGCACAGGCCGTTGTCCGTGGTGGCCTTCAGCTGGTCGGGATCGGTGAGGGCGGCCACGAGCGCGTTCTCCGCGTCGATCTGGCGCCCGGTGTCGCCGAGGGCGAGCGCGGCGAGTTGCTGGGCGCGGGCGAGGCCGGCGGTGCCGTAGCACCAGGACGGTCGCCGGGGTGCGGACGGGGCGAGGCGACCGGTACGCAGCTCGCTTCGGGTGATCCAGTACGGCCAGGCGGGTCCGCGGCCGGTCTCCTCCTGCCAGCGGTCCAGCCACGCCAGGATGGTGCGCAGTGCTGCGTGGTGCCCGTCGGCGACGGTGCCGTTGGGGGCGGCGCGGGCCAGGAGCGCGAGCACGCCGCCGATGCCGTGCGCCATACCGCTGTTGGCGTGCCCGCCGGGGAATCGGTCGTCGTCCGGGCTGCCCGAGGGGCCCGTCTCCGTCCACCAGCCCGGCAGGGTCTCGCCGTGGCGGGTGATCGGTTCGGTGAGGCGTACGCAGTAGTCGAGGACGGCACGCATCGAGGGGCTGCCGGGGTCGCGGCGCAGGAGGTAGGCGCCGTATCCGGTGAGGCCCCGGATAGCGTCGAACTCGGCGAGCTCCGGCAGGCGTCCGCCGTCAATGCGGAGGTGTGCGGCGTCGAGACGGTGTCCGGCGTCGACCGCGACCTGTCGGTCCATCGTGTTCAGGGCTCGCTGGTAAGCGCCGGGCAGGTGGTCGGCGGCGCAGGCCAAGGCGTGGGCGAAGGCGGGCGCCCCGTAGAAGGGATGGCTGTCGGGGCCGCTGGTGAACGGCTGGCGGGAGACGGCGGCAAGCCAGTCGTGGGCGCGCTGCCACGGTCCCAGGCCCGTCGCGGCCCGCTCGATGTGTAGGAGCGCGATTCCGGGAGGGCCGTAGGCGAGGTGCTGCCGGTGTGAGGACGCTGTCCTGGGTCCGAGGGGCGCCGTGTCGGGGTCGGCGAGCTGGGAGGCGACGGCGTCGACCAGGCCGAGCGCAGGGTGGGCGGTCCCGAGGCCCTCCCGGCGCTGCGGGCGGTCCAGGCCAGGGCGGCGGCGCGCGCCAGGTAGAGGCACACCTCTTCCTCGGGGAAGTTCACCGCGACGTGCCGCACGAAGTGGACGTGCAGCAGGGAGGTCAGGACGTCGTCGATGGCGATGCCCTGGGTCTCCGGGCCCGGAAGGTGCGGCCGGTACGCAGCGAGAGCCGCATCCCGGTCTGCCCATGCCGACACGATGGCGTCCCCGCCCGGGACGCCGCGCAGCGCCGTCCAGTCGTCGCGCGGGTTGGCGAGCCGTACGGCCTCGGCGAATTGCGGGCGTGGAACGGGCTCGGGGGCGGTCGGCGGGATGTGGTCGATCAGCCACCGCATTGCCGCTTCGGTGCTGCCGAGGAACGCGGAGGCGACGGCGACCGTATGGGCCCCCACCAGCGTGCGCTGGTGGGGGCGCTGCGGCTGCGCGAGCTGGGCCAGGACGGCACGTGAGTCCGCCTGGAACACCTCTTCGGCCGCCTCCCAAGCGGCGCCGGAACCCCAGCGGCCCATCTCGCGGTAGGAGGTGGGGTAGCGCAGATCAGCCAACAGGCCGGCGCCGCGCAGCACATCGGCCCACGCGCTCACCGTACGGGCCGTCTCGGCGAAGGCTCCAGGGTCGGGGAGGGCGATGCGTACGCGGAGGTGCTGGTCCGGGTCGCGGAAGCGGATGAACCACCACGGTGGGTTGCCGAGTTGTTCGAGGAGACCGGGCAAGTGCTGGGAAAGCAGGGTGTTTTGGCGGCGGGGATTTCCGTACAGCGCCGCCAGAAGCACTGGGGAGGCGGCCGGGGTCTGCATCTGTGCCGGGGAGAGTGCACGGGCCCGGCTGGGGGCGGGTAGGGGCGGCCACGCCGGCGGCCGGGTCGCGTTGAGGGGCACTACGACCTCGTGTGCTCGCCCGTCGCACCAGCCGTACGCCTCTGGTTCCGGGGCCTCGACGAGCACGGCCAGGCGCGTACGGTCGAGGTGCTGGCGCAGGAGCGTCCGGTGGTCGGCCTCGTCGAGGTCGAGGAAGAGGCGTCGGTCGTCCTCAACGAGGTAGACGCGGCGAGGCAGCCGCCGTCGGGCCTGCCAGTCGGTGAGCGCGGTGTCCCACTCGGCCCGAGGGCGGGCGCGGCCGGGCAGTTCGGGCGCCTCCAGTCGCCAGCGTGCCGGGGCTAGCACCGTGCGCCCGTACCGCAGGCGCGGCAGGAACGGCATCGCCGCTGCGGCGCCCAGTCGAACACGGTGACCTGCGCACACTGGGCGCGGGACAGCTCGGTGAGGAAGCGCGCCAACGGCGGAGTGTGCGTGTGCAGGTTCAGTGCGTTCATCCCGACGGCTTCGACACGGTGGCCTCGCTCCGGGGCGGCCAGGTACATGCGGCGGCCGTCGCACCCCACCGCCAAGTCTTCCGGGGTGAGGACGGTGTCCTCCGGGGCGCGGTGTTCCTGGAGGCTGATCACGGTGGGCAGGACCTGCGGGGCGCGGGTCACGTGGGCGCTCTCGGGGAGCAGTGGCGGGAAAGAGAGCTGCGCGGGCACGGTGTTGCTGTCTGCGGCCGGGAGATTGACCAGCTCTGTGGTCAGGGCCTCGCGGTCGGCGGGAGCCAGGATGCCGAGGAACCGGCCCATAGAGACTCCGGCCCCGCGGGACACGCTCACGATCTCCAGCTGGAACCGCCCGTGCTGCAACTCCCGCAGGCTGGCCGCGTGCACCCGCACCCCCACCTCCAAGTGCGGTGGCACCCGGGGCTCGTCGGAGCCCACGTCCAGGGCCGCAACCAGTTCGTCGGTGAAGACCACCTCGTCGCGGCCATCGAGCGCGGCGGCCTGCGCCAGCCGTACAAGGGCATCATCCCGAGCGGAGACGCAAGGCCGACGCGCGCCCGCCGGAGCACCCGGGTAGCTGTCGGGAAAGCCGGTTCCGCTGTCCGCCACGACTTCCTGGAGCGGCACCATCGTGCCGATGCCGTAGCGCTCGTAGAACCGCTGGTGGTACTCGCCCCACGCAACGGTCCCGTACGGGCGGGTGCTCACTCGGGTCAGGATGAGGGCGGTGCGCTCGATCTCCCGGGCTACTGCGTCCGGCAGAACGATCTGTGCGTCCAGTCGCAGGTCGAGCGCGACGGGGTGGCGGCGCAGGCCGGGCACGAGGGCCCGCATCCGCGCCGCGACGCTGTCCCGGCCGCAGCGCGTGACGCACTCCTCCAGTCCCGCCCGGACCGCACGCAGCTCGCCCACAGTCTCCGCAACCGGGGCGAGGGCTCCGGCGTCGATCGCGTCAAGCTGGTCGAGCAGATACCCGAGGGCGTCGGTCTCGGTGCTCGGTGCGTGCAGACTCGTGATCAGCACCCGCCGCCGGATCAGCTCCGCCAGTAGACGACTCACCCTCTCCGGCCCGGCCTCGGGGAACTCCGCCCGGAGCTTGTCCACGAGCGCGCCGACACGGATCGGTGCCCGAGTCGCGGCGAGGACCGAGTTCACTGGTTCAGCCAGAGCCAGGGACGCCTCGACCGCGCGAGTCCGGTCGTCCTGGACGTCGGGCTGGAACGGCACGATGAGCCGGTCTCCCCGGCTGGTCACGGTGTTGTTGACGACGACGGGCAGCCGTTCGAGGAGGTCGGGGTACGACTCCAACCGTTCGACCACGGCGGCTAACCACTCTGCCCCCGCGCGGCCGACGGCCACGTGCTCCGCGCCCCAGCCTGCACGCGCCTGCTCACCGAACTCCGCGGTGGTCACACCGGCGAACAGGCCGAAAGGCGTCGCCCGGTGCTCGGCCCGCAGCAGATAGCGGGCAACGGACAGCGCCGCACGCCGCACGTCCCGCGCAGAAGGCTCCTCGGCCGTACACAGGGCCCGTACCTGCGCGGCCAGGACCGGGCTGGAGTGTTGTAGTGCCTCGGCGATGTCCTTGTTCGCCCAGACCGCGCGCAGCCACGCCACACCGGCCGCCGAGCTGCTGGGCGAGCCGTCATCGAGGTCAGGGCACGGAGGAACCGGCAGCGACGGCCGGGCTACGGCGCGCACGAGAGCTGTTGTGCCGGTCCGGAACGCTGCGGGCGGAGCAATCACCAACTACCTCCGTAGGGCGTGGGGACGGGCGGCTGGTGCCGCCACGCCGGGGCGCGGCGGCACCAGCCCGGAGTGACCTGACGGTCCGGGTCAGGCGACGTTGGTGGTGCAGGCTCCGCAGGTGGAGCCGCAGCCGTCGTCGGTCAGGTTGACCAGGCCCGCCGGGTCGGCGATCTCGACGAGAGAGACGTCCAGGTCGAAGCCGTCCGATGATCCCGGGGTCTGCGGGCGCACTTCGGTACGGCTGGGAACAACGCGGTTACGGGTCATGCTCCAACTCCTCGCAATCGTTGGTGTGTTGCTGGACTGTGGTGCCCACCAGGACCCATCAAGCGGAGCGTTGCCGAAGACGGCTTGCTCCCCGGACGGTTCCTGGCCCACCCGGCACGAGGGGACGTGACCCGCGTAAGAATTCCTCGCGGGCTGCCTGCCTCGCACCGGGAAGTCGTGTGCCGGGAGTCTGATCAAGCGGACGCCGGCCGCCGCTCCATGAAGTAGCCGAGTGCCTGAGCCTTGAGGCGGTCGAGGCACGGCTCGCACGCGTAGAAGGGGGCGTGTTGCCCGTCCCACTGCACCCGGCCGAGCCAGATCACCAGGACTCCGGTGCGCTCGCAGCCGAGCCAGCAATTACCGGTGATCCATGGCCACTCCACGGCAGAACGTCCCCTTCTCTTAGGTGGTCGGGATGGTCGATCTCGCCGCTTGGCAGCCGGGTATGCAGGCCCAGAGCCGAAACGGCAGGCCCCGGTGGCATACCTCACCCAGCGCCCGCCCGCTCGTTCCCAGCAGGCGGGCGCAGAGGGCACAGTCCATGGCCATCTGCTGACGGGGGCGGAGCTGGGCGACGTGCGGGAGCGTCGGGCTCGCCGTGGCCGGGGTCCTCACGCGCCGTCCTTGATACGGAGTTCGGCCCAGACTTCCTTGCCCCATGGGCGCCTGCCCGAGCCGTGCAGGTCGTAGCCCCAGCGGTCGGCGACTGCATCGATGAGGAGCAGTCCGCGGCCCGACTCGTCATCGTCATCGGCTGGGCTGAGAGTCGGCAAGCGCGCCGGCTCCCGGTCCAACACCCCGACACGTAGCCGCGTCGCGCTCGGCCGCTCGACCAACAGGCGGATCTCGTGGCACGGGGTGTGCCTGGCGGCGTTCGCGATCAGCTCTGTGATGATCAGCGCGGCGCGGTCGGCGAGGTTGTCGAGGTGCCATATGCCGAGGACATCCAGGACGAGCTTGCGGCCGATCTCGGCCGTGGACGGCTCGCAGGGGAAGCTCTGGCTATAGGCGGGGCGGCCGACTGAGGTGACGTGAACTTGCGTAGTGAGACTCGTCATTGGGGGGGAGCCTTCGGGTTGTCTCGGCGCCCGGCCGACCCCCGCGGGGGAACCTCAGGGGCGGGCCGGGCCGTCAACAGCCGCCCGCACAGTGGGGCGTGGAGGGCGACCGACAACAAGACAACTCCCTTTCTCGGCAGGGTGATTAGGGCGATCCAGCGTCCGTCCAACGGAAGGACCTAGGGCGATTTGACCTCCCCTTTACCTGGTGGGTGAGGGGGCACGAGAGCTACCGTGCAGGGATGGACACCACGCGCAACACCGTTCTTGAGGCGTGGATGGCCGAACACGGCTACAGCTCCAACAGCCTTGCTGACACTGTGAACAGGGCTTTAGAGCCGTTAACGGGGCGGCCAGGCGGCCTCGACGGCTCATCGGTCAGGGCCTGGAAAGCAGGCCGGGTTACGTGGCCCAAATCGGCTACCCGCAAGGCACTTGAGGACATCAGCGGCCTGCCCGCCATCGCTCTAGGGTTCGTCCCACGGGGCCGGACTCCGTCCACCCCAGCCCCACCGCAGCAGGAGGACCCCGACATGAAGCGCCGTACCCTCGTCGGCGGCATCGCAGCGGCTGCTGCTGCGGCAGCAGCCCCCGGCACCGCATCGCCTCGCCGCATCGGCATGAGCGACGTCGACCGCCTCCAGAAGCGCTTCGCCGAGATCATCGCCAGCGACCACCGCCACGGCGGACAACTCGGCATCGAGCAGCGGGCCGCCGCACTCGCCGACGAGGCGCTGAACCTCCAGAACGCCGGCAGCGCCAGCCAGCGCGTACGCAGCAGCCTCTACGCCTCCGCAGCGGCGTTCCGTTCCTCGGCGATGTGGGCCGCCATCGACGGTCGGCGCTACGACGTTGCCAAGGCGCACATGCGTGAGGCCCAGGCCCTCGCCGAGATGTCCGGCGACCAGGAGATCAAGTTCCGCATCTGGAGTCACGCAGGAACTATGTACCGCCACATGGGCCGCCCCGCCGACGCATTCGCCGCAAACGACGTCGCCCGCAACCTGCACCTCACACGCCGTGACCCGCTGTTCGCGTCCCTCGGCCTGGCCCGGCAGGGCGCCATCCATGGCGCGGCGCAGGACCGCACCGGAACCCGTCGCGCGTTCGAGCAGGCGCAGGACGCCATGCTGCGTGCCGACCCCGCCGACTACCGGCCGGTGTGGATGCTCGCCTTCTACGACCAGGCCGAGCTGGACTCCCTGGCCCTGTCAGCGCACTTGGCGCTCGGCGACTACTCGACCGCCGAGTACCACGCCCACCGCTGCCTGTCTGCCCTCCGGCCCCACATGGTCCGGTCCTTCGCCATCACCACGACCCGGCTTGCACACGCCCAGCTCGCACAGGGTGCCCCCGACACCGCCACGGCCACCGCGATGAAGGTCCCCGCCGACGCCGCTACCCAGCACGCCCGGGTCACGCGCATGCTGCAGGAGTTCGGGGCCGCGCTGCGCGCCACCGCGCCGGGCAACTCCACCGTGCAGACCTGGACCGACCACGCCGCCACCTGGAGGATGGCCGCATGACCACGGCGCCCGCCATCGACCTGCGCACGTTCACCACCCTCGACACCGCCCGCGGCGACCTCCTCGACGTGTACGCCGAGGTGCGCGCCCCGCTCCTCCACCGGCCGAACTACGCGGTCACCGCGTTCGGCGAGCGCCTGGACCGGCACAGTGCCGAGCCGGGGTTCACGGCCGTCCTCGCATACGCGGACGGCCATCCGGTCGGCTACGCCTACGGCAACACCATCGAGCACGGCGACCGGTACTGGCAGCGCACCAGCCCAGCGCCGGCGGACAAGTTCACCGAGCGACCGGCCGTGGCCCTGAAGGAGATCGGCGTCCGACCGAGCTGGCGGAAGACCGGCACCGCGCGCCGCATCCACGACGCGCTCCTCGCCACGCGAGACGAGTCGTTCGTCACGCTCATGGTCAACCCGGCCGCGGGCGACGGAAAGGTCCACGCGCTCTACCAGTCGTGGGGGTACGAGGACATCGGGCAGAGCCAGCCGTCACGGGCCTCGCCGGTCCTCACCGTGATGATCCGCGCCATCCGCTAACCGGCGCCCATGACAGCCCGCTGTCTGGGCGCGAGTCACGCGAACCCAGGGGCGGGCTCTCCTTCGGTTGAAGGTCAGCCCAGCAACAGATTGCACAGAAAATGGAAGGGCAAGTCAGCCCCTCGTCACCAACCGTCGGGGCGAAGGTCCAACCCCCTCGCCTGGATGAGCCTCCTTGGTACCCACCTGCGGTTGGTACTCCTCAGGGATCGGAACGGGCGCGACGGCATGCGGGACCCTCAGTTGACGCACGGGCAACAAAGAAGGCACTCCCCTCAAGAGGCGAGACCTGGCTGAAGCCCCGCCCAGTTCAAGGTCTCCCACGATTGTCCGCCCCAACACCTCTGCAAGGAGCGGAGGAGTCGCGTTGCCCACCATCCGCCGACCGGCGCGGAACGGCTGGTCGATGCTCCATTCGTCAGGGAACGTCTGCAAGCGCATCTGCTCACGCACAGAAAGAGGCCGATTATCCCAGTGGAACGGCCCTGTACTCGGCCCAGGAGAGGCCGGCAAGGTCCAGGACGGTCGGTCCTTGGCCAGCTTCAACAGAAACGACCAGTACCGGGTTCGCCAGCCGAAGAGTTCCTCCCCGTCGCCACGGGCCGTGAGATGGAGATAGTTGCCACCTTCCGGGATCGAGGGCAGTAGCGCTGCCCATTGCCCCGTGGCAGCAGGCTTCTCGTCCTGTTCAAGATCCCAGAGCACATCCCAGGCCCGCATCGGGTTGTCTGCGTGGGTCGCCTCCGGCAGGTGAACCTCTACACCATCCCGGTATGCAATGCCGATAGCCCGACGTCGACGCTGAGGCACCCCGTAGTCGGCCGCATCAACGACCTTCGTCACCAGCCTGTAGGAAGTGCCATGCCGGTCATTGACGCCCGCGAGCCCCTCTTCAATGACCTCGGAGGCGTTCCCGTTCCCTCGTAGGAACCCCTCGACGTTCTCGATGAGCAATGCCCTCGGGAGGAAATTCTCCAACAGGTCGAGCATCCCATGCACACACTTGGCTCGGTCATCCTCCATGCCGCTGCGGGCCGTCGAAGCCCACTGCGCAGCCTTTGAAAACGGCTGACAAGGCGGTCCCCCCGCGATGAGGTCGAGTTCCCCGCGCTTCATCCCTAGCGCTCGGGGAGTGAGGTACTGGGCAGCAGTGTTGACATCACCGTCGCCAGGCATGACCCATCCCGGCCGATTGGCCGCGAGCACGGCCCTGGCGTCAGTGTCAACTTCCATGCAAGCGACGGTAGCCAGACCCGCCCTCTCCAGACCTATGTCAAGGCCACCCGCCCCTGTAAACAAAGAGAGCACCTTACCCATGGGCCGGGTTCGCGCTGACGATCGTACGGCGGTCAACGGAGGCACTCCCGGAAGTAGGTCTGCTCAAGGTCTTGACAGAGGGAGCTCACCGGAGAAACTCACGGTTGTCAAGGCAGTCGGGTAGTTAAGCAGACACCGGTGCCGAAGAATATCCAACACATGTTCGAAAAGCGACCAATGTCCTACCGATGGGCTAACTTTTCCCTACGCAGACGAGGGGGTTGCTCATGGACTATGACGGTTGGAACAGAGTTCTCGCGGAACACTTCTTCGCCGTCCGTGAAGCAGCAGCCCCCGTGTACTTGTCGGTAGACGATGCCCTGCTGGCTGAACTACTGACGAGTCAGACCCAGGCTGCCGCACCGTTCCCGACCGCCGCCAAGGACTTCCAAACTGCCATCAGGAGCCAGGTCTTCGGTCGCGATCCCTTCGGCGGCATCGCCTCCCGCGCTCGCCGCTGGCGCCGGCACGGGGCTGCAGGCAACCCGCCGTTCATCGCACTCCTCGCAGCAACAGTGCTCGCTGCATCCAGGATGAACCGCTCCGAGAACACTGCAGTCGGTAGGTTTTCCTACTACGGTCCGCTCCGCGAGCTGCTGGGCCTGCACGAAGGTTCAGGGATGCCAGATGGCTACGACGTAGTCATCCCCACCCTGTGGGATCACTTGAAGTGGTGGCTGACTGAACATGAGCAGGGCCGCCGCGGCCTACCTTCAGCCATACCTCACCCCACTCAGGTCAACATCGGCTGGTCCCTGTCCCAAGCCGTGTTGGTCGGATCCGACCGCGTGCAGGTCGGGCTGTTCCTGTCAGCGATCGGAGCACAGCCGGGAGATTCGGTCCCCGAAGCGGAACTCCTCGCCCGGTTCCAGGAGTGGGTACGGCTCAATCGGCCCAGCCCGAGAATCCAGCGCGCCCTGGCATCTCCAGAGTTGCGACCGATCCTCGCGAGCATCCTGCAGCAGGAACTCGCCCACTACGACGGGCTCCCGAGAAACTCCGCTGGCCTGCCGTGTGTGCCCTTGTCTCTCACGACTGATGCCGGCGGTTTCCCGTACGGCATCGCAGCCCGCCTCCCCTCCCACCTACGTCTCGAATCGCTCAGTCTGAACGGCGACGTAATCAGGGTTCCCTCAGGCGCGGAATGGTTACCTCTCACGCCTCCGGACCAGAAGCTCGCTCCAGGATCGGCCCTCGAACTGGCCGCCGACACCACCACACTGCTGCTCCCCGCTCGCGACCTCTACGTCCTTCAGGCCAACGACCTGGTCGGGAAATGGACGTCCGTCAATACAGCGGAAATCGGGGTACCGCATCGGGTTTTGGTGAGGACCGCCTTCGCAGCGCAGGCCGAGGCGGTGATGCTTGCCTGCGGGTCAGACGCCGTACGCCAGCCCCGCAGGGTTCAAGTGCCGCCCGGCTGGACGTTGTTCAGCGGCTACACACCGACCCGTTCCGCGACTGTCCCCGGCGTCCTCGGCCCGCTGACCCCACTGCACCAGCAGTTGGCCCGCCTGTCCGGCGGCCTTCGCATCGATGGCGGCAGACAGACCTACCTCCTCGGGTACGCACCCGACCTGGTTCTGCCAGCGACTCCCAATGACCATCCGCGCGCTGTCACCATCGATCGAGTGCCCTTAGCGCCGGTTTCCCCGGCCGCAACGGACACGATCACGATCCGGCTGGCGGATCTGGTGCACTCCGCCGGCGAGCACCAGATCGAGGTCGGAAACCGCAAGCTCATCTTCACCCTGGTCGAGCGCTACCGGGAGAGCGTTGCCCCGCCACTGCTAGCGCTCCCTCCGAGGAGTGACAAGCTGGCCACCATCCCCAGCAAAATCCAGAACACGGCAAGTCCGTCGGCGCGCGCCCCCTGGCTGCCGCCCGGCCATTTGTCCGGCTCGCTGTTCGGAAGCTATCAGCGCGCCCCGCTTCCTCCGATGAGCCTCCTGCGCCTCGGCGGCTCAATCTACGCCTTGGGCGCGAATCGCCTCGCTGCCCAGCTCGTTCCCGAAGCGCCGGCCTGGATCGCCACCATGGACCACGTGCCTCACGCGATCGACATCGAACCGCTGCTCGATGCTCTGCCTTTCCAAGCTCTATGGCTGCTTCAGGGGACCCGTTCCGGGAACGCCAGGGTCTGGCTAGCCCCAGCCGTCCAAACCGGTACGTATGGCGCGCCTTCAGGGAGCTGGAAATTTCTCAGCCAAGCCGACTGGCGCAGGCTGACCTCGGGAAACATCACCACCGCCGCGGTGGCCTGTGCACAAGACTGGACCGACTACACGTCAGGGAAGTGAATCGTGCACGACGAGCTGCTCCTGTGGTGCTCCGAACGCGGCGCTGGGAGCCTCGATGCCTTCCGCGATACGTACGCATGGCTGGAAAAGGGCAAGCAGGAGAGTTCCGCGCCGGACTGGCGCATCGCGCTGTACAACCTGCAGGTTCTCGGGCACGCCGAAGTGGACTGGGAGGCCCGGATCTGGAGCGTAACTCCACCGGTCCTCACCACCATGCCCAATTCCGGAGGGCACGCACTCCTGGTGGGACAAAGGCCGCTCTGGCTCATGCAGCGGCTGGAACGGCTACACGAGGACCCTGACTCCGACATCGCCACCCTCGCGCAGTCCGTGGTGCCGCTTCCACCACTTCGGCAGGCCGACGGCCCGTCAGTGCGGATGGTGACGCTGGCGGATCCTGAGAACTGCCGCGCTCTCTGTGAGGCACTCGGCATCGTGTTCGAGGACCGTGCCGCGGATCAACTCGCTCTGCGTCTTCCCCGCTTCCAAGAAATGCTTACCGAGCGTGGCGTACAGCGGGGGCCTGGCGGCATCGAGCCGCAGAAGATGTCCGAGGGCGGAAGTGACATCTGGACAGATGTCGAAGGCCACGGCGAGCCACCTCTCCACGGCGCCTACCGATATCAGCGCTACAACACCCACCGTTATATCTACTGGATCGGCATGAGCGGCTTCATCGCTGACAAGCGCACGGTGGTGTATGCCGAACTCGCGCGAGCAGAACGCTGGGTGCTGCGGTACAACCCACTGCGGCGGGAACTCTACGCCCCGAAACGCATGCAGCTACCGCATCTCCACGCCCGCGCTGCCGTGCTGCGCAGCGGGCTGCTGCCGCAACTCACCACCCTCAATCCGCAGACAGCGTCCGACCGGCAGTCGAACCCTGAGCACAAGAGCTACGTCAAATACGTGAACATCGACGAGCCATTCGCCAGACAAGTGGCCGAATCCCTATACCAGAAACTTCAACTCGTCCCCTAAATCAGGACCCGTTAGGATCTTCATGTCTGGCATCTCTCCCTCGGTCGTCCACGGCCGACTGGTCGAGTACTTCCAGCGGTACTACGACACCGCCTACTCCCTTCGCGACTCATCGGTGGGCGAGGAACTCAGAACGTTGCTGCGCACTCCCGGGGTCCTCTTTCAGGAGCCATACCTGGAGCTGTTGCCTCAATACGTGCAGTCAGCCCAGACCGTGGAAGAGCTGACGACGGAGATAGGTCTTCCGGAGTTCGCCGGACTTCTGGGAGCCGGTCTGCTCCGGGGAATCCCCAGGCTCTACACCCACCAGGCGGACGCGCTGAGGGCAAACAACCAAGGACGGGACATCGTGGTGACGTCCGGAACCGGTTCCGGAAAGACCGAAGCCTTCCTCGTTCCGGTGCTAGCCAGGCTGACCGATGAATCACGTCGGTGGGCAGCGCCAGGGCCCCAGGATGCCCAGCGGCCTTGGTGGCGCACGTCACGGGACTGGCAGGCCCAACGCCACGGCAACGGTCGACCCGCGGCCATGCGAGCCATGTTCCTCTATCCGATGAACGCGCTGGTGGAGGACCAGCTCATCAGGCTGCGACGCAGCCTGGACGCACCGGACGTACGCGACTGGTTCGACAGCCACCGTGACGGGAACCGCTTCCACTTCGGACGCTACACCGGCCGTACGCCAGTCGCTGGCCCGCTGGAACTCGCTTCCAAGCCGAACTCCTCCAAAATGAAAGAATTGCGCAGGACTCTGGCCTCGATGGAGGACAGAAGCCACCAGCTGGAGCAGCGCATCGCGGACGGCCTCGTGGAGGACGAAGAAGCCCGCTACTTCCTCCAGCGCCCCTTCGGGGCCGAGATGCGTTCTCGCTGGGACATGCAGGTCGCTCCGCCGGACATCCTTATCACCAACTACAGCATGCTCAACATCATGCTCATGCGCCGAGACGAGGATCCCATCTTCGATCGGACCCGTGACTGGCTGAAGAGTTCCAAGGATCACGTCTTCAGCCTGGTCGTGGACGAACTCCACATGTACAGGGGCACTCAGGGCACTGAGGTCGCTTACCTCCTACGCAAGCTTATCGACCGGCTCGGATTGTCCACCGATTCCGACCAACTGTCCGTGATTGCCACCTCCGCCTCCATGGATCCGGAAAACCCGGTGGACCGGAAGTTTCTGAGCGACTTCTTCGGACGGTCAGCCGACCGCTTCTCCGTGCTGGCCGGTGAACGCGTCCGGACCAAGGGCAGGACCGATCTCATGCCCTGGGCGGACACCGTTGGCCAAGGAACAGGTGCCCTGCCTCCGCTTCCTGACCGGCACGCGGCGCTCCAGGCCGCGTTCAGAGCGAGCAACGAGGACGACTCCCCCCGAGCGAAGCCGCTGACCGACGTGTCCGCCAAACTCTTCCCTGGCCTCGCACCCGACAAGGCGCTGGACGCCACCGACGTACTCATCTCGCGCCTCGACGGGCAGGCGGATGCCGGCTCGCGATTCCGGCTCCACCTATTCTTCCGGAACGTCACCGGCATGTGGGCGTGCGCGGATCGCAACTGCTCGGAGGTCCAACCGCGCACCGCAGAGTCACCGGCGGACCGCTTGGTCGGAAAGCTCTACAGCCGGCCCAGGTATGCCTGTGAATGCGGTGCTCGCGTCCTGGAATTGCTGTATTGCGACACGTGCGGAGAGGTCTTCCTCGGAGGATTCAAATCTCCGATCATCGGCCACGATCCCACCAGGCGCTACCTGGTCTCCACCGCAACCGATCTCGAATCCCTCCCGGACAAAGCGCGCTTCGATCGCACCGCCGATGTGTACAGCATCTTCCTGCCCACTGCGGGAGAACGCTCCGATCTCGACGTATCGCCGCACAGACACAAGGGGGGCCGACCGAAGGCAAAAAATCGTCCGGAATACACGTTCACCTTTGTTCCGGCCTTGCTGGATCCCGTGAGCGGCAAGGTTGTCAGCTACCCGGACGGGGAGAACAACGGATACCTGTTGGTGGCACACAGCCAACCGCAGGGCCACCTCGGGAAGGTCCGCGCCTTTCCCACTGTCTGTCCCTGCTGCGGGGAAGACAAGGAGATCTTCAAGAACGTCCGCCAGTTCGAGGACCCGTCACGGTCTCGGTCCCCCATCCGCACCATGGGTACAGGTTTTGAGAAGTCCAATCAGGTCCTGACCGATGCCCTCAAGAGGCAGCTGCAGACGAAGATCGTCGTCTTCTCGGACAGCCGACAGGACGCGGCCCGCATCTCGGCGGGCCTGGAGCGATCGCACTATCAGGACTTGGTCAGGCAGCTCGTGATCGCCACCCTCGACCATCCGAAGGATCTCGTGGCCCTGGCTGCAGAGTTCTTCAAGGGGAACCAGGCAGGCCAGGCCGCGCTAACCCAGCTCACTGGGACTGGTTCACCCGATCTGGTTGCAGCAGTGGTCGCCTTGGCCCATGACAGCCTCACCCCCGAGCACGAACGCGTGCTGGCGGACTACCGGGCCCAGCAGAAGGGCCCGACACTTGTCGAAATCGGCAACGGAGTCAGCGCGCAAGCAGTCACATACGGCGTGCATCCCGGGGGACCCTCGTTTTCGCTGAGCGCAAGCACCGAGGCACGGAGCTGGACCAATCTCTACGACTGGACCAGTGGCGTCCCGGTCCAACGGCCCGATGCTTCCCTCACCAACGATCTGCGCGTCCTGAGTTCAGAAATCCACCGGACAGTGCAGGCACAGGTCCAGCAGGCGGTCTTTGCGGGAGGCGGCCGCGACCTGGAGTCGCTCGGCATCGGCCATGCCGCTCAGGACATCATCGTCAAGAGCCGGTTGCTGGATGACGAGGTCTTCCACCAGGTGTGCCTGTCCGCGCTGAGGCTGCTGGGTGTACGCCGCCAGTTCCAGGAGCAGCGGCCTGAGCCACCGGCGAATCTGCACACCGCAGCTAGGAAATACATCAAAGCCGTCGCACAACGTTACGATGTATTCCCGGACGCACTGGTCCAAGAGGTGAAGAATGCACTGGGTCTGAGCGACGTGGAGCCCCGGATCGAAGGGCAGAAGATCAGGATCGTCCTGGCCGGCGGGACAGAATGGCGCTGTGAACGCTGTACCAGAAGGCACCTCCACGGCTCCGCAGGCGTCTGCGCCTTCTGCCTCAGTTCACATCTCGTTGCCGAACCCCTCGACCCGGATTCCGTCACCCTTGACGACTACTACACCTTCCTAGCCCGCGAGGCCGGGACCCCCTTCAGGCTCCACTGCGAAGAACTGACGGGCCAGACCGACAACGACGATGCGCAGGCCCGGCAAGCCCTCTTCCAGTCGGTCTTTCTGAGCGGGAAGGACATCGAGTTGGTCGATGAGGTCGACCTACTCAGCGTCACCACCACGATGGAGGCTGGCGTCGACGTCGGCGCGCTCCGCGCGGTGGTAATGGCGAACATGCCACCACAGCGCTTCAACTACCAGCAGCGTGTGGGCCGGGCCGGTCGGCGGCTCGATCACCTGTCCATCGCCCTGACACTGTGCCGTGGCACCAGGACTCATGACGACCACTACTTCCAGCACCCCTATCGCATCACCGGCGACCCCTCGCCGAGCCCATACGTGGATCTCGATCGCCTGGAGATCCTGCGCCGCTGCTACGCCGCAAGCCTGCTGACTCTCGCCTTCCGGTCGGTCGAGGGAACATCCGGCTGGGATCCGGGACGCAATGTCCACGGGCCCTTCGGGACCGTCAGCGGATGGTCACTGGTACGGGATGACGTCCGCGCCTGGCTGGCCGGGAACGACATCGCCAAGAGACACGCAGGCCAGGTTCTCCTACAAGGGGCGTCTCCCGGCGCGCCTTCGATGGATGATCTGGTCTCCTGGGCCACTTCCAGCCTCTACTCCGAGATCGAGGAAGTGGCGACGAACGCGCCGGACGCGGGTCCGCTCAGCCAATCGCTCGCGGAGCGCGGAGTGCTCCCCATGTTCGGATTCCCCACCCGGGTCCGCAACCTGCATCATCAGAGGCCGCACGGACCGGAACTCACCGACGTCATCGACCGGGACATCGACATCGCCATCTCGGAGTGGGCGCCCGGCGGTGAAGTGGTCAAGGACAAGGCGTTGCATACAGCAGTCGGCCTCGTGACGTACGAGCCCGCGGGCGGGCAGTGGCTGCCCGGCAAGGCTCCGGACAGTGATCGTCTTACGGTGGGCATCTGCGCCAAGTGCCTCTCCGTCAATCTCCGTGAATCCGAGCATTCGTGTCCTGTGTGTGGGGCCACCGCAGGAGAAGCCGGCGACTACCGGATGCTCCCGTCGTGTCAGCCTCTCGGTTTTCGTACCAGCTACACAGCTCAGGATTACGACGGCACCTTCGAGTTCACACCACGCGCGTTCTCCGCGCGCCTCACCCTCGACACGACATCAGCACTCGTCCCACGCTGCACTAAGGCCGCTGAATTCAGGAGTGGCGAGGGACGCATCGTGGTGGTCAACGCAGGAACTGGCGAGGGATACCAGTTCGGCAAAGTCAAGGGACACGACGGTCTGCTGGACACGAAACTCCTGGCCGACGCCGACCGCGCGAGAGATCTGGGCCTGCCCACCCAGCCTTCGGTCAGCAACGAGGAGAAGCTGGCACTGGCCTCGGTGAAAATGACCGACGTTCTCTTGGTCGGCCTCCGCGAGCAACCCGCCGATCTGGCTCTTGACCCGAGACGCATGGCCGCAAGGGCTGCTTGGCTCTCACTCGGTACGGTTTTCAAACTCGCTGCCGTCAGACTGCTGGACATCGACGGAAGAGAACTCTCGGCGGGTCTGTACCCCGTCCGTGGAGAAGAGGAGGGCAGTGTCCAGGCACAAGTCTTCCTCTCGGACACGTTGGAGAACGGTGCCGGATATTCGACCTGGTTGGGGAAGCGTCCTGCCGAATTCCTACTCGCCGCGCGTGAGGTGGCAGCCGATCTCACCCGCCACCGCTCCGGCAGCTTGGTGGCCGCGCCGTGCGACTCATCCTGCTACGACTGCCTGCGGGACTACAGCAACAGCGCCTACCACCCGCTGCTCGATTGGCGCCTGGCCACACAGATGGTCGAACTGCTCGATGGGGAGAACCCGGACTTCGCCGCTGAGGAGGACTATGCGTTCAAGCGCGCCGAGCAGTTCACCAAAAGCTTCTCGCACTGGAAGGCCGATTCCTCCCATGGCCTGCCAGTCCTGAAAGACACCCAGCATGAGGATCTCGCTGTCCTCATCACTCATCCTCTTGAGGCTTGGGTCGGTCCTGCCCGCTCGAAGCGTGTGGCCAGAGCGTTGGCTTCGCTGGAGACAGAGGGCTTCGAGGTGTTCGAGTCCTTCGAGAACCCGGTCCTGGACAGCGAACCGCCGCAGCGCGCGGTCGTCGCGGTCGATACGTTCGAGCTGCTTCGGCGCCCCGGCTGGATCGAGTCGAAACTGCAGAGCCTCTTCGACTGACCGGCCGAGCAGCGGGCAGGGCCGCCTTTCTGTGACCCTGCCCGCTGCCACCGGCTCCCCCGGGCTCACGCACCTAGCAGTTCGCTCCTGTCGGTTCTGGCGGAGCTGCGCTGCCGGTGCCATTCCGAAGGTGCCTCGGTCTCCCACCTGAGACAGGGGCGGGTCCATGGCCGGGCACAGAGAACACACGACTGGAGTACGCCGATGCATTTTCTTGTAGTGCCTCGCAGCGAGGGCTTCACCGTGCCGTCCAGCCTTCCGGCACTCGTTCTCCGGCGTGATCTCTGGGATGACTTCGGACTCAAAACCATGTTCGATGCCCATCTCTACCCATCTCGAACAGAGGCGTCCATCGACCTGGGATCCGTCAAGATCATAAAGAGAGGGCAGCACGGCGGTGCCACGGAGATCCCCGACAGCTTCGTCCAGCTCGATGAGAGTTACTGCTCACTCGGGCAGGCATTTTCCTACTACGAAGCACTGCACGGACTTCCCAGTGAATTGCGCGACACTATTCTGTTCGGGCTCCGCGACATCGCCATCGACCCCTCGCTCAGGGAATCGTTCGCCGACGAGCCGGCTATGGCCTCCTCACTTCTGCGCTACGGGAACGCTGAGCTCGCGCTGAGAGACGCCACAGCCCTGCTCGGAGGGGCGACAGCCCCGCGGGACAGCGCACTTGCGTTCACGTTCAGAACGAGTGTTGGAGGGGAAACCTTCTCCATTCGCTTTGGTTTCGCGGACCGCCACCCCCTGCCTGGCCGCATCAACGTCGTCGTGGGTTACAACGGGTGCGGGAAAACTCAGCTCCTTGCCAACCTTGCCAACACTGCGCATGCAGACCTCACCGACCGAGCCGACGAGAGCTTCGTCCGGCGATACGGAGAATTCTCCGAAGGCGCCGGTGCGCCACGATTCTCCTCGGTCATCGCCATCTCCTACAGCGCTTTCGACACATTCGACCTGCCGGGGAAAAACCGACAGGAAGAGGACCGGCTGGAATCCAGCGGCGAAGTCTCCGGATACACGTACTGCGGCCTTCGGAGATACGATCGCAGTATTGGTTCGGACGCACCTCGCACCGGGTCACTCAAAGGCGCCGAGGAGATCCAAGGTGACATCATGTCCGCCCTCGTCAGGGCCAGCACACCCGAGCGTAAACAGAGACTGGTAGCAGCCCTCAATCCACTGAGTCGAGAGCCCTCGTTCAAACGGGTCGAGCTGTCCGATACCTTCGATTTCGATAGCGATTCGTGGCGGGATTCCTTTTCGGGCCTCAGTACCGGGCACAAACTCGTACTCAACATTGTCGTGCAGCTTGTGGCCCATCTGGAGCCCGGATCACTGGTCCTCATCGACGAACCAGAATCCCACCTGCACCCCCCACTCTTGGCCGCTTTGCTCAAGAGCATCAATATATCCCTGGATCATTTCGACTCCTACGCCGTAATGGCGACGCACTCCCCGGTCCTCCTCCAGGAAGTCCCCAGACGTTACGTCAAAGTCCTACAGCGATTCGGAAATCTCACACTCGTCGCCACCCCGGAGATCGAAACTTTCGCAGAAAATGTAGGACTGCTCACACGCCACGTATTCAACTTGGACAGTAGCGCGACCGACTATCATTCAACTCTCCGCTCCATGCAGGAGAGTTTTCCTCTGGATGAGATCATGGAACTGTTCGACGGCGAGATGAGTGCGCAGTCCATTTCTTACCTGACGAGCATCCGTCGCGATCGGCCCGGGAGATGATTCGGCTTCCCCGCCCGGACAGGAACCGCCTGGCCGATCTTGATCTAGCCGTGAGCCGGAGACGTCCGTCCTCTCGACGGGTCCTGATGGGCGTGCGCACGGGAATCATCGACGCTTACGGCGACTACGAGGACGTGTTGCGGGATATTCGCCGGTTTACGTCGCTTGCCAACGGTTCCGATGCGCTCACCAAAGCACTTCTGGGAAATTACGCACTTCTGGACAGGGGCCGCCCCCTGGAAGATCTCAGGAACTCGATCTTCCGGACAGCGCTGTCGCGAAACCATCGGTGCCCATTATGCGAAAGAGCCCAGGTCTGCGCCCTCGATCACTTCCTCCCAAAGAATCACTTCCCGGAATATTCAATCCTAGCCGACAATCTTATCCCTGTTTGCGAAAGATGCAATCGACTAAAGGGGGATGAGTGTGACAGGGTAGACGGCTTGCTCATGTTTCACGCATACTTCGACGAGTTCCCGGACGAAGAAATACTATTCGCAGAGATAGATGTCGACAACACTGTCTCCATTAGATACTCCTTGCACCGCTCTGACGAAATTGACAACTTCACCTTCGGGAGGGTCGAAAAGCAATTCGAGATACTTGGCCTTTTCGAATTCTACCAGATGGAGGCCATAGCCGAGCTAACAGATCAAGTTGATCTCTATGATGAAGCGTACGATTCCTTTGGCGACTCCGGGCTGCGATCGACTCTTAACGCCTTGGCTCGAGGGGCTGAAAGGAAGGGAGTAAATAACTGGAAGGCGGCACTTTATCGCGCCCTGTCTAGAAATGCGGAATTCTGCAGCGGCGGCTATCGGAAGCTGCTTGCAACGCCGATGAAATGACGGCGTCGATTTGGACGTGCGTCCCGCCGGTGGACCTCCGCCCTCGGTCACATAAGCCCGATCGAGTTCGAACAACGCTTGATCAACTCAGGTAGCCTGAACTTGGTTGCATAGTTCGCGGATGTCCACATAGCAGGGCGAACCCCATGCCTTGGTAGTCACCGATGCCTGCCGCCATCTGGCTTTCCCCGCAAAATCGGGGAATTACATGCGTACAAGTCCAGGGAAGCGATCGTAGTCGTCGTCACCGGGATGGGCGATGGACTCGATGTGTTCGGCCGGGATGTCGAAGCGGTAGAAGACCTCCGCGTGGGCAGGCTGAGTACCGAGGGCCTTACCGACGAAGAGGTTCGGCAGAGCGGTGAACACCGAGTGGGCACGCGGATCGGACAGGTCGATGAGCGCCGACACCACGGCGGGTTTGCCCAGACTCCGCAAGACGCCCGCCAGGTCGGGGTCCTGCTCGTGGTAGGCGTAGAGGCTTTCGCCTCCCCAGTGTGCCAACAGGCGCCAAAACCTGTCCGGCTCGTCAAGGAAGGCGGCTGTGGACATGGCCAGGCAGACTTGCCCCTCGCGCCGTCCCCTCTTCTTCATGCCGGGAGCGAGGCTGTGTTTCGCCTTCAGCGCCGTGTATTGCTCGTCCGTGAGCAGACCACGTCGGTGCGCTTCGCCGAGCCGGCCTTCGACGAGGTTCCCGTCCAGCCTCCGCAGGCCCTGGCTCCGGATGGCGTCAACTTCGTGGTCGAGGAGACGGGTGCAGTGCCACGCGCGCACCAGGTGTCCGTCCAAGAGCCGGTGCACCTGGTCCTCGTACCCGAACAGGGACAGGTCCCTGTAGTCGGCCGGGCCCGTGCGTGCAGCGCCCCTGGCAAGTTCGTCTACGTGCTTGGCCAGAGGGCCGGGCCAGGTGGCCGGGTCATCGGCGTCCACGACAGGACGACCGTGCGGTGTCATCGTCACAGCAACCAGCATGACGCTCACCACCGACAATCGACGGCGGGCGAGCCCTGGTCTCTGCGATCACCGCCTACCCCCGCCCTCTGCTGTTCGGCGCGTGAGGCCCCAACGGTCCGAGCAGCACCTAGCCTGAACTGAGCGGCCATGGGACTCGCTGGTTTACCGGACCACGAACTGCCGACCCTCAAATGTGCCCCTGACGTCGACCCCAGCAGCAGCCTCCTGGCCAAGCCGCCTCAGCGACCGGCCGTGCCCCACGGGGTGGGCGGCGCTTCAGCAGTGGCGACTGACGGACTACCCGCGCGAGGGCACATCCAGGGCACATGAGCCTGGGAAACGGCGTCGACCAGTGAGAACTACGGAGAGGAGTTTCCCCTGGTCGGCACACATCTCACCAAGAAACCCCAGGTCATCCCCGCGCCCCTCCCATTCGCTGCACGAGCGGCAGGACTTCAACCGTCATGGGGGGCGAAACCTCGATAGGGCAGACGCTGTCGACGCCGGGTAAGCGCGGCACCAAGCCCACTCGCCATCCGGCTCAGGACAGGACCGACCGAGAAGGGCCTTCACGGCTTCCTCGGTTTCCCGAAAACGCCGGAAGATTCACTGACGGCCGGTCAGGGCGACACGTAAGCGCAGGCCAGAGGCACAACAGACATGTCCCCGCCAGGCGTCTTCTAAGCGCTTGGCCGCAGGTTCGAGTCCTGCCGGGGGCGCCTATACGGCGCGCTTGTTCGACCCTCCTTTCGGGAGGGTCTTTTTGCTGTGGCGGGGGCGCGCGTCGGAACGGGTGGGTGCGCGCCGGGGGGGTGATCGCCCAGGAGATCGCCGCCCGCACGGACGTGTCACTCCCGAGACGCGACGACGCCCGGCCGTTCTGCCCGGCCGGGCGTCGTCGCGTGACGAGGACTCAGACCTTGGCCGGCGTACGGCCCTCCTCGGCGGGTGCGCTCTCCGAGATGCCCAGGCGCTTGTGCACCGCGCGCAGCGGCTTCGGGGCGTACCAGGCCGTGCGGCCGAGGAGTCGCATGGCGGCGGGGACCAGGACGCCGCGTACGGCCACCGCGTCGATCAGGATCGCCAGGCCGCTGCCGAGACCGAACATCTGGATGAAGCTGACGTTGGCGGTGCCGAAGGCGAAGAAGCTCACCGCGAGCAGGCCCGCCGCCATGGTCACGATGCGGCCGGTGTGGGAGAGCCCGTTGGTGACGGCGGTCTCCGTGTCGGCGCCCGAGTCGTGCAGTTCCTTGATCCGGCTGGTGACGAACACCTCGTAGTCCATGGACAGACCGAAGGCGATGCAGAACATCAGCACGGTCATCGAGGTGTCCATCGGCTGTGGCGTGAAGCCCAGCAGGGAGGACAGATGGCCGTCCTGGAAGATCCACACCATCACGCCGATGGCCGCGCTGAGGCTGATGCCGTTGAGGACCAGGGCGCGCAACGGCTGGACCACGCTGCCGGTGAAGAGGAACAGGATGATGAACGTGGTGCCCGCCACCAGGCCGATGGCGTACGGCAGTCGGTCGGCGATGGAGTCCCTGGAGTCGACGAGCCGCGCGTCGGTGCCGCCGACCAGGGTGTCGGTCCCGGCGGGCGGATCCACCGCCCGTACCTCCTTGACCAGGGTCTGCGCCTCATCCGACTTGGGGGTGAGGTCGCTGACGACGGTGATCCGCTGCGCGTCCGGCCGGCCGAGCGCTGCGGAGGCCGGGCCCGGCGGGGTGGACCGGCCGTCGGCGAAGGTGCCGGCGGAGGTCTCCACCCGGGCCGCGCCGTCGAGCCGGGACAGGTCGGTGGCGTACGCGCCGAGCGCCGCGGGGGTCACCGGTCCGGTCGTGACGATCTGTACGGCGGACTCGTCGCTGCCGGTGAAGCCGTCCTGCACCGCGGTGGCGACCTGCCGGCTCTGCGCGCTCTCCGGCAGCACCCGCTCGTCCGGCGTGCCGAAGGTGACGCCGAGCAGCGGACTCGCGGCGAGCAGCAGGATCGCCAGCACCGGCAGCGCGGTCAGAGCGGGCCTGCGCATGACCGTGCGGGCCAGCCGGCCCCAGAAGGGCGCCTCGGCGCTGCGTACGGTGCTCGCCCAGGGCAGCCGGCCGCTGTTGACCCGGTGGCCGAGCACGGCGAGGAGCGCCGGGACGACCAGCAGGGCGCTGACGGCCGCGATGGCGACGACGCCGATCCCCGCGTAGGCGAAGGAGCGGAGGAAGTACTGCGGGAAGACCAGCAGCGCGGCGAGCGCGATGGCGACGGTCGCCGCGGCGAAGGTGATGGTCCGGCCCGCGGTGCGCACGGTGTGCCGGAGCGCTTCGGGGACTTCGGCGCCCTCCGCGAGGTGTTCGCGGAACCGGCTGATCATGAGGAGGGCGTAGTCGATGCCGAGGCCGAGGCCCAGAGCGGTGGTGAGGTTGATGGAGAACACCGAGACGTCGGTGAGGCTGCCGAGGACGTACAGCTCGGCGAACGTGCCGAAGATCGCGATCAGCCCGATGGCGAGGGGGATCAGGGCCGCGACGACACTGCCGAAGGCGAGAACCAGCAGGATGAGGATCAGTGGCACGGCGATCGCCTCGGCGATCGCGAGGTCCGTGGCGACCTGGCTGGTCACGTCCTTGCCGACCGCGGCCTCGCCGCCCGCCCGCACGGTCAGGCCGTCCCGGTCGCCGGTGTACTCGTCGATGATCGCCGTGGCGTTGTCGGCGCGCTCGGTCTCGTCGCCCCTGACGTGGGCCAGCACCAGGGCCGAGTTCCCGTCGCGGGAGGTGAGTGAGGAGGCGTCGGTGTCCCAGTACGAGACGACGTTCGCCAGGGTCGGCTCGTTCTTGAGGTCCGCGGTGAGGGCGCTTCCCGCACGTGCGGCGGCGGGGGAGTCGACGGCGCCGTCGTCTGCCCTGACCAGCAGGACCAGGTTGCTCTCGCCGCCGAACTTCTGGTCGATGAGCTTCTCGGCGCGGGTCGAGGGGGCGTCCGGATCCTCGAAGCCACCACCCAGGAGCTTGCCGAACGCCCCGAAGCCGATGGCTCCCATGGCGAGCACCGCCACCGCGGTGAGAATCAGTACGAGCCGCCCCCGGCGGAGGGCCAGCTCCGTAATTCGGTCGTACATGGTCATCACTCCTGGATGTTTACGTCGTTAACATGGACGGTGGCACAGAATGTTAACGGCGTCAACTTCGGGCAGGATGTAGTCATGGAACCGACCACCGGCGGCAAGTCCCGCTATCACCACGGCGACTTGCGCAACGCTCTGATCGAGGCCGCCCTCGAACTCGCGGCGGAGGGCGGTCCCGAACGGGTCGTCCTGCGGGAGGCGGCCCGCAGCGTCGGTGTGTCACCTACCGCCGCGTACCGCCACTTCGGCGGTCAGGGGGACCTCCTGGAGTCGGTGAAGGTACGCGGTCAGCAATCGCTCGCCGACTCGATGCTGGAGGCCGTACGCGTCCTGCCCCCGCTCGACGATCCGGGCGAGGAGGCGGTCCGCCGGGCGGTGGCGATCGGGCGCGGATACGTGCGGTTCGCGATCGAACATCCCGGCCTCTACCGCACCGCGTTCTGCCGTACGCCGGTGGAGGAGCTGGGGGAAGGCGACTTCGACGGCCTCCAGGTCCCCGAGGAGCGGCCGGAGTACGCGGCCTACGTGCACCTCTCGGACACGCTGGACGCGCTCGTGGCGGCGGGCCGGATGCGCCCGGAGAACCGGCCCGCGGCGGAGATCGCCGCGTGGTCGACCGTCCACGGCCTGGCCCTGCTCATCCTCGACGGCCCGCTCGCCCTGCTGCCCCCCGACCAGCGCGACGCGGTGATCGAGGGGACGCTCACGGCGATCGTGGCGGGGCTCGTTCGGTAGGCGAATCGGAGGTGCGGGCGGCGGACGGGAGGGGAGCCAGGGTGTCCTCCCAGAGGATGCCGACGCCGAGTTCGCGTTCGAGAAAGCGGAGGAAGAGGAAGGCGACGTCGGGCGACTTGTCGCCCCGCAGCGGAAGCCGGCACCTCCGCGTCCGCAGTGGCCGGTCCCTGGTCAGACGTTCGCGGTTCGTAGGAGGCCAGTGCGCGGCCCGCGCGGGCGTCCCCGATCCGCCGCATGCCGGCGCCGCTTCGGACGCCGTGTAGACCCGCGTGTCGCGTGACCGCGCCTCCGGGCAGGACGTGGCGCGGTCAGCCACGGCGACGGCGACTCGTCACGGCCGGGATACGCCGCCCGGCCGACCGCGCCGATCCATGGGTCGGCGCGGCCGCCCCGGCGGGTTCACCGCCGTACACCGGCCCTGACGAGTCGCCGTGCAACGGCCGCGACGAGTCGGCGCGGACCCGTCGCTTTCGTGGATGGGAGGCAGCCGCGCCGGTCCGGGGTGTGGGGGTCAGCAGTTGTAGGAGTGCCGGACCCGGTCGAAGCGTTGGGCGAGCAGGTCCTTCCGCTCGATGATCCAGCCCACCTCGCCGTCGCCGGTGTGGTGGAGCGAGTCCTCACCGAATTCCAGGAGATTCACCCACAGGCCGTCCTCCTGCTCCGACGCCTGCTCCAGGGCCAGGGCATACAGCTCGTCGAACCTCTCAGGTGCGTCCCGGAGCGTGATCACCGCCTCTTCCCGCCTTCTCAGGAACTCCCGCCCGTAGTCGGCCCGCCAGTACGGCGGGTTCATCTCCACCCCGCCCAGGTGCCCCGTGCTCTGTTCCACGACCGGGGTCTCGCCGACGCGTGCGCGGTACTCCTCGATCGCCGCCCCGAGCTGCGCGATCCACGTCGCCTCCTCCTCGTTCCATTCCGCGTACGGGTCGTTCCACAGCCAGTCGAGTACGTCCCAGCCGGTGGCGGAGTCCAGCACGAGCACCCGGGGTTCGACGAGCTTCTGCACGTCGCCGACGAACATGGGGTGCGAGCCCTCGTAGACGGGGGCGGGGCGGAGTGCCGTCGGCGTACCCGGCGGCACATGGACGACCCGGGCGGGATCGTCGCCCGCGCCGTGGTAGTCGACGCTCGAGAACAGCAGGAGACGCCCTTCGCGGGGGAGGCCGTCGTACAGCGGCTGCCTCGGTATCGCCGACAGATCGATGTCGGCGACGAAGTACTCGCCGTTCTCCCACGGGGTGTCCAGGGGCAGGTCCGGCAGCCCGCCTATGCGTCCCACGACGTGGTGCTCCGGCCTGATGGCGCCTGGCCGGACCATGCCCAGATGCGTCGAGGGCCTTACGGTCCACAGGATGCGTGTGATGGCGTCGTCGGAGACGCCGTGCCGCCGGGCGAAGGCCCGGAACTCGTCCGTGTATGACATGACGTCATTCTCGGTGCCGGCACTGACAGTCGAGGCCTGCCCGGCCCTCGGCGCCGCACCGCGGGGGCGCTCCGCCCGAGCCAGGGGCCGCCGGGCGGCTCTCACGTGAACCTGGCGCCGCCCCGCTGCCCCCTGCCCCGGCGGTCGAGCCTCCCGTGGTCCTCCCCATCCCCCCGCCGACGTCGGCCGCACCCGGAGATCGGCGCCCGGAGGGGGGCGGTGGCTACGTTCAGTGGCGGATCGGCTACCCGCGATCAATGAACGGCCAGGTCACGGACCCCCCGCGGAACGGGTTTCCCCCCGGGCAGGGCCGTCAGGCAAGATGGGATGTTTTTGGCGGCCCCGGGGTACGGCATGGCCCCTGACCAGTGGCGGAGCCGTCAGGCAGGGGCCGTTTCGGGGCCGTGGGCCGTCTGTGGGCCGTCAGGCTGCTGCCGGGAGCTCCAACACCGGGTGGATGTGCTGGAACACCGAGGACACGGCCGCGCGCGTCCTCTCCTCGCTGCTCGGCATCAAGTGTGTGTAGATCCGCAGCGTGAACCCGGGGTCAGAGTGTCCCAGGTAAATGCTCAGCGCCTTGATGTTCTCGCCGGCGTCCAAGAGCACCGACGCATAGAAGTGTCGCAGCGCGTGCATGCCATCGTCCGGCGCGGCGGCGTAGCGCGCGCCGGGTTCCTTGGGCGGGATGACGCCGGCGTGGGCCAGGGCGGGCTTCCATACGTAGTCGTCGAAGTAACTTCGCCAGATGGCGTTGCCTACCGCGCTGGTGAAGACGAGCTTCAGCGTCACCGGCGGCCCGTCCGGTGTCTTCCACGGCAACGTGACTTCGACGGGCGGGAACTGTCGCATGTGGTCATGCAGCCCCACAGCGACCACCGGACTGAGCGGCGTATCCCGGAGCTTGCCCCTCTTGGGCGGGGCAAAGACCAGCGTGCCGCCTACACGCTTGACCTGCTGGCGGACGTGAACCCAACCCGTGGTGAAGTCGATGTTCTCTTCCGCGAGTCCGAACACCTCGCCCTGACGGAGACCGCAGCCGCCGGCCGCGTCCACTGTGGCCTCATACCGACCGGGCAGTCCCGAGCGGACAGCGAGTACGCGCACCGCAGTCCAGGGCTTGATCAGTCGGAGTTCCGGCGTCGGAGCCTTGACGGACTGCGCATGGCAGGGGTTCTTCCTGACTACCCCGTCGTCAACCGCAGCATTGAACATCGACGACACCGAGTCGTAGATCGCACGGCGGTACGTCGCGTTCGGTACCGCCGACTTGAGCTTGTTCAGCCAGGTGCGCATGTGCTCGGGCTTGAACGAACCCATGGGGCGCGTGCCCAGGTAGGGGACCGCGTGCAACCGGATGCGCCTGCCCACGACTTCCTGACTGCCGATGTCCGTTGTCAGTCCGCTCAGCCACTTCGCCGCGTACTCCCGAAACGTGATCTGTCCGGCCTTCGGGTCGATGTAATGACCCGCGTCCATGTCGGCCTTGATCCGGTTCAGCCACTTCTCTGCGAGCCCCTTCTGACGGTCGGGGAAACTCTTGGACTCCTCCGTCCCGTCGGGGCCGACGTAACGGGCGCGATAGCGAAGTCCGATGCCGTAGCGGTCGCTCTTGACCCGGAGGGTCTTTCCAGCGATGTCAGTTTCCGTCTTGTACCAGCGGTCTTGGATGTGGCCTGCCATGCGGCGGCGGTCCTTTCAACACGCAGCAGGGAGAGCCGCTGAGTTGCGGCTCTCCCTGCTGTCTGTGGTGGGTGTTGGGTCAGGCAGCGCTCTGGTCTGCGGTCTTGCGCTGGGTGACGTAGGCGCGGACGTCGGCAGGGTCGTAGCGGAGGTGTTTGCCGACGCGGAAGCCGGGCGGGCCGACGTTCTTTCGGCGCCACTGGTAGACGGTCTCTTTGGGCACCTCGAAGATTTCGGCGATGTCGTCGGGTCCGAGGTAGCGATCCGGCAGCCCGGCGCGGAGCGTGGCGCGCGGGTCCGGCTGTTCACGTGCGGTGCTCATCCGGGGTGCCTCCGGGGCGGTTCGGCATTGTCAGGGGGAGTTGTGCGCGGAGCCGAGGCCGGAGTCTGTCCGAGGCTCGGATTTCTGCGTCACCCGCGCCATTAGCGTCACTTAGGGCTTTGACCTGCGGTTTTAGGTGACGTGACGGATCGGCGCTGCGTCACCGGTCCGTCATCACCTGCGTCACCGGGTGACGCAGGTGACGCAGGATGACGCAGAGAAAGCCGTCTGCGTCACCGCTTTTGCCGCAGGTCAGCGGCCGTCTTCCGGCTTGGGTGACGCAGGTGACGCAGGGTCTTCCTACTTAGGACAAAGAAGGGGCTGCCTGTAGTACTTGGGTGCGCCTTACAGAGCGAAGAAGGGGCCGCTGCGCGGCGCGTCTTGTGGGGCGGCGTTCCGCCGAACAGCAAGAGGAGCACGTGCTCCTCTTGCTGTTCGCTTGAGCGTGCGGGCCGCAGGTCAGAACGCCCGCGTCTGCTCGTGGGGGCCCGGGGGGAGTGCGCGGGTCATTTCGAGGTAGCGGCCCGCCTTGGTACGACCCGCGTCAACGAGCACACCCCGGGCCGCCAAGGTGGGTTGGAGGCGCTTGAGTCGGTCCGAGAGGACTTTGCCGGTGGTCGGCCACCCCTTGGGCAGGGGACGGAAGTCGTCGCCGCTGTAGAGGCGGCTGAGGCAGGACAGCCACTCGGTGGACGTCATCTGCTGCGCCGCGCCCGGCTCGATGGTGTCAGCGTGCCGGAGGACGGTCTGCGCGAGGAGGTCACCCTCGATCACGTCGTCGTTCAGGTCGTCCAGACTCGCCCGGTAGGCGGCAAGCGCTCCCAGTCCGGTTGCCGCGTCGAACTGCGCGCACAGGTGCGCGAAGTCCGCCATCCGCAGGTCCGTCGGGGTCTCAGCCTGCACGGCGCGAACCTTGACGGTGAGATCAAGGAGCGAGCCGAGGACCACGGGCAGGGCTTCCTGATAGTCGATCCACAGATCCGCCTCGGTGCGCCGGATGCTGGGGCGTTCCAACCGCAGGGGTAGGAGCCTGTCCGCGAGGTCGGGCCGGATGACTCCCACGTCGATACCGGTCAGGAGCAGGGGGCGGCGGTAGCCGACGCGGAACACGTCCCCGTCGGTGAATAGCGCGCGCTTGACGCTCTCGGCTCCGGTGACGATGCAGCACATCGCGTCCGACAGGTCCGGCGTCACGTGGGAGAGGTTGTCCAGCGCGGTGACCCATCCCGCCGCCACCGCTGCGATCAGGCTTTCCTCATCCTTCGGCGCCCGGCGCAGGTCACCGCTCATGCCCTCGATGATCCGCACCAGCATCCGGCCCCCGGTCGACTTCCCTGCGCCCTGCGGGCCGGTGAGGAACGGCGCGGGGACCGGCACGGACGGACCGAGGCAGCCGATCAGCCACACGATGGCCAGGCATTCGGTTTCCGCGTTGGCGAAGTTGCACAGCCGCATCAGAAGGTCGATGCCTTTGCCGCCCGTGTCCTTGGCCGGCAGGGGAAGTTCGCCGGTGAGCTGGGTGCGCCGCCAGCAGACCTCACGCGGGTCGGGGGTGAGGATGTCCCACCCGGTGGGGTGGATGCGGACGGACTGTCCGTCATCGCGGCCCAGGTCCAGCCACGTCGCCCCGTCCAATCCGGGGGCCACGCGGATGTGCACGGGCTGGACGTCCTCGGACAGTGCGAGTGCTTCGATCAGGTCCAGTGCCTCCTTGAGGGCGGACCCGTTGAACGCGCCGCGACCGTCCCTGTACAGACCGACCATGAGTTCCTGCCGGTGGCTGCCGGTGGTGCCCTGGGAGCGGATCGGGCGGGCCACGGGGTGGTCGTTCTTCTGTGCGTAGACGGTCCCGTCGACGGTGCGGAAGTACCGGAAGTGTTCCTGGGCGTAGTCGGTGATGATCGCGCGGGCGGGAGTCTTGTCGTCCTCGGACATGGTCACAGTCCCAACGTGGTGAGGGCGTTGGTCCACGCGTCGGTGCAGTGCCGGACGGTTTCGCCCTTGGCTTGCGCGGCGGTGAACAGGCGCGCGGTGTGCGCCTCGGTGAGGCAGCCGCACCGGCCGTGCGTGGACAGGACCGCGAGGAACGTCCGGTAGACGGTGGCGTGCACCGCCGCACGGGCTACGGTGATGCGGTGTTCCGCCATGGCAATTCCACGGTCCAGGTAGGTCGGCGTGCGGTGCGGACACTCGCCGCCGCCAGCCAGTGCGGGCACCGTGACGGACGACGGACGGGGGGTCGGCTCCTTCACGGTCAGCGCCCGCACGACGTCCGGGAGCGCCGCCATGGTGCCGGTGCCGGGACCGAGCCATCGGGCGTAGGCCATGGTCGACTTGATGTCGACGCCGGGCCGTACGCTGTTGGCGCCCTGCATCGCGCCTAGGTAGAGCCAGTGCTCACCCCGAGTCGTTGGCACGGTGCGTGTGGCGGGCAGGCTCGCGCGGGCCCATGCGATGGCTTCCGGGTTGTCGAGGTCGACGACGGTGAGGTCGGCGCCCCCGGGGTGGTAGGCCACCGCCGCCGCCTCGCGCCAAGCCCGCGCCCACGTGGGCGAGTTGATGACGCCGGGGTCGGTGGTGGCGGCGGCCCAGCCGTGGCACGGGTTCGGGCAGGTGCAGGGGCCGGGGGTCTTCATGTTCGGCCGGCCACCGCACGCGTTCTTGGCGCAGGCCGAGCAGTTGCCGAAGGGCAACTTCCCTGCCCGTAGCGGCAGCGGCGGCACCCCGGCTTCAGCCAGGTACAGCGCGGTGCTCAGGTGGTCCCTCACGCCGCCACCCCCACAACGCTGGAGGTGAGGAACGCACGGCCGATCCACTCGCTGTAGGCAGGCGGGATGGCTTCGGTGAGTTCCTCGCGGACGTCCGTCCAGTCGATGCCCATCGCCGCTTGCAGCTCCGGAATGGACGGCTTGCCGCCGCCGTTGCCGTACGCGGCGACGTAGGGGCCGTCGTAGAAGCGGCCGTGGCGGTAGCCGCGTACGCGGCCCCGGTGCGGCACGTGTGACGGCCGTTCGGCCGTCCAGCCGCCCAACTCGAAGTTGCGGTGCCGGATGACTCCGAGGCCGAACATCTCGCCGCACAGGGTCAGGTCTTTGCGGATCTCCGCGCGTCCGTTGGGCTGCTCGATGACGTACGGCAGACCCGTCCGTTCGAGCAGGGCGCGCGTCGGGGCGACCAGGTCCACGTGGGTGCCGCCCCATCCCTGCGAGGCGTTCGTGCCCACGGTCAGCGTGCACTTGTCCTGGCAGGGCGGGGAGGCGTGGACGAACGTGTACCGGTAGATCTCGCCGGTGGCGATGAGGTGGGCGAGGTAGTCGAGCGCGTCGCCTCGGTGGTAGGGGAAGGGGTAGTTCGGTCGGTCGGCGATGTCGCAGCCGTCCACGTCGAACCCCGCCCGGTGGTAGCCGATCCCGGCACCCCCGGCACACGAGAACACGTCCAGCACGCGCGGCCTTAAGCCGCCTACTCGCCGGATGTCAGTGGGTTGGGTCATGCTGGAGGTCTCCAGTTCTCTAGCACAGCGCTGGATTGGCGGCGGCCCCGGTTCTTGGCGGAAGGGGGCCGCCGTTGTCGTTCGGTCGGGCGGGAGTGCTCAGGCCGCTTCCTGGCCGGGCAGGACCATGCCGTCGTCGCTCTTGCGGAGGGCTCCCGAGGTCATAAGGGTCTTGACCTCGCGGGAGACGGATCCCTTGTTGATTCCGGTCCGGTCGGTGATGTCCCGCAGCGTGCGGGCCCCCTCGTGCACGGCCCGCAGGACCCGGGCACGATTCGTCTCTGCCCCGGCGGCTGCCGGTGAGGTGTCCTCCTTGACCAGGTGGAGAGGGCTCACGGCAGTCCGGGACGTTCCGCGCTTCCAGATGGGCCGCTCGGGAAGGGCGATCACATCGGCGGGGGAGAATGCTCGGGTGTTGATCGGGTGGGGTTTGGCCTTCGGGCCGGATCGCAGCATCGCGACGCCGGGCATGGGCAGTTCGTGTGCGTGCCAGCCCTTCTCGGTGGCGTCCTCACCGAAGACGACGCGGGACTCACCGGAGGTGGACAGTGCGAGCGCGGCCCGGTAGGTGATCTGCGCGCTGATCTGCGGGTCGATGCCGCCCTTGGCGTCCATGGTGGGCTTCTGGGTGGCCCATATCAGGATGATTTCGGCTGCCCGCGCCATGCGGGCGAGCGTGCCGAGGTTCTCCATGATCTGTGACCAGTCGGGATCGCCCGGCTCGCCGTCGCTGCCCTTGGCCCGCTTCTTGCGGGCCATGGTGATGACTTCGGCTCCCTCGTCCACGAACACTGTGATGCGGGGCCGCTCTTGGGAGATCTCGATGGTGTCCCGGCCACGGGGGACCAGGGCGAGGCGCTCGTGCATCTCGATGACCAGTTCGTCGGTGACGTCCAGGACGTCTTCGATCGCGATGGCGGTGCGGGCGCGGTGCTCCCAGTTGATCGCCTCGACCCGCTTCGGGTCGATGACCACCAGGCGGTGGTCCGAGGCTTCGGACGCCTCGGCGAGGAGAGCGCGGGTCGACCAGCTCTTGCCCGACCCGGAGGTGCCCGCGATCAGCATCCGGCGTCCGAGCGGGACCATGATGGGCTCGCCCGTGATGGTGTCGACTCCCCAGGGCTCGCCCGGCTTCCAGCCGGAAAGGTCGATGCCGTCGGCTGCGCTGCGGGTCCGCAGGGTGATGGTGGCGCGGTCGCCGTGACTGCCGGAGGTGATCTCCATGCGCAGGTCACTTCGTGCCCCGAGCAGGGCCCTGATCTCATCCGCCTTGGCGCGGAACGTCTTCGGTGTCCACCGGCCGTCCAAGCGCACGTGCGAGATGAGTCCGGCGGGGGTGAGCTTGGCGGGGGTGGGCACGGTGCCGGACAAGCCGCGGGCATCGGCGTTCTGGACCCAGAACGACGGGTCCAGCCTGGATGCGAGACGCCGTTCCTCTGCGGTCATCCCGTCATCGAGCCGCATCGACGGCTGACGACGGCCCAGCCACAGACCTGCCGCGTTCAGTCCGATCAGTCCGGCGGACACGGACGCCGGCCACAGGGTGAGCGCGTTGGTGGCTTCCGACATGAGCCAGGTGGCCAGTCCGCCGGGTACCGCGTGTGCGGCGTGGGTCTGCACGCAGCGGGCCGCGAGGGTGGCGGGGTAGTTCTTCCGCGCCACCTTCATCACCGCGCGCGCCTGACTGTGGTGCTGCCGTGCGGCTTTGTCCGCCGTGCGCGCGGCCCGGCGGTTCGCGGACAGCGGGTTGCTGGACGCCTTGCGCGCCGCACTGCGCTGGTTCCGTGCCATCGCGGCAGTAGAACGAGCGGAGTTGTGCTCCCGCTGCGCCGCCATGAGCGCCTTCAGGTTCTCCGGAGTCCGCAACTGCGTGCGGCGCTCCGCTTCCCTGTCCCACCGTGCGGCGAACGGTGCGCACATCGGTGCGAGCGCGTCCAACGCGGTGTTGGTCGTTGTGGCGGTGGTCGTCCATGCTTGCTTCCAGTCCACGAAGAGTCCTCCTAAGACACGTGGATGAGGGCCGGTGCGCCGTCGCGTGGCGTCACCGGCCCGTCCGTTTTGGGATGGTTGGCGGTGCCGGTTGCGTCGGCATCGCTGGTTGAGCCCCTGCAACCGCCTGTGACCTGCGGAGTTGCAGAGTTGCGCCGTTCCGGGGAGGGGGCCTCTACGCGCACGCGCGCGTAGAGGCGTCGAAAATGCCGTCACGCAGCGCCCCTGTGGCGCCCTGAGAGGCCGTTCGCGGCCCGGGGGGTCTGCACCCACAGCGAAAGGGGGTCAGGCGCCCTGGGGGCCGCCTACGGCTTCCGTCCCGTTGCGGGGCGAGCGGAGCCGTAGGCGGGGGGTGCGGGGCGCCGGGTCAGCGCTTGGGGCGGGCGAGGCGGAAGGTGATGCCGCCGACACTCAGGGGCCCGGCGGTCTGGGCGATGACGGTGACCGTGTGCGCGGCGGCGTCAAGCAGCGCGCACAGTGCGGCGACCAGTCCCCAGCAGCCCATGACGCTCGCGCCCGCGATGACCAGCGGTACCAGGTAGTGGCCCAGCGGGCGCCCGTGCTGGTCGGTGGTGTGGACGACGATGACGACGGGCTGCCCGGTGGCTTGTGCGCGGCGGTAGGCGTCGGCGGGAATGTGCGGGGCGATGATCCCCGGCGGGTCGCGACGGTCCATCAGGTCCTCCCTCCAGGTCAGTTGGGGTAGGCGCAGGGAACGCAGGTGCCGAGCGAGGCGGGGATGACGTATCCGGCATCCGTCCGGCACTGCGGGCAGGTGCGGCGAGCCAGGTTGGCCTTGTCGAGCGCTGCTCGTTTCGCCGGCGTCATCGGACGAACCGGCTTCGCGTGGTCGAGGCGGTAGAGGTAGGCGACCAGCGGGCCGCGCCGGTAGCGCGGGCGCAGGACCTGTGCGGCGATGGGCTGTCCTCCCGGTCGCAGGCCACGCGCCCGTAACTGGCGGCGCGTGACCATGCCGTCGGGTGCCATCCGCCAGGGGAAGGTGGGGATGCCGTAGCGGGCGCCGTTGGGGTCGAAGCACTTGCCGTACGAGCGGCCCATCACGGGGTGGTGGTGGCGCGTTCGGCGAGCAGGGTGTCACGCAGCATCCGGGCGTTGGCCGGCGAGGTGCGGACCTCGCGGCGGATGCCCTCAGCGGTCACGTTCGCGGCCGGCCAAGCGGCCGTCACGGTGCGCGCCTCATCGAGCAGTTGAGCCGGGGTCCGCTTCGGCCGCGCCGATCGGGCGGCGGTGGGAACGGTGCCGGTGGCCCGACGCGGTGGGGTCGACGTAGCAGCGACCGTGCGCTTCGCGATCGTCTTGACCGGGGTCGGTGCGATGGCCCGTACCGGCTTGAACGGGAGAGCCGACTTCAGGAAGTCGACTGCGACCGGATCGGGCATCCGCAGCGGAGCGACGGTGATCGGTGCGGGAGTCGATACTGCGAGGTCAGCCGTAGACTGATTCCTCACGTTCTCGGTAGATTCCTCCGCATTCGTGATCGGGGCCGGAATCGGGGCGGGGCGGTGGTGCAGCACCTTGGCGACCAGATCGGAGCCGAAGTAGATCGACCCGACCGGAAGCGACGTCGCGAGCAGGACCAACGCGTAGTTGGCGGGGTCCCAGTCGGCGAGGCGACCCCAGTCGGCCGACGCGCCGTGCAGGGCGGGTACGAGTCCGTGGACGTAGTTGAGGACCAGCGAGGCGAGCGTGTAGGTGCCCAGCACTCGCAGCGCGAACTTCCGGTCCTTGCCCGTCAGAACCAGGGCGGCGATCAGGGCCAGGGCCATCAGGCCGTCGACGACGAACGGGTAGAGCGTCGCGGCCGTACTGTCCGCGCCGATCGCGCCGGCCACGTCCCGCAGCGCGTTCCAGGAGACCCGGAACGCCATGCCGACGACCGCGACCAGGGCCAGGACCAGGAGGGCTTTGCCCTTGCGGTTCAGGTTCATGCCCGCACCTCCGGGAGGACCGGAGCGGCCGTGTTCGCCAGGGAGCGGCGGGCCGCCAGCACGCGGCGGTGGGCCCGGCGGACACGCCGCGTGTCCAGCTCCGTCGGCGCGCGGTCCAGCATGATGATCTGCGCGTCCAACAGGTCGATGTCCGCTCGGATGACGGGCATCTCGCGGTCGATCGCGTCCAGCTCAGCGGCCGTCGGCTCCATGAAGTCGGCGAACGCGGTAACAGCATCCTGAACAGTGACGATGTGGTTCATGGGTCGTGTTCTCCCTGCAAGGTGAACGGCCCGAACAGCGGTCCCGGAGGTGCAACTCCGGGGCCGCGCGCCGTTGAAGTCGGTAGATCCGGCTCCCCTCAGCGCTGCTCGTACGAGACGAGCAGCGGAGGCAACCGGCCACAGCAGGTGAGCTGCGGAAGTTGTGGTTATGCAGATGTCTCCTTCGGGGCCGCTCCCGTGTCAGGTAGAGCGGTAGCCCGGCGAAGGCGTATGGAGACGTGACCTTTCGGTCTAAGCCCTCCGGACTGCCAAGGGGTCCGGGTCCCTCGCCCCCGCCGAAACGGGGCCTCATGACCCCTCGCGGGGCCCTTTGCGCACCGCGAATCGGAGGTGACTCCATCATCTGGTGCGCACCAGTAGGTAACCATCTGGTGCGCACCAGAGTCAAGGGTCTTTGCCTGTTCGGGCGGCGACTGCTCGCCTCGGTGCATCTCTAGAAGACCCGTTTGGGAGGGGGAGTCGGTAGCCAACAGGCCTTAACTCCCGTCCTGTTAACCCCTGTTGACCTGCGCCGATGTGAGGCATGCTGGCAAGGTCAGTGAGTGGACCTATCGCCGGACGGTGGCCGTGAGTGCAGGACTGCGGAGCGCGCGAAAGGCGCGAGGCTGGTCTCAGGAACGACTGGTTCGCGAGATCGAGCAGTACGCCCGGCATCACGTCACGGACGTTCCGCAGACCGCGAGTTTGCGCGTGTACGTGTCCGAGTGGGAGAACGGCAAGCGCAACATCTCGGACCGCTACGCTGCGATCCTGCGACAGCTCATGGGCGTCACGGACGCAGAGTTGAGGGGTGGTCCGTCCACGCCTAGCCCGTCGGTGGCCGACGGGTACGAGGAACTGCTGAGCAGGATCGATTCGGCCAGTAGCGTCAGCCAGTCCATGGTGAAAACGTTCGAGACGCAGACCGAGCTACTGCGGACCATGGACCGACAAATGGGCGCTTCCAGTCTCGTGGACCAGATGACGGGGCATCTCGGTGCCCTCGAAGACGCGCTGAACTTCGCGGTCCTCCCCAATGCCCGGCGACCCGTGGCGCTCGCTCTCGCCGGCGCGTCCACCCTCGCAGCGTGGCAGGCGATCGACTCCGGGGCGGTCGAAAGGGCGTGGCGACACTACGAACTCGCTAAGCGAGCCGCTCGCGACGCTGAGGCCCCGATGTATCTCGCGCACGCGATGGCAGAGCAGGCGTATGTGCTGTGCGAGGCAGGGAGGCCGGCGCTCGGTGTCGCCCTGGTCCGCGACGCCCAACGCACCCTTGGTCAAGCTGGATCCCCCCGTCTTCGAGCGTGGCTGTACGCGGCTGAAGCGGAGTTGTGTGCTCACGCGGGAATGCCCGACGACTGCCGGCGTGCCCTCGAAGCGGCCATGGCGACCATTCCGCCCGGCTCGGAGGATCGAGACCCCGACATGCTGAGCATCTTCTTGAATGGCGCCCATCTGGCCCGGTGGCACGGCAATGTGCTCGCCCTGCTTGGTGACGGTGATGCGGTGACCAGCCTGTATGACGCGCTGGACGTGATGGACCCGACCTTTGTCCGAGCCCAAGCAGGACTGCACGCAGACCTCGTACAGGCTCACTTGGCGCGAGCCGAGTACGACGACGCTCATATTCACCTGAGGCAGGCGCGGCTGTTGGCGAGCCGCACCGGTTCGGTACGACAGCGCCGCCGTGTCGACCTTCTCAGCGCGAGGTTGTGACCCCCTGCTTGCCTCGGTTCGCAAGGATATGGAGTAGGGCAACGAGAGTCCCGGAACCCATCAGGTCACCGCGAGCCATCAGGCCCGGGATGTCTGCCAACGGCACCCATTCGATGTGCCCGGCTTCTTCCAGATCGGTGGGGGGGCCGACTTGATCAGCCCCGTGCCCGACAAAGATCTCGTGAGGCGAGTCGACCATGCCGACCATGGGCTGATAGGTGACGACATGGTCCACGGACTTCGGGCGCCACCCCGTCTCTTCCACGACCTCACGTAGAGCTGTGTCCGCCGGCTCTTCCCCTTCATCGACAATCCCGCCGGGGAGCTCCCAACCCCACTGCTGTGGAACGAAGCGGTATCGCCACATCATCAGGACGCGATCCTGATCGTCCAGAACCGCAGTGATCGCGACCCGATGCAGCCTCACGACATGATGTTCGAAACGCTCCATGCCCGGCGGCTCCACGTCCCAGAGCTGAAGCTTTACCCATGGGTTGTCGTAGATGTCCCGCTCGCCATGGATGAGCCAAGGTTCCAGCCCCGCAGGCGCCGTGACGCTCACGGCACCTGGGACTCGGTACGAACTCCGCCCCCGAACCTCCAAGGCGCCCTCAGAGACGAGTCGGGCCATTACCTGCCGCAGCGCGGTACGGCCGATGCCGAGTTCTTCTACGAGCGCCCGTTCCGAGGGGAACTTGTCGCCGGGGGAGTACGCGCCCGTAGCGAGCCGATCGCGCAGCGTCTCGTAGACCTTCGTCGTCTTCGGTCCCATCCGTGGAGCACTCTCCGTTCTCAGGTGGTGCGTACCAGCGTAGTGGGCCAAGCTCATGCTGTTCCTGTCTAGGTTGGAAAGGTGCGGGAGCGGGCCCTGAAAGTGCGCTGGGTTCCCTATCGCGGCAGGTCGGAGCCGTTGTCCTGGGCCGTCTGTGGGCCGTCCGAGGTTGGCCAACGATGGCCAACGACGACAGACAACGACGGTCACGAGACGCGAGGTCGACTACTGCGCCCCTGGTCAGGGCCTCTCCGCCATACGCGTTTCCCCCGGGGCCTGGCAGTCAGGCAAGATGGGATGTATCTGCCCACTGCCGATTTCAAGCGTCCGGACGGTTTCTCTTGGCTGAGTTCATTTACACCATGCGCAAGACGCGCAAAGCGCACGGCGACAAGGTGATTCTTGATGACGTCACCCTGAGTTTCCTGCCCGGAGCGAAGATCGGTGTGGTCGGGCCGAACGGCGCCGGCAAGTCCACCGTTCTCAAGATCATGGCGGGCCTGGAGCAGCCGTCCAACGGTGACGCGTTCCTGTCGCCCGGTTTCAGCGTCGGCATCCTCATGCAGGAGCCGGAGCTGGACGAGACCAAGACGGTGCTGGAGAACGTCCAGGACGGCGCCAAGGAGCTCATGGGCAAGCTGAACCGATTCAACGAGGTCGCCGAACTGATGGCGACCGACTACTCGGACGCGCTCATGGAGGAGATGGGCAAGCTCCAGGACGACCTGGACCACTCCAACGCGTGGGACCTCGACGCCCAGCTGGAGCAGGCCATGGACGCGCTGGGCTGCCCGCCCGGCGACTGGCCGGTCGTCAACCTCTCCGGTGGCGAGAAGCGCCGCGTCGCCCTCTGCAAGCTGCTGATCGAGGCCCCGGACCTGCTCCTCCTCGACGAGCCCACCAACCATCTCGACGCCGAGTCGGTGAACTGGCTGGAGCAGCACCTCACGAAGTACGCGGGCGCCGTCGTCGCCGTCACTCACGACCGGTACTTCCTGAACAACGTCGCCGAGTGGATCCTCGAACTGGACCGCGGCCGCGCGATCCCCTACGAGGGCAACTACTCCACGTACCTCGACAAGAAGTCCACCCGCCTCAAGGTCGAGGGCCGCAAGGACGAGAAGCGGCAGAAGCGCCTCAAGGAAGAGCTGGAGTGGGTCCGGTCCAACGCCAAGGGCCGCCAGACCAAGTCCAAGGCGCGCCTGGCCCGTTACGAGGAGATGGCCGCCGAGGCCGACAAGATGCGGAAGCTGGACTTCGAGGAGATCCAGATCCCGCCGGGCCCGCGTCTGGGCTCCATCGTCGTCGAGGTCAACAACCTCTCGAAGGCGTTCGGCGACAAGGTCCTCATCGACGACCTGTCCTTCACCCTGCCGCGCAACGGCATCGTGGGCGTCATCGGCCCGAACGGCGCCGGCAAGACCACGCTGTTCAAGATGATCCAGGGCCTTGAGACCCCGGACTCCGGCGCCATCAAGGTCGGCGACACCGTCAAGATCAGCTACGTCGACCAGAGCCGCGCCAACATCGACCCCAAGAAGTCGCTGTGGGCGGTCGTCTCCGACGAGCTGGACTACATCAACGTCGGCCAGGTCGAGATGCCTTCGCGTGCCTACGTGTCCGCCTTCGGCTTCAAGGGCCCGGACCAGCAGAAGCCCGCCGGTGTGCTCTCCGGTGGTGAGCGCAACCGCCTCAACCTCGCGCTGACCCTCAAGGAGGGCGGCAACCTGCTGCTCCTCGACGAGCCCACCAACGACCTCGACGTGGAGACCCTGTCCTCGCTCGAGAACGCGCTGCTCGAGTTCCCCGGCGCGGCCGTGGTCATCTCCCACGACCGCTGGTTCCTGGACCGGGTCGCGACGCACATCCTCGCCTACGAGGGCGACTCCAAGTGGTACTGGTTCGAGGGCAACTTCGAGTCGTACGAGAAGAACAAGATCGAGCGGCTCGGAGCGGACGCGGCACGCCCGCACCGTGCCACCTACAAGAAGCTGACCCGGGGCTGATCTTGCGGCACATCTACCACTGCCCGCTGCGCTGGGCGGACATGGACGCGTACGGCCACATCAACAACGTGGTCTTCCTCCGCTATCTGGAGGAGGCGCGCATCGACTTCCTGTTCCGCCCGGAGAAGGACTTCAAGCAGGGGTCGGTGGTGGCGCGCCACGAGATCGACTACAAGCGGCAGTTGGTCCACCGGCACACGCCGGTGGACATCGAGCTGTGGATCACGGAGATCCGGGCGGCCTCGTTCACCATCACCTACGAGGTCAAGGACCCGGACCAGGTCTACGTCCGGGCCTCGACGGTGATAGTGCCGTTCGACTTCGAGGCCCAGCGCCCGCGCCGTCTCACCGCCGAGGAGCGGGAGTTCCTCGCGGAGTACCGCGACGACAAGGACGAGGCCGTCGCCGCATGACGGCCCTGTTGCACCTCGCCGACGAGGGGGAGGCGGCGGACCTCGCCGCCTTCCTCGCCCGGCTGATCCACTACGACCGCGCCGCCGCCGTACGCCTCCAGGCGTCCGGCACCACCCTCGCGGTCTTCGGGCGCCCGCCGTCCTTCGAGGTCCTCGCCATCCGCACGGCACGCCTCACCAAGCCGTACGAGAACGGGCTCGACGTGCTGCTCGACGTGACCGTCTCCGCCGGTGAACTCCTGGAGTCCATCGACGAGTCGGCCGCCACCGTGGCCGTCCCCGGAGCCGTCACGGGCCCGCCGTGGGCCGGGGTGCTGCCGCCCCGCAGCGGCTGGCGTCAGGAGCCGGGCCTGCCCGCACCGGACGCCGTACGGACGATGGTGAGTGCGGCGGTGACGGAATTCCGGTCCCGCACGCAGGAGTTGGCGGTCGAACGGCGTACCCGTGCCGAACTCGACCGGATCGGGCGGGAGATCTGGTCCCGGCCGGTCGGCGACACCGGCCTGCCGGTACGGGCCGCGCACGCCGCGCAGTCCCTGGGATTCCTCCGCCCCGGAGCCCAAAAGGCCCGGGACGACAGCGCGTTGGGGCTGTACTCGTCCGGCGCGTGGCTGCGGCTGCGCACCCCGTTCGGGTCGATCGCCGTACGCCGGGCGGGACTCGGCGCCCTGGACGTCAGCGTCCGCTGAACTCCCCGCCAGCCGGTCAGCCGGCCGTGTTCACCATCGACGCCGCCGCGTACGTCAGGTAGTTCCACAGCGTGTGCTCGTGCTCCTCGGAGAGGCCGAGCTCGTCGACGGCGACGCGCATGTGCCTCAGCCAGGCGTCGTGCGCGGCCTGGTCGACGGCGAAGGGCGCGTGGCGCATCCGCAGCCGGGGGTGGCCGCGGTTCTCGCTGTACGTCGTCGGGCCGCCCCAGTACTGGATCAGGAACAGCGTGAAGCGCTCCTCGGCCGGACCGAGGTCCTCCTCGGGATACATGGCCCGCAGCTCGGGATCCCCCGCGACCCCCTCGTAGAAACGGTGCACGAGGCGGCGGAAGGTCTCCTCCCCGCCGACCTGCTCGTAGAAGGTCTGCTCCTGAAGCGTGCCGCGCGGAATCTCTTTCACCCGTCCATGGTCTCAGACCGGGTGACCGAGGACCCGAGGCCTAGGACCAGCCACCGAGGCCGGTCCGCCACTCGCTTCCCGGCCGCTCCCGCAGCACAGTGGACGTATGGGCGCGCACGCTCTCGACCAGGAACCCGACGACCTCGCCAGGGCGGCGCGGGCGGCGCTGGTGCGCGAGATCGACGGCAGCGGGGCCTGGGAGGCCGATCCGGTCTGGCGGGAGGCGTTCGAGGCGGTTCCGCGCCATCTCTTCGTGCCGTACTACTACGTCGGAGCCGTCGGCGGCTTCGAGCGGCTGTGGGGCGAGGACCCCGACCCGCGCAACCGTGAGCAGTGGCTGCGCGGCGCCTACGCGGACGCGCCGCTGGCCACCCGGGTACGGGACGGCGAACTGCTCTCCTCCAGCAGCCAGCCGTCGCTGATGGCGAAGATGCTGACCGAACTGGCGGTGGCGGACGGGAACGCCGTGCTGGAGATCGGCGCCGGCACCGGGTACAACGCCGCTCTGCTCGCCCACCGCCTCGGCGACGCGCTGGTGACCACGGTCGACCTCGATCCGGAGATCACCGAGTCCGCGCGCCGCCACCTGGCCGCCGCCGGACACCGTCCGCACGTCGTCACCGGCGACGGCGCCCGCGGAGTCCCCGAGCGCGCTCCCTTCGACCGGATCATCGCCACCTGCACGCTGACCACGGTCCCGCCCGGCTGGCTGCCCCAGTGCAACCCGGGCGCCCGGATCCTCGCGCCGCTGGCCACCGGCCTGATCGCGCTGCGGGTGCGGGACGGCGGGCACGCCGAGGGGCGTTTCCTGCACACCGCCGCCTACTTCGTGCCGTTGCGCGGCGGCGGCAGCCGGGCCGAGCAGGAGCCGCCGCATCTGGGCGGGCTGCCTCCCCGGGTCAGGAGCGACGACCTGTTCCGCTTCCTGCTGACCCTGACGGCGGGCACCCTGGAGCCGCAGGAGGCGTACGCCCTGTGGGAGCGCGAGGGGCGGCCGGTGCGCGAGCGGTACGGGATCACGGTCAGCGGCGAGCACGTGTGGGCGTGGCTGGACGACCCCGGGGGGCCGTACGCCTGGCCGCTGCCGTGACGTCCCCGGTCAGCCCCGCCGGACGGTGATCGTCGTCCAGGCGCCCACGTGCACCCGGTCGCCGTCCTGGAGCGGCACCGGCACGAAGGGCTGGATGGGCTCCTCGCCACCGTTGACCGTGGTGCCGTTCGTCGAGTTCTGGTCGACCACCGCCCAGCTGCTGTCCGGCTGCTGGACCAGGACCGCGTGCTGGTGCGAGACGCCGGGGTCCTCCGGGGGCACCGACAGGTCGATGTCGGGGGACTCGCCGGTGGAATGGCGACGGCGCCCGATCGTCATCTGGTTGCCGGTGAGCGGACGCTGCTGCTCCGGCGAGTACGCGGGCAGGTTCAGACCCGCGGCCTCCGGGCCCGAGCGCTGCATCATCGCCATGAAGTACTCGCGGTCGGGGCCGATCGTCACGGTCCAGGACAGCGGCTGCTGCTGGTACGGCGGCCGGCCGCCCGGTCCGGGCGGGGCCTGGGTGGCGCCCGGCTGCGGATAGCCGTAGCCGCCCTGGGGCGCACCGGGGCCCGCCTGCGTGCCGGGGCCGCCGGGGCTGCCCGCCGACGGCGGGGAGATCACCCAGTCGTCGTCACCGCCGAAGCCCTGACCGGGGGGCGGCTGGTTGGTCCGGGGGTACGCGGGCGCCGCCGGCTGCTGGGTGAAGGCCTGCTGGGCGCCGGGGCCGCCGGGTGTGGGTCCGGGGGGCGGCGGGGCCGGACGTGAGGGGTCGCCGAAGGGCGAGGGGCCGCCGCTGTACGGGGCGGGGGGACCCGGCGGAATCGGTTCGGCGGGGCGGTTCACCTGCGAGGGCCGCGAGCTCTGGTACTCGAACGGGTCCTGACCGCCGCCGGGGCCGGTCGGAGGACCCTGCTGGAACCTCTGCGCCGGATTCTGTCCGCCGGGACTGCCGGGACCGCCGGGACCACCGAGACCGCCAGGGCCCCCGGGACCGCCCGGACTCCCCGGCAGGGGCGCCTGCGGGCGCGGCGCGGCGGGCGTGTACGAGGTCGCCGTGTTGGTCAGGAAGTTCCACCGGCACTCCTCGCAGAACGGCGCGGCACCCTCACGGGGCGTACGGCACTGCGGGCAGAGCTCGGGAGAGGCGTCGGGCACGGCCGAGAGATGTCCACGGCCGCCCTGGCCGGGCTGCTGCGGATAGCCGTACCCGGCCGCGGGCGGCGGGGGAGGGGGCGGGGGCGGGGGCACGGCACCGGCCATGCGGTGACCGCAGACCTCGCACCAGTCGTCGGAACCCGACTGGTGTCCGTTCGGGCAGGTCGGCATGTCGGCGCTTCCCCCTCTCTTTTCCGGCCGGTTCGGCCGGGTTACTCCGGCTCCTGGGGGAGCCGGGCTCGCTTACTTCTTTACACGAACAGTCTTTGTGGACCGTGTCTCAAGGGTCATTTCGTCTGCTTCCTCGACCCTTGCCTTCAATCGCACAGTACCTGCCGCGGCGTCGACCACGTCCACCACCTTCGAAAGCAGTTTCGCAGTATCGGCGTTGCCGGAGGAACTGGCGAGCTGAACGGCGCGGCCCAGCTTGGCTGTTGCCCCGTCGACATCTCCCGCTTTGCGGGCGTCCAAACCCTGTTGGATGACTTGTGCCAGTTCCGCCTGACCCGTGTAGTGCGCGACCTGCGGGTTGATCGATGTGGAAGCCGCCATGTCGTCGGTCCACACCGCCCGTACGAGACCCTGCGCGCCGAGGTTCTGCGCGCTTCCGTCGCTCTGCGGGATCACCAGCGAGACCCGGGCGGCCAGCATCTCCTGGCCGATGCCGGCCGAGGGGACCTGCACGCACACGTGGTAGTCACGCGACTCGTCGCCCCAGGAACCGGTGGGGTAGTCACCGGCGCGCGGGCCCGCCTCGGTGCGGCGGCCGGTCAACTCCTCGACCGTGGGGGCGACCTGCTTGACGAACTTGATCTCCGTGCCCACGGGTGTCCACAGCCGCAGGGCGACGTCCGCGACCTCCTTGCCCATGGCCGTCTCCATCATGTGCGTGAAGTCGGCGGAGAGGGCGGCCGGGTCGGCGACGATGTCGGCGGTTCCCAGCATCGCCGAGGCGATGCTCGTGACCTCCTTGACCTCCCAGTCCGTACCGACACCCCGCGCGTCACAGGTGAAGCGTCCGGTGCACGAGTCGAGGGCGGCCTTCAGGTCCTCGGGCGACTCGTGTTCGTTGCGGCCGTCGGTGAGCAGGATGCCGTGCCGGATCGAGACGTCCGCCGAGGACAGCAGGCGGTCGGCGAGGCGCAGCCAGGTGCCGATCGCCGTACCGCCGCCGGCGCTCAGCTTGCGCAGGGCCTGCTTCGCCTGGTCGCGGGTGGTCGCGTCGGCCACCGCGAGCCGGCCGGCGCCCGGATAGACCTCCTTGGCGACGTGCGTGCCGCCGATCACCGCGAAGTGCACGCCGTCGCGGACCGTGTCGATCGCGGCGGCCGTGGCGTCGCGGGCGTTGCGCATCTTGGTCGGCGGGTAGTCCATCGAGCCCGAGCAGTCGACCATGATCGCCACGGCCGCGTCCGGGCCCTGCCCGGCGGTGTACAGGTGCGGCGCGGCGACCGCGCTTCCGATGGTGCCGCCGCCCGTCGAGCTCACCGTGACGATCGCGTTGACCTCGCGGGCGCCGTCGGGCAGGTACTCGTTCTGGTAGACGTCGACCGAGAACTGCGGCACGTTCGACTTCGAGAAATTGGCCATGCCTTCTTCGTCCCCCTCAGGTCCCCCGTACGACGCGGTCGGCGGTACGGAGGCGATGACTGTGTTCGGACCGGTCCCCTCCGGTCCGAGGCCGCTGCTGTCCCGCGCTCGGGGGCCGTTGTTCGTTCAACGGCCCCCGGCCCGTCACGGTTCCGTGGCCTCAGGCCGATCCTGCCCCCTGCGAGGGGGCCGGGAACGGCAGGACCGCCACTGTTACGTTGTCGTGGCCCCCGCCGTCCAGGGCGTGGCCGACCAGGACCTGTGCGCTGTGCAGCGGACGCTCGGCGGCGTCGAGGGGTACGACCTCGGCCAGGTGCTCGGCCGCCTCGGCGTAGTTCCACAGACCGTCGGTGCACACCACCACTACACCTGGCCGGTCCGGCTTGAAGGAAGCGGTGTGCGGCTCCAGTTCGTAGGAGTCCGCGCCGAGCCAGCCCGTGATGGCGTGGGCGCGCTCGTCGGCGTACGCCTCCGCCTCGTTCATCAGGCCCGCCGCGACCATCTGCGCGGCCCACGAGTCGTCCTCGGTGAGCCGGGCCGGGGGTGAACTCCGGTCGACGGGAACCCAGTAGGCGCGGCTGTCGCCGACCCAGCCGATGATCAGCAGGGTGGGGGTGACGACGGCGCCGACGAGGGTGCAGGCCGGCGCGTTCACGTGCGGGGCGTGCTCGTCGTGCGGAACGGGCGGGTCCGCCAGGGCGTTGACGGAGTCGGAGGCGGCGATGATCGCCTCGTGCATGGCCTGCTGCGGGTGGGTGCCGAGCGGCAGGGCCGCGAGCAGCGACTCGTTCGCCGCGCGGGACGCGGCGAGGGAGGCCTCGTCGGGACGGGTCGCCGAGGAGACGCCGTCGCAGACGATCGCCACGACGGCGGGCGAGCCGTCGGGCAGGGCGGTCGAGGAGATCGCGAACGCGTCCTCGTTGCGGTGGTGGCGCAGGCCCCGGTCGCTGACCGCCGAGACAGCGCTCAACTCCTGTTCCATGTGGTCGCGTTCGCGTGGCTGCGCGTGCCCGCAGTTCTCGCAGTAGCCGTCGCTGTCGACGCTGCCCGAGCGGCAGGCGACACACAGCCTGGCGCCCGCTGCGGGGGCCGCGAGATCGGCGGTGCGCGGATCGGCGAGGGGAGCGGCGGCTCCTTCGGCCGGTCCCCCGGCCGGTCCTTCGGCCGGGGGAGCAAGCGGGTACTCGTCAGGCTCGCGCGGCCTGTCGAACCGTACGCCCGCCGACTCGCGTGCCGGGTGCGGGAGTTCGACGCCGCCCGAGTCGGTGCCCTGGATGTCGGCCGCCCGGTGCACCGGCGCCGGGGTGTCGGAGCTGTCCACCTCGGGCGCGACGGGCCAGTCGACCGACGGGACGGACGAAGGGGGGTGCGGCGAAGCGCCGTTCACGGCGGTCGTCGGATCTTCCTGCGGCGGTGTGGGCACCGCCGACAGGTCGTATCCGCACGCGCCGCAGAAGCGGTCGGCCGCTTCCAGCGGCTCCTCGCAACTGGGGCACCGCGAAAGGGCCGTCGGCTGGGGCATCTGGGACATCAATCACACCCACGTCCGGGGGCGGTAACGGTTGGCACGTTCCACCAGGTCGATCCTCTCCTCGCCGCCCCGCGCGAGGCGGGCCAGCGTGCGGTACGAGCGCTCCAGGCCGAAGCGGAGTCCGCGCTCGTCCAGCGCACTGCCGAGCAGCGCACGTCCGCCGCCGGAAACCGGAGCGGAAACCTGGCTACCGGAGAGTACCCAGTCCAGGGCGCAGCCCAGTACTTCTGTGGACAACTGCTCGCGTCGCACCGCGTCCAGACCGTAGCCGTCCAGTGCCTCCACCTGCCCCGCGGCCGCTGTCAGGTCCTCCAGGAAAGGCGCGGCGGACGCCTCCTCGGCGAGTCGCTGCCGCAGCCGTGCCCGGACGGCCGCGACCCGTGCCGCCGTGTAGTGGATCGACGACTCCGGTACGGATTCCAGCGTCTGTACGGCGCCACGGCGGTCGTCCGAGGCGAGCTGTACGCGGGCCAGGCCGAACGCCGAACTCACGTAGCTGGGGTCGGTCGTCCAGACCAGGCGGTAGTACTCGGCGGCGTTGTCCAGCTGCCCCAGTACCTCCGCGCACACGCCGAGGGCCAGCTTGGGCGCCGGCTCGCCGGGGAACGCGTCGTAGACCGCGTCGAAGGAGAGCGCGGCGACCTCGTGCTCGCCGTTCGCGAGCGCCGCGACCCCGCGGTACCAGACCACCCGCCAGTCGTCCGGGTGATCCGTCTCCAGGGCCGCGAGCGCCCTCGCGGCGTCGGCCGGTTCGCCCATCTCCAGGCGGGCCCGCAGCTCCCGCAGCCGCAGCTCGAGGGAGCCGGTCGGCGCGGCGTGCAGCGCGGTGATCAGCTCCGCGGGCGCGGAGGCCATCAGCCCGGCCAGGAAACCGGCGTTGGGGTCCCCCGGGTCGACCCGGGGGACGGGCAGCGCGAGGGCGGTGGCGGCGGCCTGGACGGGTCTCACCAGGGCGCTGGTGCCCGCCCGGCCGTTGACGCCCGAGGTGATGGCGAGTCCGCCGTTGTCGGTGACCGCCCGGCGGCGGCGCCCCACCGGCACCGCCCGGCCGCCCAGCCGTGACACGTCACCGTCCAGCGTCCCGAACAACTCCGTGTCCGTGACCTTGAGTTCGGGCCCGAACAGGGTGGAGAGCGAGGGGCGGGCGCGGCCGGTCTGCACCGAGACGACCTCGCGCAGCACGCCGGTCAGCTGCTCGGCCATCTCCTGCGCGGAGGCGAACCGGCGGGCCGGGTCGGGGTCGGTGGCCCGCACCAGGAGCCGGTAGAAGGACTCGTACTGGCGGAAGACCTCGATGTTGTCCGGGTCCGGCAGGGAGTCCACGAACACGTTCGTGTAGCCCTGGAAGTCGAAGGTCATCACGGCCAGCGTGCGGGCGACCGTGTAGAGGTCGGAGGCGACGGAGGGGCCGACCTCGGCGACCTCGGGTGCCTGGTAGCCCACGGTGCCGTAGATGGCCGACTCCTCGTCGTCCATCCTGCGGACCGCGCCCATGTCGATCAGCTTGAGCTGGTCCTCGGTCTGTATCGCGTTGTCGACCTTGAAGTCGCAGTACAGGAGGTTGCGGCTGTGCAGGTGGCCGAGCGCCTCCAGGGCCTCGATGCCGTACGCGCAGGCCTGCTCCACCGGCAGCGGGTCCCGCTTCCCGGCCACCGTACGACGGTCGTTGGCGATCTCCTTGAGGGACTTGCCGCCGACGTACTCCATGACGATGTACCCGTCGAGGGAGCCGGTGCGCTGGTCGAGGTGCTCGACGAAGTTGTAGATCCGCACGATGTTGGCGTGCTCGATCTCCGCGAGGAAGCGGCGTTCGGAGATCGCCGCCGCCATCGCGTCCTGGTCACCCGTGTCGAGCAGGCCCTTGAGGACCACCCAGCGGTCGGACACCGCGCGGTCGACGGCGAGATACACCCAGCCGAGCCCGCCGTGCGCGAGGCAGCCCACCACCTCGTACTGGCCGTGCACGATGTCGCCCGCGGCCAGCTTCGGCACGAACGAGTACGGGTTGCCGCACTTCGTGCAGAACCCCTCCGTGCGGCCGGGCGTCTCGCCGCGCGAACGCCCCACCGGAGCACCGCAGTCGGAGCGCGAGCAGAACCGCTTGCGCTCGGGCACCTCCGGGTTCTCCTGGACCATCCCGCGCGGGTCGGGCCGCGGCACACCCGGCACCTCGACCAGACCGGCACCGAGCCGGCCGCGCGAGGAGGAACCGGCGGCCGAACCGGAGCTGCGGACCGAGACCGACCGGCCCGTCGAACTGCCCGACAGCGAGCGGGAGAGGCGCCCGGAGACCGAGCGCCGGGACTGCGAGGAGCGCGACGAGGCACGGGAACTCGCCCGCGAACTGCTGCTGTTGGCGTTGCCCGAACCCCGCGAGCTCCTGCCGCCCGAGGTGATCCCGGTCGACGGCGACCCGACCATCCCCCTGCCCGACACGACCGGCGCCAGTCCGCACGTGTCGCAGTACAGCTCGCCGCCGCCCATGTCCTCGTACGACCCCGCGCAGCCGGGCCGCTGGCACGTCCGCCGCTCACCCTCGGTCTGCTGACTCACGATTCCCCCCTTCGGTCCTGTGGCCCCTCGCCCTGCTCGGGCACCCGCGGGCTGAGCAGGTCGGCCGCCGCGTACTGGTAGCGCAGTACGGCGTCCTCCGCCACCCGCAGGTCGCAGGGCGCGCTCCACAGCATGCGGCGAGCCGCGTCGTAGCGCTCGATGAGGAACGGGTCCTCCGCGAGGCCGTGCCTGGCGACCTTCGCCTTGTACGCGTCGAGACGGCCGCGCAGCTCCGCGCGGACCGCCAGCGGCTGGGTGACCGCGGTCAACGACTCGCGGGCCCGCAGCAGTTCGTCCTCCGCCTTCTCCTCCAGCGCCTCCAGGAGCGGCGAGAGACGGTGCCACTGGGCATGCCTGCGGTACTCGGCCGCGGTCGCCAACTGCTCCTGGAGCACGGTCGGCGGGCCGCTGACCGCGGGCACCTCGGACGCGGCGATCTTGGCGAGCACCTCACCGCGGGCGTTCCGCGCCTCGGCGAGGGTGCGGTCCGCGCGGCTGAGCACGTCACGCAGCTTCACCAGGCGCGCCTCGGCGTCCTGCCGGACGGTGAGCACGGCGTCGATCTCCCGGCGCACGTCCTCCAGGGCGCGCGCCTCGCGGTCGTACGTCGTGGTGTCCGGGCGTCCGCCGCCGGGCGCCGAACTCCCCTTCGCGGGCAGCCAGAAGGCCAGCGGGTCGGACACCACGCGCTCGCGCAGGGTGGTGAGCGTGCGGGTGATCCGCTCCAGGTCGTCGCCCGAGGGGTGCTCGCCCGGACGGACACCGACGGAGTGCGCGAGCCGGCGGGTGCGCTGGAGCTCGGCGGCCAGTAAATCGATCCGGGCCGGCAGCGCGGACCAGACCGCGTCCGCGGCGATGACCATGTCGAGCGAGGACGCGTACAGCTCGTTCATCCGCTCCACCAGCGCGACCAGCGAGAACCGCTCGCTGAGCTTGCCGGTGCCGGCCAGCGTCGGCGCGTTCGCGGTGGCCGTGGCGGACCCGGCGACCGTGATGCTCGCGCCGCGCAGCAGCTCGGTCAGCTCCAGCAGGTCCTCGCGGCTCGACCAGCGTCTGCGTGAGCGGATGTCGCGGCCGGCGCGCAACGCGTCCGAGTAGGCGTCGAAGTACGCCCACAGCAGGTTGATCGACGCCTCGGCGGCGGCCCAGCGCTCCTTGGTCGTGCCGGTGAGCTCGGCGCCTTCGAGGAGTCTGCGGCCCGCGTGGTCCTGGAGGGCGAGGAGCGAGGTCTCGATGGCCTCGTGCTCCGCGCCGAGCCGCGCCAGCGCACGGTCCACCTCGTCCCGGTCCAGCACCGGCTCGGGGGGTCCCGTGACGCCCATCGATCACCTCTCGCTTCCGCTCGTGTCCGCTGCTTGTACCGCTACCCGTACCGCCACCGCTGCTCTTACCGCTACGCGACCGCTACTTGTATTTCGGGGCGGGCGGATCGGAAGACGGGGAGTCCGCCCCGAGCGTCGCGGAGAGCCACTTGTCGTACGCCGTCCGCCAGCCGTTCTGCCGGTAGTCCTCCAGGACGCGGTTGACCCTGCGCACCAGGTCGTCGGCGCCCTTCTTCATCGCCACGCCGTAGTACTCGGTGGTGAAGGTCTTGCCCTTGAGCTGGACCGTGGGGTCCTGGGCGGCCTGGCTCGCCGCCAGCGCGCCGTCGGTCACCACGGCGTCCACCTCGCCCAGTTGGAGCCGCACCAGGCAGTCGAGCTGGTTGGGGACCGTCGTCGATATGTCGGCGGTGGAGGCGAGCTTGCCGGCCTTCTTGTCGGCGTCCAGCTTGTCGTACGCGGTGGAGCCCGTCGCCGTGCAGATCTTCTTGTCCGCGAGCGACTCGTCATACCCCTTGACGGTCGAGTCGACGGGGGCCAGGACCTGCTGGCCGGTCTCGAAGTAGGGCGCGGAGAACGCGACGTCCTCCAGCCGGGAGCAGGTGATCGTCATGGTGCGGACCACCATGTCCACCTTGCCCTGCTGTATGGCGGGGATGCGCTGGTTGGTGGGGATGGCGCGGAACTGCACGGCGTTCTCGTCGCCCAGGATGTCCTTGGCGATGGCGTGCACGAGGTCGATGTCGAAGCCTTCGAGGTCGCTGCCGCTCTCCGTGTTGTTCGGGTCGCGGTAGCCCCAGCGGAAGCTGTTCTGGTCGACGCCGACGATCAGCCGCGGGTCCTTGCGGTTCTTGATGGCCTCGATCGTCGCGCCGCTCACCGCGGACGGGGTCAGGCTCTGGTCCTGCGGGTCGGTGCACTCCTCGGCCTTCGCCTGGGTGCCCCTGCCCACGCCCTGGCCGCCGATGCCGGTGCTGCCGTCCCCGCGCGCACCGCTCAACGGCAGCAGCAGGGCGAACACCGCGGTGAGCGCGCAGGCGACGGCCATCGCGCCCACCCCGCCCCAGCCCTTCAGGCTTGCCCTCAGACGTCGTGCACCCATCGCCGCTCCTCCTCTCACCGCTCCCCCTCTCACCGGTACTCCGAAAGCCTGCGCCCGATGCCGAGTACCGCGCCCGCGGCGGCCAGCACCGCCAGGACCGCCGCGCCCACCGGCAGGCCGGTCAGCGCGTCCAGGCCGTTGCCCGCCGACTTCCTGAACTCGGTCTCCTCGTGCGCCACCGCCAGTGCAAGGTTCTTGTCGACGCCGTCGAAGCACTCGCCCGTCGGCTCGTCGCTCTTGGAGCCGATCACCTTGTCCAGCGCGGCCTGGTAGTTGCCGTTGTCGTCGGCCTCGCGGGCCTCCAGATGACGGAGCTTCCACACCTTCATGTTGCCCGTCGCGGTGGCCACGGGCTCCTCGCCCGCCTTGTCGTCGGCGAGGGCCGAGGCGGCGGCGAGCTTCTTGGTGAGGTCGTCCATCTCCTGCTGGAAGTCGTAGTCGAAGAGGTCCACGACCGAGCCGTCCGGCAGTTCCTTGGTCTCCGCGCCCCGGCTGACCAGGGTCAGGTTCTCGTTGCCGCGCGCGTTCAGGGACGCGAGCCGGGCGTCGTTGAGCACGTTCAGGGAGCGGACGCCGTGGTCGTAGGACTCGTTGAGCCCCGCCCTGGCCACGCTGTGCCCGACGACCAGCCAGAGCAGCACGACCGCGGAGGCGGCGGTGGCGGCGGCCATGCCGTGGTTCAACACCCGGTTCGTACGCCGGTAGTTGCGCTGCTGGGCCCAGGCGAGACCGGCGAGGGCGAGCAGGCCGAGACCGATCGCGATCCACGGGTAGGGCGTGGCGTCGGCGTAGTCGGCCTCCAGGCGCTGGTTCTCCTTGGTGTAGAGATCCCTGGCGGCCGGGAGCATCTCGTCCTGCATCGTCGCGTTCGCGTACCGCAGGTAGGCGCCGCCGAGCGGGAAGCCCTGCCGGTTGTTGGCGCGGGCCCGCTCGATCAGGCCCTTGTACTCCGGCAGCAGCTTGTTGAGCTTGGTGATGGTCTTCTCCGACGGGGAACCCGGCTCGGAGTTGGCCGCGGCCGTGACCAGCTTCTCGGCGGCCGTCTGGATGTCGCTCTCGTAGCGGGTGCGGGACGCCTCGGTCTCCTGGCCGCCCGCGAGGAAGCCGCTGGAGGCCGCCGTGTTGGCGTCGGCGAGCGAGCGGTAGATGTCCGCCGCGCTGGCGCTCAGCGGCTGGCTGCTGTTCAGCACGTCGTCCGCGGCGGCCGAGCGGTCCGTCATCTGCCAGGCGGTGACCGCGCCGAACGCGACGACCAGCAGGGCCAGTACGGCGCCGATGATCCGCAGGCGCCCCGGCTCCGTCGTCGCGGCGGAGCGCAGGGAGTCCACGCCCTCCGCCCAGGCCGTGCGGCGTGCGGGAGCGGGCGGCGGCGTGTGCGCGGGAGTGTGCGGGGCGGCGGGTGCCGCGGCTCCGGCAGGCCTCGGCACGGCGGGACCCGACTGCGGCGGCAGGGCCGGCATCGTGGGCGCGGCCGGGCGCACCGACAGCCCCGGCGGGCCGGGTTGTCCAGGTGTCCCCGGTGGCGCCGCGCTGCCGTTCGGCGGGTACGTCACGTGACCTCCCCCATGGTCATCCGTCTGTCACCTCTGTCCTGTGCGCGGGGAGCACGGACGAGATGCACGGCCGCAAGTATCGTCGCAGTGACCGACATTCGCACAGTTCTTGACTCGATCTTGTTCGGATCACAGCGCGGTGCGACTCTCCCGGCAGCGCCTCCCTTCCCCTGAACACGCAGTGGGTATGTGTTCGGTTCCCGTTCGGGGAAGCGCCGGAGGGGCGGGTCTCCCCGCCCCTCCGGGGTCCGGATCAGGCCTCCTCCGTGTCCGGATCAGCCCCCCTCGTAGAACGCCCGCACGCGCGTGTGTGCCTCCTGCGGCGCGCCCACATGGTCCAGGCCGAGCAGCGCCGCGCCGAGGACCGGGCTGGCCGTGACCACCTGGGGGACCGCCTTGGGTGCGCGGTCGGCCAGCAGTTCCCTTATCCGGGAGTCGAGTTGGGCGTGGCGGGCGGCGAGGATGCTGCCGCCGAGGAGGACCGGGGTGGACTCCTCCAGGAGGGAGAGGCGGGTCAGGGCGACCGTGGCCATGGCGACCACCTCCTCCGCGAGGCGGTCGACGAGGGAACGGGCGACCGGGTCGCCGTCGGTCGCCGTGCTGAACAGCACCGGCGTCAGCTCGTGGCGGCGGGCGTTGCCGAGGTGCTCCAGGTGCAGGGCCTCGATGAGGGCGTACATGGAGGGGAGACCGAAGTGGGCCGGGAGGGTGCGGGCCAGGGCGGTGGGACCGCCGCGCCCGTCCTCCGCGCGCGCGGCGTGCCACAGCGCCTCCTCGGCGAGGCCCCAACCGCCGCCCCAGTCACCGGAGATGCGGCCGATCGCGGGAAAGCGGGCGGTGCGGCCGTCGGGCCGCATGCCGACGCAGTTGATGCCCGCCCCGCACACCACCGCGACTCCGCGCGGCTCGGCGATGCCGGCCCGCAGGATCGCGAAGGTGTCGTTGCGCACCTCCACGCTCGCGCCCCACGCGCGCGCGTGCAGCGCGGCGGCCAACTGCTCCTCCTCGACCGGGAGATCGGCGTTGGCGAGGCAGGCGGCGACATGGGTCGCCGAGGTGACGCCGGCCTCGGCGAAGGCCCGGCCGACGGCGTCGGCCAGCGCGTCCACCGCCGTCTCCACCCCGACGGCGGGCGGCCGGAACCCGCCACCGCGCGCGGTGCCGATCACCCGTCCGTCCGCGGCCAGCACGGCGACGTCGGTCTTGCTGTTCCCCGCGTCGATGGCCAGGACCAGCGCCGCGGTGGGGGATTCGGCGGCCGTCCCGGCGCCGGATCCCGATGAGGTCATGCCCACGCGAGGTGCTCCCGGTTGTGCGCGATCAACTGGTCGGTGAGGGCGTCGGCGTAGGCGTGCTGGCCGATGAGCGGGTGGGCGAGGAGGGCACGGAACACCCGGTCGCGGCCGCCGCGCAGGGCCGCGTCGAGTGCCAGGTCCTCGTACGCCGTCACATTGGCCATCAGGCCCGCGTACAGCGGGTCCACCGGCGCCACCGGCAGGGGTGTGGGCCCCCGGGAGCCGATCGCGGCCTGCACCTCGATCACGGCGTCGGCGGGCAGGAAGGGGAGGGTGCCGTTGTTGTACGTGTTCACCACCTGGTGCGGGCTGCCGCCACCGCCCAGCAGCCCGGCCGCGAGGTCCACGGCCGCCTCCGAGTAGTAGGCGCCGCCGCGCGAGGCGAGCAGCTCGGGCTTCTCGTCGAGTGCCGGGTCGCCGTACATCTCCAGCAACCGCCGCTCCATCTCCGCCACTTCGGAGGCCCGTGAGGGTTTGGTCCGCAGTTCCCGTACGACCTCGTCGTGCGCGTAGTAGTAGCGCAGGTAGTACGAGGGGACGACGCCGAGGCGGTCGACGACGGAGCGCGGCAGGTGCAGGTCGTCCGCGATGGCGTCGCCGTGTCCGGCCAGCAGCTTGGGGAGGACGTCCTCGCCCTCGGGGCCGCCCAGGCGCACCCCGGTCTCCCAGCTGAGGTGGTTGAGGCCGACGTGGTCCAGGTGTACGTCGGCGGGGGTGACGCCGAGCAGCGCGGCGAACTTCCGCTGGAAGCCGATCGCCACGTTGCACAGACCGACGGTCCGGTGGCCGGCCTGGAGCAGGGCGCGGGTGACGATGCCGACCGGGTTGGTGAAGTCGATGATCCAGGCGTCGGGGTTGGCGCGGCGGACGCGTTCGGCGATATCCAGGACCACGGGCACCGTGCGCAGCGCCTTGGCTAGGCCGCCCGCGCCGGTCGTCTCCTGCCCGACGCAGCCGCACTCCAGCGGCCAGGTCTCGTCCTCGTTGCGCGCCGCCTGTCCGCCGACCCGCAGTTGGACCAGTACGGCGTCGGCGCCTTCGACGGCCGCTTCCAGGTCGTCGGTGGTGACGATCCGGCCCGGGTGTCCCTGGCGGGCGAAGATCCGCCGGGCGAGACCGCCCACCAGTTCCAGGCGTTCGGCGGCCGGGTCGAGCAGCACCAGTTCCTCGATGGGCAGGGTGTCCCTCAACCGGGCGAAGCCGTCGATGAGTTCGGGGGTGTAGGTGGAACCCCCGCCCACTACTGCCAGTTTCATAGTCAGCCCTTCACTCCGGTGAGCGTGACACCCTCGACGAACGCCTTCTGCGCGAAGAAGAACACGAGGATCACGGGGGCCATGACCAGCACGGTCGCGGCCATGGTGAGGTTCCAGTCGGTGTGGTGCGCGCCCTTGAACGATTCCAGACCGTAGGAGAGCGTCCAGGCCCCCGGATTCTCGGAGGCGTAGATCTGTGGCCCGAAGTAGTCGTTCCACGCGTAGAAGAACTGGAAGAGGGCGACCGCGGCGATCCCCGGCTTCGCCATCGGCAGGACGACCTTCAGGAGCGTCCGCAGGTCTCCGCAGCCGTCGACCTTCGCTGCGTCCAGGTACTCGTTGGGGATCGTCATCAGGAACTGGCGCAGCAGGAAGATCGAGAAGGCGTCCCCGAACGCCATCGGGATGATCAGCGGCCACAGGGTGCCGGACAGGTCGAGCTGCTTCGCCCAGAACAGGTACATCGGGATGATGACGACCTGCGGCGGCAGCATCATCATCGAGATGACCAGCATCAGGGAGAGATTCCGGCCGGGGAAGCGGAACTTGGCCAGCGCGTAGGCGACCGGGATCGAGGAGACCACCGTCAGGACGGTGCCGGCGCCGGCGTACAGGAGGGTGTTCTTCCACCAGGTCAGAAAGCCCGGGGTGTCGAACACCTTGCGGTAGTTGCCCCACTCCCAGGTGTCCGGGATCAGGTCGCGGCTGAGTGCCTGGGTGTCGCTCATCAGCGAGGTCAGGAGGACGAACACGAAGGGCAGGACGAAGAAGAGGGCGGCCGCGACACCGAGGGCGTGCACGGCGATCCACTCCAGCAGGGCCCGGCGGCGGGCGGTGCGCTCGGCGGGCGAGACGGGGGCCGGGCTTCCCGACTTGGCTGGTTTTTGCAGCACTTGAGTGGTCATGGTGTCAGTCACCTGCCTGGATGAGACCGCCCCGGCGCCGCATCAGGAACGCGGTGAACACCATGGACAGGGCGAACAGCACCAGCGCGACCACACAGGCGGAGCCGTAGTCGAAGCGCTGGAAGCCGAGGTTGTAGACGAGCTGGGGGAGGGTGAGCGTCGACTTGTCGGGATAGCCGGGCTCGAACTGGGTTCCCGCGCCCTGGATGACGCCGGACGCGACCTTTCCGGCGATCAGCGGCTGCGTGTAGTACTGCATGGTCTGGATCACGCCGGTGACCACGGCGAACATCACGATCGGCGAGATGTTCGGCAGGGTCACGTAACGGAACCGCTGCCACGCCGAGGTGCCGTCCAGCTCGGCCGCCTCGTACTGCTCCCTGGGCACGTCGAGCAGCGCGGCCATGAAGATGACCATGAGGTCGCCGACGCCCCACAGGGCCAGCATGGTCAGGGCCGGCTTCGACCAGGACGGGTCGTTGAACCAGCCCGGCGCCGGTATCCCGATGCCTTCCAGGATCGAGTTGACCGGCCCCGTACCGGGGTTGAGGAGGAAGGCGAACGCCATCGTGGCGGCCACCGGCGGGGCGAGGTAGGGCAGGTAGAAGAGCGTCCGGAAGACGCCCGTGCCGGTCCTGATCTTCGTGATCAGCATGCCGACCCCGAGACCGAAGAGGACCCGGAGAGAGACCATGACGACGACGAGCCACAGGGTGTTGCGCAGGGCGGGCCAGAAGAGCGGGTAGTTCTGGAAGACGTACGCCCAGTTCTTCGTTCCCACCCAGGTCGGCGGCTTGAAGCCGTCGTAGTGCATGAACGAGAAGTAGACCGTCGAGAGCAGCGGGTACGCGAAGAAGACCGCGAAACCGATCAGCCAGGGCGACATGAAGGCGGCCGTCTTCAGCGCCGCCCGGCGGCGCTTGGCGCGCAGTGTGTAAGTGGCGCTCATCGTGGGCTACTTGGCCTGCGCGATGTCCGTGTCGATCTGCGCGGCGGTCTTCTCGAGGCCCGCCTTCAGATCGGTTTCCTTGCCGCTCTCGTAGTCGTACCCGAACTGCTGGATCGTCACGAGGTACGTGCCGCCGTTGATGGAGGCGGGAGTGGTCGTCGAGTCGGGGTTCGACGCGATGTCCAGGAAGGTCTTGAAACGCGGGTCGTACTTCAGCTTCGGCGACTTGAGGGCGGCGAGCGTCGAGGGCACGTTGTGGATGGCGTTGGCGAATCCGACCACGGCGTCGGTGTCCGTGGTCATGTACTTCACCAGTTCCCAGGCCGCGTTCTGCTTCTTGCTGGTGGCGGCGACGCCCGCGATGGTGCCGGTGATGTAGCCCTTGCCGTACTGGTCCGCCTGGTCGTCGGGGACGGGCAGCGGCGCGACGCCGATCTCGAAACCGGGCTTGGCCTCCTCCGCCATGCCGAGCCGCCACTCGCCGTCGAGCTGCATGGCCACCTGGCCGGTGTGGAAGGGGTGCTTGGGGCCCCACTCGTCACCGAGCTTGGAGCGGTACTTCTCCAGCTTCTGGTAGCCGCCGAGTTCGTCGACGAGCTTCTTCTGGAGCGTGAAACCGGCCTCGAAGGCGGGGTCCTTGGCGATGTTCGACTTGCCGGACGAGTCGAAGTACGTCGGCGAGAACTGCCCGAAGTAGTGCTCGGTAGTCGACTCCCAGCCGTGGTAGTTCGGCATGAAGCCGAGCTGCGAGAAGCTGTCGCCCTTCGGCTTGGTCAACTTCGCGGCGTCGGCCTCGAATTCGGACCAGGTCTTGGGGGGAGCGGTGATGCCCGCCTCCTCGAAGGCGGTCTTGTTGTAGTAGAGCCCGTAGGCGTCGCCGAGCAGCGGCACCGTGCAGCGGTTGCCCTCGAACTGGGTGTACTCGTTCATGGCCTTCGGGAAGGTCTTCTCCGGGTCGATGCCCGCCTTCTCGAAGAAGGGGTTGAGGTCGACGAAGGCGCCCGAGGAGCAGAACTTGCCCACGTTGTTGGTGGTGAAGGACGAGACGACGTCGGGGGCCTTGCTGCCGCCCGCGCGCAGCGCCTGGTTGACCTTGTCGTCCGTCATGTTGCCGACGACGTTGACGTGGATGTTGGGGTGCGCCTTCTCGAAGCCCGCGACGAGGGTCTTCACGCCCTCGACCTCGCCCGGCGCGCTCCAGGCGTGCCAGAAGTTGATGGTCGTCTCCTTGGACGCGTCGTCCTGCGCGCCGGATTCGGCGGAGCCGGTACACGCGGAGACGAGGAGGGCTATGGAGGCGGAGGCGGCGAGCGCGGTGGCCGCCTTTCGGGACATTCCGGGCATGGCAAGGTCTCCCTTGGGCAGGGCGGAGCGGGACGGGGTGGTGGTGATGCTGGGAAGGGGGTGGTGGTGATGCTGGGAACGGGCTTACGGGTTCAGCGCGAGGTGTCGAAGACCTCGTCGCGGGTGGCCGCCAGGGCGCTCTCCAACGCGCCGCGCAGCACGGGGTGTTCGTGTACGTCGCCGATCACGAGGCGCGGCCGGGACGCGGCCAGCTCCTCCAGTTCGGCCTGGACCAGCGCGCGCAGCGGTTCGCCGCCCGCGGTGAGCGAGGAGCCGCTGAGCACGACGAGTTCGGGGTCGAGGACGGAGACGAGCGAGGCGAGCCCGGTGGCGAGCCCGGTCGCGTACGTCTCCAGCAGCTGCCGGTGGGGGCCTTCGTCGCGGGCGGCGGCCTGCTGGACGAGGGTGGCGGCGGCCTCGGCGTAGGGACCGCTCGGGATGGGCCGGATGCCCAGCTCGCGCGCGAGTTTGGGGATGGCCTGCGAACCGGCCAGCTCCTGGTAGCCGCCGCTGTTGGCCTTGGTCACCTGCCGTACGAGCGGTGCGCCCGGGACCGGCAGGAAGCCGACCTCGCCCGCGCCGCCGGTCCAGCCGCGGTGCAGCCGGCCGCCCAGGACGAGCGCGGCGCCGAGTCCTCCCTCGTTCCACAGGAGTACGAAGTCCTCGTGGCCCCGCGCCGCGCCGAGCCGCTGCTCGGCGATGGCGACGAGGTTGACGTCGTTCTCGTACTCGACGGGCATGGGCAGCGCCGCCGCCAGCTCGTCGAGGATGCCGGGGGAGTGCCAGCCGGGCAGGTGCGAGGCGTACCGCAGGCGGCCGGTGTTGGGGTCGAAGGCGCCGGGGGTCCCGATGACCACCCGGTGCACGTCGTCCCTGGCGAGCCCCGCCGCCTTCACCGCGCCGTCGAGGGCGTCGGTGACCTGGCGTGCGACGGACTGGGCGGGGCGGCGGCCGGGGGTGAGCAGTTCGTACTCGCCCACGGTCCGCCCGGTCACGTCCGCGACGGCGGCGAGGATGCGCTCGGGGGTGACGTCCAGGCCCGCCGCGTGGGCCGCGCCCGGATTGACCACGTACAGCTGGGCGCTGGGCCCCGGCCGTCCCTCGCTGGTGCCGGTGGCGAGGACGAGTCCGGCCGCCTCCAGACGGGCGAGGAGCTGTGAGGCGGTGGGCTTGGACAGCCCGGTGAGCTTGCCGATGCGGGTGCGCGACAGCGGGCCGTGCGCGAGCAGCAGGTCCAGCGCGGCGCGGTCGTTCATGGCCCGCAGCACGCTTGGGGTGCCCGGCGTACCGGCGGATCCTGCCATGTGTGTCGCCACCTGCCTCTCAGCCGCTCAGCTTCTCAGCGCGGGCGCTGTGAAGTCCACCGGGAGATCATTGTTAGGAAGGTTTCCTATTGATGGGAGGAAAGTAAGCCGCGGTCAGCGGGGGCGTCAATAGGGGGTGGGGGTGGCAACGAACTCGTTACCTGGGGCGGCGGGGCGCTGCGATGGGACGCCGGGGCACGACAGTGGGCCGGGCCGGGCCGGGGCGGACGCGTACCGGACCGGCGAGACGGCCCGGTTGACTTCGCTCTGCTGGTGTTACCTCGTCCTACTTCGTCACGCTCGGCGGCACCAGGGGGGAAGCGGCCTGGGACTGCGGGGACGTGGAGGAGGCGTAGGCGGACGGGGCGGCCATGCCCGCGGTCGGGTCGGCGGGCGGGGTGTCGCCGTCCGGCTGGACCGGGAGACCGCCGACGATACGGATCTCGGCGGCGTCGAAGGCGCGCTTGATGCGCCAGCGCAGTTCGCGTTCGACGCCCAGCGCCTTGCCGGGCATGGTCTTCGCCGAGACGCGGACCACCATCGAGTCGAGGAGGACGTTGTCGAGGCCGAGGACCTCGATCGGGCCCCACAGGCGCTCGCTCCAGGGCTCTTCCTTGCTCATGGTCTCGCCGACCTCGTTGAGCACGGAACGCACGTGGTCCAGGTCCTCCGAGGGGTGCACCATGACGTCGACGCCGGCGGTGGCCCAGCCCTGGGAGAGGTTGCCGATGCGCTTGACCTCGCCGTTGCGGACGTACCAGATCTCGCCGTTGTCGCCGCGCAGCTTCGTCACGCGCAGGCCGACCTCGATGACCTCGCCGGAGGCGACGCCCGCGTCGATCGAGTCCCCGACGCCGTACTGGTCCTCCAGGATCATGAAGACGCCGGAGAGGAAGTCCGTGACGAGATTGCGGGCGCCGAAGCCGATCGCCACGCCCGCGACACCCGCGGAGGCGAGCAGGGGCGCCAGGTTGATCTCGAACGTGCCGAGGACCATCAGCGAGGCCGTGCCCATGATCACGAAGGACGCGACCGAGCGGAGCACCGAGCCGATGGCCTGGGAGCGCTGGCGGCGGCGCTCGTTGTTCACGAGGAGGCCGCCGAGCGCGGTGCCGTCCACCGCCTGCGCGGTGGAGTTCATGTGCTCTATCAGCTTGGTGATCGCCCGCCGCACGGCCATTCTCAGCGCGACCGCGATCACCACGATCAGCAGGACCCGCAGGCCGATGCTGAGCCACGTCGACCAGTTCTGCTCGACCCAGCTGGCGGCGTTCGTCGCGCTTTCCTGAGCGTCCTGGAGCGTCGCGGTCGCCGGGCTCGTCGTCGAGGACGAGGGAGAGGGCGACGGTGTGACGGCGGCCAATAGGACGGGCAAGGACACGGCAGGTACCTCCAGGCGTAGCTGTCCGCCCGCGGCAGGGACATATGAGGGACACCGTTCGGGCAGAACCACCACACTAACGGGGCATTGTGTGTCGATCGTCGTGTCGCCGGGGGGAGAGGCCTTGCCCGCCTGGGAACGCCCGGGGGTGTGGTCGAAAACACTCCCAGCCCGTTACCGGCACATGGTGGCGCTTCCACCAGGCGTTCGGGGACACTGGCCACAGATCGTCCCGGCGCGAGCCACGCGCCGCCGGCGTACAAGGAGGCATCCGTGCCGCACGTCCTGGTCCTCAACGCGTCGTACGAGCCGCTCGGCGTCGTACCGCTCCGCCGCGCGCTCGTCCTCGTCCTGGAGAACAAGGCTGTCTCCCTGGAGGAATCCGGCGCCTTCATGCACAGCGCGACCGTTACTGTCCCCGCACCCAGCGTGGTCCGGCTGAAGAGGTTCGTACGGGTCCCTTACCGGGGGCCCGTTCCCCTTACCCGTCGCGCGCTCTTCGCCCGCGACGGCGGCCGGTGCATGTACTGCGGTGGCGTCGCAACCAGCGTCGACCACGTCATCCCGCGCTCCCGCGGAGGTCAGCACGCCTGGGACAACGTGGTGGCGTCCTGCCGCCGCTGCAACCACACCAAGGCCGACCGTCACCTGGTCGAGATCGGCTGGCGCCTGCGCCATAAACCCGCCCCGCCGACGGGGCTCGCGTGGCGCATCATCGGAACCGGACACAGGGACCCGCGCTGGCTGCCATACCTACAGCCGTACGGCGCGGACGACGCGATGGCCCGGATCGACGGCATCTCCGCCTGAGACCCGGGCCTTCGTCTTGCCCTGTTCCGGCCCCCCCCGGAAGGCCCCTCCCCCGCCTCCTGGGGAGCCGCGACAGGGCAAGTTTTGTCGTGTTTGGGGGCGGTGTGTGAAATGTCATGTGTGGTGTAGCCGGATGGGGTTGGCCCAGCGCCGCCGCTCTCCGGCCGCCGTCAGGTTCCTCCCGGCTGAGGTCGCGTCACCGAATGTCAACCTTCGGTGGCCGAAATAGGTTGTCTGCACCAGTCTGGAGGGATCTCAAGGGAGCGGAATGTGACCACTGCCACGTTGTTCGTCCGGGTACGTCTGGCGTCGCGCCCGGTGGGTAGGGCTGGCGGTAACCCACCGGGGCCCGTGAGGCCCTGGGCCGCCGTACGACGACAAGGAGCCCCCGTGGGCGCATCGGCACACCTTCTGCTCTCGGCCCTCTCCAAACACGAGGCGGAGCTGTCCGCCCGTCTGGAGGGTCCCTATCGGGGTGAGGACCCGCTGCTGTGTGTCTTCAGCGCGGAGGGCGGTTGTGCCGAAACGCCGCTGACCAGTGAGCCCCCGCTGCCCGATGCCTCGCCGCTGACCAGCGAGCCGCCGTTGGCCGACGCGGCGCACCTGACGAGCGAGCCCACCTCCACCGGCGCCGCGTCGGGGGTCTAGATGGCACGGCCCGCGGACCCGCCCCCGACTCCGTTGTCCCGGCTCGCCGGACTGCACGGTGTCGCCACCTCCTACAGCCCGTCCCCGGACCGCACGGTCGCGGCCTCGGACACCGCGGTCGTCACCGCCCTGACAGCGCTCGGCGTCGACGCGAGCACGCCGGAGGCCATCGCCGCCGCCCTCGCCGCCCGGGAAGCCGCGGGGCGCGACCGACTGCTGCCGCCGACCGTGGTGCTGTGGGGGGACCGAGTACCCGACGAACTGACCGGACTGCCGGACGGCACCCGCCTCCGCATCGACACCGAACAGGGCGAGACCCGCGCGTCCGCGGAGCAACTCCCGCTCGGAGTGCACGCGTTGCACGCCACCGCCCCCGACGGCCGCACCGCCGACGCCCACCTCGTGGTCGCCCCCGCCCGGCTGCCCGCGCCGCCCGGACGCACGTACGGCATCCTCGTCCAGCTCTACTCCCTCCTCTCCCGCCGCTCCTGGGGCATGGGCGACCTGGGTGACCTCGCCGAGCTCACCGCCTGGGCCGGCCGGGCGCTGGGCGCCGGATTCGTTCAGGTCAACCCGCTGCACGCGGCCGTGCCGGGCAACCCCACCGACCCCTCCCCCTACCGGCCCTCCTCCCGCCGCTTCCCCGACCCGGTGCATCTGCGCGTCGAGGACATCGCCGAGTTCGCCTACGTCGAGGACCGCGAGCGGCTTCGTACGCTGCTGGAAGGTGCCGCCAGGCTGCGTGAATCCGTGCTGCACAAGGGCGAGTTGATCGACCGCGACGCCGTCTGGGAGCTCAAGCGCCAGGCGCTGGAACTGGTGCACGAGGTGCCGCTCGGGCCCGGCAGGCGGGCCGCGTACGTCGACTTCCTCGCCGAGGAGGGCGAGGCGCTGGAGGACCACGCCACCTGGTGCGCGCTCGCCGAGGTGCACGGCTCCAGGTGGCAGCAGTGGCCGATCGGCCTGCGCGACCCGCGCTCACCCGAAACCGCCCGCGCCCGGGGCGAGTTGATGGACCGCGTCGACTTCCACAGCCGCCTCGCCTGGCTCACGGACGCCCAGCTCGCCACCGCCCAGCGCTCCGCGCGCGACGCGGGCATGCCCGTCGGGCTGGTGCACGACCTCGCCGTCGGGGTGCACCCGGACGGGGCGGACGCCTGGGCCCAGCAGGAGTACTTCGCGGCGGGCATGTCGGTCGGCGCGCCCCCCGACGCCTTCAACGCCCGCGGTCAGGACTGGGGCCTGCCGCCCTGGAGACCGGACCGGCTGGCCGAGTCGGGCTACGCCCCCTACCGCCGCCTCCTGCGCGCCCTTTTCCGGTACGCGGGCGCCCTGCGCATCGACCACGTCATGGGCCTGTTCCGGCTCTGGTGGGTCCCGCAGGGACAGCCGCCCACCGAGGGGACGTACGTCCGTTACGACGCCGAGGCCATGCTCGCGATACTGGCTCTGGAGGCTTCACGCGCCGGGGCGCTGGTGATCGGCGAGGACCTCGGCACCGTCGAACCGGGTGTGCGCGAGAAGCTGCACGAGCGCGGGGTGCTCGGCACGTCCGTGCTGTGGTTCGAGCGGGACTGGGAGGGCGACGGGCAGCCCATTCCCCCCGAACTCTGGCGCGCCGACTGCCTGGCCACCGCCACCACCCACGACCTGCCCTCCACCGCCGCCCGGTTGACCGGCGAACACGTCGAACTCCGGGACCGGCTCGGCTTGTTGACCGGCACCCTGGCCGAGGAGCGGGCCGCCGCCGCCGCGGAGACGGGGGAGTGGCTGGCGCTGCTGGCCCGGCTCGGGCTGCTCCAGGGCGCGACCGGCGGGCTCTCCTCGGTGTCCGAGGAGGCCGAGATCCAGGCCGTGCACCGGTTCCTGCTGCGCACCCCGGCCCGGCTGGTCGGCGTCTGGCTCCCGGACACGGTCGGCGACCGGCGCCCGCAGAACCTGCCCGGCACCTGGGACCAGTACCCGAACTGGCGGCTGCCCATCGCCGATGCCGAGGGGCGGCCGGTGACCCTGGAGGACCTGGCGGCCTCGCCCCGGCTGCACGCGCTGATCGACGTGCTGCGGACCCGCGCGGGAACCGGACCGGACGCGCTCGGAGGCGAGGGCGGGGAGGCCGGGCACGCGCTCGGCGACACGGCCGCGGACGGGGGCGGGCGCCGGTGAGACCTCCGTACGGCACCCCCGGACGCGCGGCCCACCCGGGCGTTCGCTACGTTGGCACCGTGGACAAGAAGAACGCCCTGCGCGCCGGCGCCCTGGCTGCCGGTACGACGCTGATGATGCTGCTCATGACGTCTCCCGCGCTCGCGATCACCCGCGACGACGGTGACGACCCCGGCCCGGGTCTGAGCGTGATCGACACGCTGGGGCTCTACGTCGCGGCTCCGATCGTGCTCTTCGCGGTCATCGCCGGCCTCGTGATGGTGCTCGACAAGTCCGACAAGAACCTGGGCCAGCGGAAGCCGGGCTAGGCCCGGTTCACACCCGCTCCAACTCCATATCCCGTCGCACGTTCCCGTCGAGGGAGTCCGCGCACCCGGCAGGGTCCGCCGACTCCCTCGACGTGTTTCCCGGGCACGAGGGCCGTCCGGGCTGCCCAAACCCGTCGAGCCCCGCCCTAACCCGTCGAGCCGGCCAGCAACTGGCGGAGCAGGTCGGCCAGTTGGCCCGCCTGTTCGTCGTCGAGCGAGGAGAGAGCCTCCGTCTGGACGGCGAGCCCCGCACCGACGGCCCGGTCGATCAGCCGCAGGCCCTCGTCGGTGAGCGTCACCTGGAGTCCGCGCCGGTCGTGCGGGTCGGGTGAGCGACGCAGCAGCCCCGCCCGCTCCAGCTTGTCGAGGCGCCCGGTCATGCCGCCAGTGGTCATCATCAGCGTCGCCGAGAGCTGCCGGGGCGAGAGCGTGTACGGGGCGTCCGCGCGGCGCAGGGTCGCCAGGACGTCGAACTCGCCGCGCGAGATGCCGAAGGGCGCGTACGCCTTCTCCGTACGATCGCCCACCGCGCGCGAGAGCCGGTAGATCCGGCCGAAGACCTCCATCGCCGCGGTGTCGAGGTCGGGCCGCACCGAGGCCCACTGCTCGATGATCGCGTCGACGGGGTCCCTGGGCGTGTTCATGGGGTGAGTATCCGTCGCCGGTCGGTCGGTCGCAAGAAAGTAGCTCGCTGGAGAGTTACTTGGGAGATAGTGACTTGACGGCAAGTAGCTTAGAGCTAAGCTACTTGCCGTCAAGCCACTACCACTCCCTGCCGCCCACTCCCTGTTGCCCCCTCTACGCCCACCCTCTGCACCGCCCCGTCTCCGCCGACCGACTTCGAACGGTCCGACCTCGAATCGGGTGCTCCCATGGCCGCCGCGAACCGCCCCACCCTGCTCATAACCGCCACCGCCCTCGCCCCGGTCTCCTGGGGCAGCACCTACGCCGTCACCACCGAGTTCCTGCCGGCCGACCGGCCGCTGTTCACCGGCCTGATGCGCGCGCTGCCCGCCGGGCTGCTGCTCCTCGGGCTGGCCCGGGTGCTGCCGCGCGGAGTGTGGTGGGGCAAGGCGACAGTGCTGGGCGCGCTGAACATCGGCGCGTTCTTCCCGCTGCTGTTCCTCTCCGCGTACCGGCTGCCCGGCGGTATGGCGGCGGTCGTCGGCTCGATCGGGCCGCTCCTGGTCGCGGGGCTCTCGGTGCTGCTGCTCGGCGACCGCCCGAGCCTGCGTACCCTGCTCACCGGTGTCGCCGCCGCCCTGGGTGTCAGCCTCGTCGTCCTGGAGGCGGCGGGCGCCCTCGACCCCGTGGGTGTGCTCGCGGCGCTCGCCTCGACCGCGTCGATGTGCACCGGCACGGTGCTCACCAAACGGTGGGGGCGCCCCGCCGGGGTGGGCCCACTGGCGCTCACCGCCTGGCAGTTGACGGCCGGCGGGCTCCTGATCGCGCCGCTCGCCGTCCTCGTCGAGGGAGCGCCGCCCGCGTTGGACGGCCGCGCGGTCGGCGGCTACCTGTACCTCGCGCTGGCGAACACGGCGGTCGCGTACTGGCTCTGGTTCCGCGGAATCGGCCGGCTCACCGCCACCCAGGTGACCTTCCTCGGCCCGCTCTCACCGCTCACCGCCGCCGCGATCGGCTGGGCGGCCCTGGGACAGACCCTGACACCGGTGCAACTGGCGGGCATGGCCGTGGCGTTCGGGGCGACGGTGGCCGGGCAGCTGGGCGCGGAGAGGGGCGCCCGGCACCACGCCGGACGCCCCCCGTCACGTACGGCCGACTACGAAGCCGCCGCGTCCGCCGCCTGTGCGCGCAGCGCCCGCTCGACGCCCGAACGGGACTCCGAGATCAGCCGGCGCAGAGCCGCGTTGGGCTCGGCGGAGGCCAGCCAGGCGTCCGTCTTGGCGAGGGTCTCCTCGGAGACCTGAACGGACGGGTAGAGGCCGACCGCGATCTGCTGGGCGATCTCGTGCGAACGGGAGTCCCAGATGTCCTTCACCACGGCGAAGAACCGGTCCGTGTACGGGGCGAGCAGCTCGCGCTGGCCGGTCTGCACGAAGCCGCCGATCACCGCTTCCTGCAAGGCGTTGGGGAGCTTGTCGGACTCGACGACCTGGGCCCAGGCCTCCGTCTTCGCCTCCTCGGTGGGGCGCGCGGCACGGGCGCTCGCCGCGTGCCGCTCGCCCGCCGCCGTCTTGTCGCGCTCGTACTCCGAGGTGATCTCCGCCTCGTCGTAGCGTCCGACCGCCGCGAGCCTGCCCACGAACGACCAGCGCAGCTCGGTGTCGACGGCGAGACCCTCGATGGTCTCGCGGTCCTCCAGCAGGCCCTCCAGGAGGTCCAGCTGCTCCGGCGTACGGGCCGTCGACGCGAAGGCGCGCGCCCAGGCCAGCTGGTGGTCGCTGCCGGCCTCGGCGGACCGCAGATGGGCCAGCGTCGCGTCCGTCCAGCGGGTCAGCAGCGCCTCGCGGGCGTTCGGGTCGGCGTACAGCTCGATCGCCAACTGCACCTGGCGCTGGAGCGACTGCACGACACCGATGTCCGACTCCTTGCCGATGCCCGACAGGACGAGGGAGAGGTAGTCGCGGGTGGCGAGCTCCGCGTCGCGCGTCATGTCCCAGGCCGAGGCCCAGCACAGGGCGCGCGGAAGCGAGGACTCGAAGTCGCCCAGGTGCTCGGTGACGAAGGCGAGGGAGTCCTCGTCGAGGCGGACCTTGGCGTACGACAGGTCGTCGTCGTTGAGCAGGAAGACGTCCGGGCGGCGCTTGCCGACCAGTTCCGGTACGTCGGTCAGGTCGCCGTCGACGTCCAGCTCCACGCGCTCACCGCGCACCAGCTTGCCGCTGTCCGCGTCGAGGCTGTAGAGGCCGACGGCGATGCGGTGCGGGCGGAGCGTCGGCTCGCCCTTGGCGCCCGCGGGCAGCGCCGGGGCCTCCTGGCGGATCGCGAAGGACGTGATGACACCGTTCGCGTCCGTCTCGATCTCGGGGCGCAGGATGTTGATGCCCGCGGTCCGGAGCCACTTCTGCGACCAGTTCTTCAGGTCGCGCCCACTGGTCTCCTCCAGCTTGCCCAGCAGGTCGCTGAGGCGCGTGTTGCCGTACGCGTGCGCCTTGAAGTACGCCTGCACACCGCTGAAGAACTCGTCCGTGCCGACGTACGCGACGAGCTGCTTCAGGACGCTCGCGCCCTTGGCGTAGGTGATGCCGTCGAAGTTGACGAGCACGTCGTCGAGGTCGCGGATCTCCGCCATGATCGGGTGCGTCGACGGGAGCTGGTCCTGCCGGTACGCCCAGGTCTTCATGGAGTTGGCGAAGGTCGTCCAGGAGTGCGGCCAGCGCGAACCGGGGGCGTACGCCTGGCAGGCGATGGAGGTGTAGGTGGCGAACGACTCGTTCAGCCACAGGTCGTTCCACCACTCCATGGTGACGAGGTCGCCGAACCACATGTGCGCCAGCTCGTGCAGGATCGTCTCCGCGCGCACCTCGTACGCGGCGTCGGTCACCTTGGACCGGAACACGTACTGGTCCCGGATCGTCACCGCGCCCGCGTTCTCCATCGCGCCCGCGTTGAACTCCGGCACGAAGAGCTGGTCGTACTTCTCGAACGGGTACGCGTAGGCGAACTTCTCCTGGAACCAGTCGAAGCCCTGCCGGGTGACCTCGAAGATCGCGTCCGAGTCGAGGAACTCCGCCAGCGAGGGACGGCAGTAGATGCCGAGCGGAACGGTCTGGCCGTCCTTCTCGTACACGCTGTGCACGCTGTGGTACGGGCCGACGATCAGGGCCGTGATGTACGTCGAGATCCGCGGCGTCGGCTCGAAGACCCAGATGTCGTCCCTGGGTTCGGGCGTCGGCGAGTTGGAGATGACGGTCCAGCCGGAAGGTGCCTTCACGGTGAACTGGAAGGTGGCCTTCAGGTCGGGCTGCTCGAAGGACGCGAAGACGCGGCGGGCGTCCGGGACCTCGAACTGGGTGTAGAGGTAGGCCTGTTCGTCGACCGGGTCGACGAACCGGTGCAGCCCCTCACCGGTGTTGGTGTAGGCGCACTCCGCGACGACCCGCAGGATGTTGCGGCCCTCCAGCAGGCCCGGGAGCGCGATCCGCGAGTCCTTGAAGACCGCGGCGACGTCCAGCGGATCGCCGTTCAGGGTGACCTCGTGGACGGCCGGGGCCACCAGGTCGATGAAGGACTCCGCGCCGTGCTCACCGCCGTGCTCGTCGCCGCTCGTGTCGCCGCTCTTGTCGACGTCGAAGCGCACCGTGGTCACGGACCGGTAGGTGCCGCCCTCCTGCGCGCCGGAGAGGTCGAGATCGATCTCGTACGAGTCAACGGTGAGCAGCTTCGCCCGCTGCTGCGCCTCTTCGCGGGTCAGGTTTGTGCCAGGCACGCGGTCATCTCCTCGTTATGTGTGGGTTGCGCCATCCTTCCACGGGAGTCGCGCCGAACGCGATGTCCGTTAACCGCCGGAGAAGCGGGCGGGCGCGCGTGACGCTGGAGCCATGACGACCTACACCGCACGACCCATCACCCCCGTGATCCTCAAGGAACTGCGCGTCGCCGACGACGCGGGGCGCGGGATGGATTCCGTGACCGACGAGGAGGGCGGGGCGCCGTTGCGCTGCTGTCTGCGGCGCAGTGTGCCGGGGGAGCTGATCGCGCTGGTCTCCTACGCCCCCCTGCGGCGGTGGGCCTCCGAGACCGGCGCCGAGCCCGGGGCCTACGACGAGCAGGGGCCGGTCTTCATCCACGCCGAGGAGTGCGCCGGGCCTGACGGCCCGGACGGGTACCCCTTCGCCAACGCCCACCGGACGCTGCGCCGGTACTCCGCCGACGGGCGCATCCTCGGGGGCCGGCTCGTCGACGCCCCCGACGACGCGGCCTTCCGGAACGCCTTCGACGACCCGGCCGTGGCGCTGGTCCACGTGCGGGCCGTCGAGTACGGGTGCTTTCTGTACGAGGTGCGCCGGGGGTAGCGGGTTTTCGCCCCCTCCGCCCCTACCCGTCCCGTACTCGGGGGCTCCGCCCCCGAACCCCCGCTCCTCAAACGCCGGAGGGGCTGAAATTTTCCCCGGACGGCGCTAGAGATTTTCAGCCCGTCCGGCGTTTGAGGACGAGCGCGAAGCGCGAAAGGGGGGTCTGGGGGCGCAGCCCCCAGGAACGGGACGGGCAGGGGCGGAGGGGGCGAGCAAAACCCGGCGTCAGGACTTCAGCTCGGCGGCTACCAGCTCCGCGATCTGCACCGCGTTGAGGGCCGCGCCCTTGCGGAGGTTGTCGCTGGAGATGAACAGGGCGATGCCGTGGTCGACGGTCTCGTCGGGGCGGATGCGGCCGACGTACGAGGCGTCCTTGCCGGCCGCCTGGAGAGGGGTCGGGATGTCGGAGAGGACGACGCCCGGGGCGGAGGCCAGCAGCTCGGTGACCCGCTCCGCACTCAGCGGCCGCGCGAACCGGGCGTTCACCTGGAGCGAGTGCCCGGAGAACACCGGGACGCGGACACAGGTGCCGGAGACCTTGAGCGCGGGGATCTCCAGGATCTTGCGGGACTCGCTGCGGAGCTTCTGCTCCTCGTCGGTCTCGTTCAGCCCGTCCTCGACGACCGAGCCCGCGAGGGGCAGCACGTTGAAGGCGATGGGCCGCTTGTAGACCTGCGGCTCGGGGAAGTCGACCGCTTCGCCGTCGTGGGTCAGCCTGTCGGCCTCCGCGACGACCTTGAGGGCCTGCCCGTGCAGCTCGGCGACGCCGGCGAGTCCGGACCCGGAGACCGCCTGGTAGGTGGCGACGACGAGGGCCTCAAGGCCCGCCTCGGCGTGCAGCGGCTTCAGCACCGGCATCGCGGCCATCGTCGTGCAGTTCGGGTTGGCGATGATGCCCTTGGGCCGGTCGGCGATCGCGTGCGGGTTCACCTCGGAGACCACGAGGGGTACGTCCGGGTCCTTGCGCCAGGCCGAGGAGTTGTCGATCACGACGGGACCCTGCGAGGCGACCTTCTCGGCCAGCGCCTTCGAGGTCGCGCCGCCCGCGGAGAAGAGCACGATGTCCAGGCCCGAGTAGTCGGCCGTGGCGGCGTCCTCGACCGTCACACCGTCGAGCACCGAACCGGCCGAGCGGGCCGAGGCGAACAGGCGCAGCTCGTCGACGGGGAAGTCCCGCTCGACCAGGATCCTGCGCATCACTGTGCCGACCTGACCGGTGGCTCCGACGATTCCGACCCTCACGGCGACTCCCTCTGCTTGCGTATGACGTGGTCCAGCGCTTCCATGATGCGTCTGACCAGTGCCCGCGTGTCCAATCCTTTCGCCCCGCCGCCCGAGGAGTGGGACGCGGAGGGGCCGCGGAGAGGCCGCGGGAACACCGGGTCCCGGAACGGTGTGACGTACCTCTCCGAGACCCGTGCCGCGAGGAACGCGGAAAAAGAACGCCGGATCGGGCGAACGTTCCGGCCCGCCCCGGCGTCGTAGGGGAAACGCGGGAGGGGAGGGGTGCTGTGCTGCGCAGAAAGGCCCGCCGCGCTCAGGGGGACGTCCAGGAGGTGGACGATCCGCTGGACGCGGCGCAGGAACGCCGGGTGCGGGCGGTGCTCGCGCTCGGCGGGGTACCGCAGGCGGACCTGCCGGACGGGGTGCAGCAGGTCCGCCTGCGGTTGCTGGAGCGCGCGGCGAAGGGGGACGAGGCGCCGCGTGACGTGTCCGCGTGGGCCGCGGTCGTCGCCTCCAACCTGGCGATGGACTGGCACCGGGCCAAGCGCCGCCAGGAGCGGATAGGCGAACGCCTGGCCTCGCTGCGGCAGCCGGAGCACTCCGCCGACGAGGATTCCAACGTGCTCTCGCTGGCCGTCGCGCAGGGCCTGGACGAACTGCCCGACTCCCAGCGCCAGGTCCTCGTCCTGCGTTTCTACGCCGACCTGCCCGTCCGCGGCATAGCCGAGGAGCTCGGCATCCCGGAGGGCACGGTCAAGAGCAGGCTGCACACGGCGGTTCGGGCTCTGCGCGCCCGCCTGCACGAGGACGAGGTGGTGTGACGTGGCCGAGTACGAAGAAGTCGACGCGCTCCTGGCCGCGATCACGGACGAACCGCTGCCCGAGGGAGCCCGGGACGACGCCGCGTTCATGGCGGAGTACGGCTCGGCGACCGCGGATGTGGCGCTGCTGCGCGAGCGGTTGACGCTCATCGGGGACGCGCTGGCGGAGGGGCCCCGTACGGCGCCGGAGGCCGTGGAGGTCGAGCGGGCCGAGCCGGTTCGCGCGCGGACTCCGCGCAGCCGCCGCCCCCTGCGGATCGCCCTGGGCACGCTCGCCGTCGCGTGCGCCGCCACCCTGGTCGCGGGCATGGGCTGGCTCGTGACGCAGGCGGGACAGGGCGCGAACGACGCCACGTCGAGCGCGGACAAGGCCGCCGGTCCTCAGGACGACGCCGGTGCCGATGAGGACGCCAAGGGGGAATCCTCGCTGAGTGCGCCGGGCTACCTGGCCTGTTCCCGCCTTGTCGTCGAGGGCACGGTCGCACAGCTCGATCGGGTCCCCGGCGCCACCCTGGACCGCGTCACCCTCGACGTGAGCCGCTACTACAAGCCGGACCGGGGCAAGGACCGGATCACGTTCGTGATGGCCGAGGACGCCGACCCCCGGCTCCACAAGGGCGACCACGTCCTGGTCGGCATCCCGCTCAACTCGGGGACGCCCGACATCTGGACCACGGACGAGAAGGAGATCGCCCGGGAACGGGCCTGGATCCTCGATGCCCTGCCCGACTCCCGTGACCTCACCTGCTGACCGACCGCACGCATGAGAAAGGGCGGGCGCCCGAAACCGGACGCCCGCCCTCAAGCCGTAACGACTACGGCGTGACCTTCTCGATCTTCACGCTGCCGAGGCCCGCGACCGTGCCGCGCGCGTTCACCAGCTGGACCTGACCGAAGAACTCGCGTCCCTCGGGCGCCGCGGCGGCGGCGGTGACCGAGGCGGACACCGGGGCCGAGGCGCCGGTGGCGAGCTTGACCGGAGTCGACTGGTCGACCGACACCGTGCCGAGCGCGGACGAGAAGAACACGTCCTGGTAGTCGTAGGCGGTCGAACCCGACGGGATCGAGTAGCCCACGACCTCGACGGTGTACGTGCCGGCGGCGGGCGAGGCGACCGAGACGGCCTCCTCGGAGTCACCGTCGGCGGACGAACCGGCCACGTTCCCGTCGGCGTCGTACACCGTCAGGTCGAGGTCGGCCGCCTGGTCCGAGACGTTGCCGATGGACACGTCGAGGGACTCGGCGCCCGCGGGCACCTCGACCGTCGTCGTCTGCGTCGCACCGTCGGCGATGGTCGGCCGCGCGGTCAGCGAGGAGCCGAGCGGACCGCCCTTCAACGTGCCGTCCAGCGGGGCGTAGTTGTTCGTCACGGTCCACGAAGCGGCGGCCGGGACACCGACCTTGGCCTCGGGAACGGTCACGACGGCCGGGTCGAAGGCGACGCCGAGCACGGAGACGTCCAGCTTGTACGGGTTGTCGAGCAGCGGCGACGTACGGCGCGACTCGACCTCGATCTCCCAGACGCCGGCCTGCGGGTCCGCGTACGAACGCACGTCGGGCTTGCAGCCGTTGCCGTCGAGGTAGTTGTTGTAGCAGTACGGCGTCGAGGTGTTGTCGACCGGAACGCCGTACGGGTGGATCGCGATGAACCGCGTCTGGCTCAGGCCCTTCAGGCCGCCGATCGCGACCTCCAGGGACGTGGCGCCCTCGGGCACGGTCACGAAGTACGACTTGGTGCTGTTGCGCTGCACCGAACCCGACGCCGAGTAGGTGAACTTGACCGGCGCGGAGACGACGACGGTCGACAGGACCTGCTTGTCGACGCCCTCGGTCCTCGGGTCGTCGACCTCCAGGATCGCGCTCTTGAGACCGGCGGACTTCGGCGAGGCCTGGACCTTGACGGTCACCGGCTGGTTCAGCGGAAGCCTCACCACGTCGTCACCGACGACCTTGAAGGTGCCGGCGGCGTTGTTCTCGAAGTACAGCTCGTGGCGGAGCGCCGTGGCGGCGCCGGACGTACGCGTGATCGTGATGTCGTACGTCTTCTTCTGGCCCGCCTTGAGGCCGCCCTCACGGTCGTACAGTCCCGTGCCGAAGCCCGGGGTCTCCAGCGCGTAGTCGATCGCGGTGTCGACCGGCGCCTTCACCGTGTACTCGTGGGCGGTCGCGCCGGCCCTGATGGACCTCCATGCGTCCGGGATGTTGATGAGGCCCGCGCCCTCCTCGTACGCCTGAACGCCCTTGATGTGGTCGGCGGTCGAGGTGAGAGCGGTGCGCAGGGTCGCCGGGGTGAGGTCGATGCCCTTCTGCTCGGCGGCGCTCAGCAGCAGCGCCGAGGCGCCCGCGGCCTGCGGGGAGGCCATCGAGGTGCCCTGGAGCATCGAGTAGCCGGCCGGCAGCGAGTAGCCCGCCTCGGCGACCGGGCCGCCGGGCAGCCAGGTCTGCGTGGTGTTGATCGCGGCGCCGGGGGCGGTCAGCGTCGGGGTGAAGCCGCCGTCCTCGCGCGGGCCGCGCGAGGAGAAGGGCATCATCGCGTACTTGGTCTCCACCTTGGAGCCGTAGTTGGCGGCCCAGGTGTTCTTGGAGATCGACGCGCCGACCGAGATGACCTTGTCGGCCAGGCCGGGGTCGCCGATGGTGTTCGCGCCGGGGCCGGAGTTGCCCGCGGAGATCACCAGCTGGACGCCGTAGGTGTCGATGAGACGCGTGTAGAGCTCGGCGCGCGCGTTGTTGCCGTCGTTCAGCGCGGGCAGGCCGCCGATCGACATGTTGACGATGTCGACGCCGCGGTTGGCGACGAGGTCGATCATGCCCTCGGTGAGCGCGATGTTGGTGCAGCCGCCGGTCCAGGTGCAGGCGCGCGAGGAGACGATCTTCGCGCCGGGGGCCGCGCCGTTCATCTTGCCGCCGAACAGGCCGTTCGCGGCGGTGATGCCCGCAACGTGCGTGCCGTGCTCGGACTCGATGACGCCGATGTTGACGAAGTCGGCCTTCTTGCCGACCCAGGTCCCGCCGTACGGGTCCATGGGGACGTCCTTGCGGATCTCCACCACGAACGGCTGGCGCTCGACGACGTCGGTGGACGGGTTGTCCGTACCGAAGTAGCCGACCTGGTAACCGTCCTTGTACGGCTTCAGCGGTGTGTCGTCGCCGAAGTCGCTGTTGTTGTTCAGGTCGACGCGGACCGTGCCGGCCGCCGCGTCGTAGAGGAGGCCCCACGAGTCGGTGGTGTCGCCGTCCCGGTTCGCGTCGCCCGCGGCGTCGCCGCCGGCGGTCGAGGACTCCCGGAACAGGCTGACCTGGTACGAACCGGCGGGCGCCGTCCAGGTCTTGCCGCTGTAGGTGAAGGTGGGCCCGGAGACCGGCGTGATCTGCGGACGCCAGGTCGCGTCGCTGTCGAGGATCGGGTCGGTCGCGGTGACCCAGTCGACGATCTTGCGCTCGCCGGTGGTGGTCTTCTGGAGCGCCGGGTGCGCCAGGTCCACACCGGAGTCGAGGACACCGATGGTGATGCCCCGGCCGTCCGCCTTCGGGTTGGCCTTCACGAAGTCGACGGCGCCCGTCTCGAAGGACGGGTTGTACGGGTTCTCGGCGGGCGTGCTCTTCGAGGGGGCCGGGTAAGTGGCCGCCGTCGAGACGTTGTTGGCGCGCTTGGCGGTGTCGGCCGTCGGCGTCGGGTCGTCGAGCTCGATCTCCTGGCGGAGGTCGATGCCGTGCACGGAGGCCAGCTTCGCGGCGGCCTCGATGGCGGAGTCGGCCTTGGCCGTGGGGACGGTGGCGCGGACGTAGCCGAGCTTGTCGTAGGACTCGCCCACCGACCCGCCCTTGACCGCGTCCAGTTGGCCGGCGACCTGCTCGGTCTGCCCGGGAGCGGTGGCGATCATCATGGTGACGTTCTTGTCACCGGCGGCCTTGGCGTCGGCGAGCAGGTCCGCGTCGTCCGAACCGAGCTTCTCGCTCGCGGACTTGATCACGGGGTCGGCCGCCGGAGTGCCGGTGTCCGCGGAGAAGGCCATCGGTATCGGCCCGGCCGCGGAGAGCGCGGCCACCAGGCCCGCGGCCACGGCTATCCGGGCCACGCGTCTCGCGCCCGATATCGGAACGCGCTGAGGGTCGGAGGTCATCAGCATCCCTTGTAGGTAAAGGAACGAGCGTGGAGCGACCTGCCCCGACGGTCATTCGGGACGGGACCGCATCAGTCCGGTATGTGAACCCGGATGACCGCTCAGCTTTACCCAAGGGGCACTTGTTTGGGGAGGGTTGACCGGGGCGGGTTGGAGTCATGGCGTACTTCCGCCATACGTCACGCCGGTGAAAGACCGCTAATGCGGGACATGCCGGAATGCCCCGGCGGCCCGTACGAAGTCAGCTGTCCTTCGTACGCGCGTAATGGCGGGACGCCTTCGCCCGGTTGCCGCAGGCGGACATCGAGCACCAGCGCCGGGTGCCGTTCCGCGAGGTGTCGAAGAAGTGCAGGACGCACGACTTGTGCGCGCACGCGCGGATCCGGTCGGGGGCGGTGCCCAGCAGTTCCAGGAGGTCGCGCGCGGCGAACCAACCGGGACCCCGGGCCGGCTCGTCGAACTCGGCGCTCTCGCCGCGCCCTTGGGCGGTCAGCGTGAGGCGGACGCGCCCGTGCGCGAGGACGGCGTCAACACCGGCGGCCCCCTCGGCCAGGGATCCGTCGACGACGGCGCGCAGAGCGTCCCGGGCCTGGAGCGTGTACCGCAGGACGGTTTCGTCGGCCGGGAAGTCCAGCCGGTTGGCCGCCAGCCACACCGCCAGCCCGTCGGTGTCCGCCAGCAGATCCCGTACGGCCCCCTCGTGTATCCAGCGGGTGTTGAGCAGGTCGAGCGAGACCGGCTCCCCGGTGAGCGGACGCGGGTCGGACGTGGTGGGCATGGCGGAGACTCCCCTCGGTGCTAACCGCTCAAGAGTAGGTGACTGGTTGCACCTCTCGATTCTAACCTCTAATGTCTATTAAAGAGGTTAGGCTCGGACGGGAGCCCGCCACCGGACAGAAGGGGACTGTCATGACTCCGCGCACCGGCCACATCGGTCTGAACGTCACGGACCTCGACCGCTCGCTCGGCCTCTACCGCGACGTGCTCGGCTTCGAGGTGATCGGCGAGGGCAAGGAGGAGGACCGGCGGTATGCGTTCCTGGGGGAGAGCGGCCACCTCGTCCTCACCCTGTGGCAGCAGGCGCGGGGGGCGTACGACAGCGCTCGCGCCGGCCTGCACCACCTCGCTCTGGAGGTCGACTCGCTCGACCGGGTCAGGGAGTACGAGACCGCGCTGCGCGGCCACGGCGTGGAGTTCGCGCACGACGGGGTGGTCGCCCACGGCGAGGGCGCGTCATCCGGCGGCATCTTCTTCCACGACCCCGACGGCACCCGCCTGGAGATCTACGCGCCGAGCGGCGCCGAGGACGCGCCCGCACCGTCCGGATCCGCCCCGACCTGCGGTTTCTTCTAGTTCTTCGCGATAGTTCTTTTCGATAGTTCTTTCCGAGCCGAGAGGGGCACCCCGTGACGTTTCACGCAGGTTCACGTGCCGTGCAGGACCGGGTCGGCGTCCGTGACATCGCCGACCATGTCGGCCAGGCCGTCGGACAGGGCATCCGCCCGGTGGCCGCCGCCTTCCTGGAGCAGCAGCCGATGCTGGTGATCGGCGCCGCGGACCCGGCGGACGGCGCGGTGTGGGCCTCGCTGCTCACCGGTGGGCCCGGTTTCGTGCGGGCCACCGGCCCCCACCAGATCTCGGTGCTGGGCGGGGTCCGCGCGGGCGACCCGCTCGCCGCCGCGCTCGCCGCCGAGGACACCCCCGTCGGCACCATCGCGCTCGACCCGCGCACCCGCCGCCGGATGCGCCTCAACGGCCGGGCCCGCCCCACCCCCCGCGGCTTCGCGGTCGAGGCGGAGCAGGTCTTCGCCAACTGCCCGAAGTACCTCCAGCGCAGGGACTCGTACGAGACGGCCGACCGCCCCTCCGTCACACCTCGGCGGAGTTCCGAACTGACGTCGGAACAACGCGAGTTCATCGAGTCCGCCGACACCTTCTTCATCGCCACCGTGCACGAGGACGGCGCCGACGTCAGTCACCGGGGCGGCAACCCCGGCTTCGTCCGCGCCACCTCGCCCGGCGAGCTGAGCTGGCGCGACTATCCCGGCAACTCCATGTTCCTGACCCTCGGCAACCTCTCCGTCGACCCGCGGGCCGGGCTGCTCTTCCTCGACTGGACCTCCGGGGCCGTGCTCCAGCTCACCGGCACGGCGCGCACCGAGTTCGACGAGGACGGGGAGCGCACGGTCCGCTTCACCGTCACCGCGGTCGTCGAGACCCCGGCCGCCAGCCCGCTGACCTGGTCCGCCCCCGAGTATTCGGCTGCCAATCCGACTCCGGCGCGCTAACGTCACGGCGTGCGCGAGGAGTTGAGGGTGGCGGCCTACGCCATATGCGTCCGGGACGGCGAACTGCTGCTCGCCCGCGGCCACGACGACGACGGCACCCCCGAGTGGATGCTGCCCGGCGGCGGCATGGACCACGGCGAGGACCCCTACGACACCGTCGTCCGGGAGGTCGAGGAGGAGACGGGATATCTCTTCGAGGCCACCGCCCTGCTCGGCGTGGACTCGGTCAGCCGCCGGATCCCGCGCCGCCTCGGCGTCGTCGCCGACCACCACGCCCTGCGGCTCGTCTACGAAGGGCGGATCACCGGCGGCGAACTGCGTCCGGAGGCCGACGGGTCCACCGATATGGCGGCCTGGCACCCGCTGGACGCCGTGTCCGGGCTCAACCGGGTCGGACTGGTCGATATCGGGCTCACGCTGTGGCGACGGCGGCCGGCCGTGGGCCGCGTGACGAAGTAGCGCCCGCACGACTCGTACGCATCGGTGTTCCCCTCCCAGATGAACACGGAGTGACCGACTCCAGGCCGTTCGAGGTGAGCTCCATGGACGCCCATGGTCGCGCGGAGTTGCCCAAGATCCACGTACGGTGATCGGCGCTGCCCGTTGTGGTCCAGTTAACGCGCAGGTCACCCCCGGTGCCAACGATCCAGTATGAGCGGGGCGTTCGCGACGCGAGCCTCCCGCGACCACTGTCGACGCGTTCGCAATCGGGGAGATCGCGCCATGTCGCGCATACGCTCTGTCGCCGCCGCTGCATCCGACCTCAACCGCCGCACCCTGCTGGCAGCCACCGGCGCGGTGACCGTCTCCGCCGGGATCGGCTTCGCCCTGCGGCCCGCGTCCGACGCGCACGCGGCGGCGGAGGCACAGGCCGCCACGGACGTGGCCGCCGCCGGTCCCGCCGAGGCGCCGGTCGCGGTGTCCCGCCGGGCACCCCTCGACCGTCTCGACCCCTACGAGCGCGGCACCACCCTGAGCAGCGTCTCCGCCCCCCGTTCCGGCTCCACCGGATACCGGCGGCTCGGCGGCGGCCCCGGCTGGAAGCGGGTCGTACGCAGCGAACTGGCCTCCGCCAAGTCGGGCCGGGCGGCCAGGCGCACCGCGCTCGCCTCGTTCGTGCAACTCACCGACCTGCACCTGATGGACACCCAGCACCCGCTGCGCCTGGAGTTCATGCGCTCGACCGACGTGCACAGCTGGCGCCCGCAGGAGATCCTGTCCGTGCAGGGCGCGGTCTCGCTCGTCGAGCGGATCAACTCGCTGCCCGGAGCCCCCGTCACCGGCTCCGCGCTGCACTTCGTCATGACCACCGGCGACAACACGGACAACAACGCGAAGTCCGAGCTGGAATGGTTCATGAAGGTGATGAGCGGCGGTCGCATCACCCCCGGCAGCGGCGATCCGCGCTCCTACGAGGGCGTCCAGGACAGCGGACTCAAGCAGTACTGGCACCCCGACTCCACCCTCCGCGACGCCGACAAGCAGCGCGGCTTCCCGCACATCGAGGGCTTCCTGAAGGCCGCCACCGCCGAACTGCGCAGCCCCGGCCTCAACCTCCCCTGGTACTCCACGGTCGGCAACCACGACTCCCTGCCGCTCGGTTGCTACGCCTCCCACAGCGACCCCTTCCTCACCGACTTCGCCGTCGGCGGCAAGAAGCTGATGAGCGCGTCGGCGGCCGACTGCAAGCCTTTGAAGGAAGCCATCCAGAAGGCCACGGACCCCAGAGGCGTGCGGTACCGCGAGTTCCTCCAGGCCCACGCGCGCGACCTGCGCCCGGTCACCCCGGACGAGAAGCGCGCCCCCTTCACGCCGGCCGACTACCTCAAGGCGCACCTCGACCCGGCGTACACGGCCAACGGCCCCGTCGGACACGGCTACTCGTCGGCCAACGTGGCCGCGGGCACCCAGTACTACTCGTTCCGCGTCTCCGACGACGTCATCGGCATCAGCCTGGACACCACCGACCCGGGCGGCCACTACCAGGGCTCCCTCGGCGCCGCCCAGCTGAAGTGGCTCGACCGGACGCTGCGCGACAACAAGGACTCCTACGCCGTCGTCTTCAGCCACCACACCAGCGCGTCGATGACCAACACCCGCCCCGACCCGGCCCGCCCGAACGAGAAGCGCCACACCGGCAAGGACGTCCTCGCCCTGCTCGCCGGCCACGCCAACGTCCTGGCCTGGGTCAACGGCCACATCCACCGCAACGAGATCACCCCGCACTCCGCGCCGGGCGGCCGTTCGTTCTGGGAGATCTCCACCGCCTCGCACGTGGACTATCCCCAACTCGCCCGCGTCATCGAGCTGGTGGACAACAAGGACGGCACGATCTCCCTCTTCACCACCTGCGTCGAGGCCGCCGCCCCGCCCGCCACGGACTTCACCGACCTCACCCAGACCGGCCTCGCCGCCCTCTACCGCGAGCTCTCCTTCAACGCGCCGGGCGCCCGCTCGGACCTGGCGGGCACGTCACGGGACCGGAACACGGAACTCGTGCTCAAGAAGGGCTAGATATCACTCAACCGGCCCACACCCGGGCAACCCCCTCGCCCACCACCGGGTCCCCCTTCCCGACCGAGCCCGGCGACAAGGGGGAACCCATGAACTACCGGAACCACAGAGGCCGCAGGCGTACCCGTACGGGACTGGTGGCGGCGACGGCGGTGACACTGGCGGCGGCTCTGGCGGGACCCGCGCTCGCGGCCCCGCCCGCGAAGGGCGGCCACGGCGGGACCCGTGCGGCGATGGACGCCGCCGTGCGGGACGGCGTACCGGGTGTGACGGCGACCGTGCGGGACGGGAACGGCACCTGGGCCGCCGCGTCCGGAGTGGGCGACCTGAGGACGAAGAAGCCCCGCGGCACGGCCGACCGCTACCGCGTGGGCAGCATCACCAAGACCTTCGTCTCCACCGTGGTGCTCCAACTGGAGGCGGAGGGAAGGCTGTCGCTCGACGACAAGGTGGAGAAGTGGCTCCCGGGCGTGGTGCGGGGCAACGGCCACGACGGACGCCTGATCACGCTCCGACAGCTCCTCAACCACACCAGCGGAGTCAACAACTACACCGACGACGAGGACTTCGGCCGCAGGTACTTCCTGAAGGACGGCTTCCTCGAACACCGCTACGACACCGTGACCCCGGCCCAGTTGGTCGCGATCGCCATGACGCACAAGCCGGACTTCGCGCCGGGCACGTCCTGGAACTACTCCAACACCAACTACGTACTGGCCGGCATGGTGATCGAGAAGGTCACCGGCAACTCGTTCGCCTCGGAGATCGGCCGCCGGGTCATCGAGCCCCTGGGCCTGCGCGCCACCCTCGTGCCCGGCACCTATCCCAAGGTGCCCCGGCCGAGCAGCCGCGCCTACGGCAAGCTGGCGCCGACGACGACGGGGCCGACGTACGACGTCACGGAGCTCAATCCCTCGTTGGCCTCCGCGGCGGGCGAGATGATCTCCAGCGGCTCCGACCTGAACCGCTTCTACACCGCCCTGCTCCGCGGCAGGCTGCTCCCGCCGCGGCAGCTCAAGGAGATGAGGACCACCGTCCCGGTCGGCGAGATCCCGAACGCCGGGTACGGCCTCGGGCTCATCGGCCGCGAACTGAGCTGCGGGGTGTACGTCTGGGGCCACGGCGGCGGCATCCACGGCTCCTCGTCGGAGTCCGTGACCACCGCCGACGGCCGCCACTCCCTGTCCTTCAACTTCAACGGCGACTGGTCGGGAGACAGCGACGCGGTGATCGAGGCGGAGTTCTGCGGCGACTAGGGGGTGTCGTTTGGATCAGCCCGGGTCCGCGACGCCTGGCACGGCACCTCGCCGCGTTGTCGCATCACCCGAGTACGCCCAGTACGCGGATGACGCTCCGCCTTGCGATGCACCGCACCAGACGCCGCGGCCTGATCCGGCCTGATCCAAACGACACCCCCTAGTAGTGCTTCGTTAGGTTCGTGCTCTGGGTCTGCTGGCGATGAGAGGGCGGCCGCAGGTGGTGCAGATGCCGGTCCAGCACCTCAGCAGGTC